>PNML01000057.1 GCA_013823635.1 Polaromonas sp. | reverse complement strand
AGCGCCGGTGTTCAGGTGGTCGTCCGACGCATGGTCCACACCCTGGGCGATGTCGTTGCTCTGCTTGTCGTAGGCCACCAGCACGGCGCAGCCCTTGTAGTCGATGCCGTACTCGGTGTTGTCGTAGCCGATGCGCTTGATGGTGTCGCGCGCCACCTGGATGTAGTCGACGTGCGCGTTGGTGGTGATTTCACCGGCCAGCACGACCAGACCGGTGTTGGTCAGGGTTTCGGCGGCCACGCGGCTGCGGGGGTCTTGCTCGAAAATGGCATCCAGAATGGCGTCGGAAATCTGGTCGGCCACTTTGTCGGGGTGACCTTCAGAGACGGATTCGGAGGTGAAAAGAAAGTCGTTCGCCATGTGAATAAACTCCTGTCATTGTTGCGAGGCAGTTCGCCTGCGCCGGAGCCTTGGCGAACGCTTTAGCGGTGAAATTGGCCCGCAGCCCTGGTGGTGCTGGCCCTGGCGCACCGCTGGGGTGCGCCGTCGTCCCGCAAGTTGTTCAGTAACTCGACGACAGTTTCAAGTGTAATTCAGCGCCGGGCAGCGCGCGCCATGCCAGCGCGATGCCCCAGGTTGTTGCCCGGCTGGCATCCTGCCTTCCCCTGCCGTTACCCGTGTGGGGTTGCCCCGATTTTCCCGTCCAAACCATGCTTGCTCCCCGTGAAACACCCGCGCCGCGCCGCATCCCCGGTGCATTGCCGACATTACCAGGGGTTTCCCCATGATGGGGTTGTTCCGTTGGCTCAGCCATTGGCCCCTGTGGGCACTGCACGCCCTGGGCGCGGTGCTGGGCTGGGTGGTGTTTGCCGCCTCGCCCACTTACCGCCGCCACCTGCTGGCCCATGCCAGGTTGGCCGGTGTGTCGCGCAAGCAGGCTTTTGCCTCAGTGGCACAGGCCGGTTGCATGGTGGCCGAATTGCCCCGCCTGTGGCTGGGTCGACCCGTGGCCGCGCGCCTGCAGGGGCTGGCACACATCGAGGCGGCACAGGCCCAGGGCCACGGCATCCTGTTTCTGACACCGCACCTGGGGTGTTTTGAAATCACGGCGCGCGCCTATGCCGAGCAGGTGGGGGCGCCCCTGAACAAACCCATGACGGTGTTGTTTCGCCCCCCGCGCCAGGCGTGGCTGCGAGCGGTGGTGCAGGCCGCCCGCCAGCGTCCTGGCCTGGAGACGGCACCCACCACCCTGGCGGGGGTCAAGCAGCTGGTCAAGGCCTTGAAGGGTGGCTCGGCGGTGGGGCTGTTGCCCGACCAGGTGCCGCCCATGGGCCAGGGGGTGTGGGCGCCATTTTTTGGCCAACCCGCCTACACCATGACCCTGAGCGGCCGGTTGGCCCAAACCCCCAACACCACCGTGCTGCTGGCCTGGGGTGAGCGCCTGGGTTGGGGCAGGGGGTTTGTGGTGCATGTGCAGCCGTTGACACAGACCCTGCCCACCGACGCGCTGGCCGCGGCCACCGCCATCAACCAGGCCATGGCCGATCTCGTGCTGGCCCACCCCAGCCAGTACCTGTGGGGTTACCACCGCTACAAGGCCCCCCGGGAGACGGCGGCATGAGCGGGCTCAAAACTGCGGTGCAACGCGTCAACCTCGCTTGCCTGGTGGCATTGGCGCGCCTGCCACTGCCTTGGCTGCGTGCCCTGGGGTGGGTGTTGGGGCGGGCGCTGTATGTGGCGGTGCCCAAGCGCCGTCACATTGCCCTGACCAATTGGCGCCTGTGTTTTCCCGAGCACACCGAGGCGCAGCGCCGCCGCGCGGTCAAGGCGCACTTTGTGTACTTTGCCCAGGCTTGGCTGGACCGGGGGTGGCTGTGGGAGGCGCCGCGCGCGGTGGTGGCCCAGCGCCTGCGCTTGGTGGGGGATGTGGCGGCACTGGGGGGCAGTGCGCCCACGGTGGTGTTCGCTCCGCACTTTGTGGGCATGGACGCGGGTTGGACCGCCCTGACCGTGCACCTGCCGCGCAAACTGTGTGGCCTGTACGCTCCACAGAAAAACGCGGTGGTCGACGCCTGGATGGCCCGGGGCCGCCAGCGCTTTGGCGAGCCCCAGGTGGTGGCCAAGTGGCAGGGCCTGAAGCCATTGGGCACGGCCATCCGGGAGGGCTGCCCCCTGTACCTGCTGCCCGACATGGACCATGGCCTGGGCGATTCGGTGTGGGCGTCGTTTTTTGGGGTGTCGGCCGCCACCCTCACGTCCCTGCCCCGGCTGGCGCGGCTCGGAAAGGCCCAGGTGCTGTGTGTGACGGCCCGCTTGACACCCACCGGCTACGACGTGGAGGTGGGGCCGGTGTGGGGCCACTACCCCAGCGCCGACTTGCAGGCCGATGTGCAGCGCATGAACGATGAACTGGCGCAACGCATACTGACCATGCCCGAGCAGTACTACTGGGTGCACAAGCGCTTCAAGACCCGCCCGGCGGACGAAGCATCGGTGTACGGGCGCTGACCCCCCCCTGGGGTGGGTTCATCAGCGGACAGCGGGTTGAAGATTTTTATATCAAAACACCTTCTGGCGCTTTCATTTATTGAACAGTTTGCTTCACTATTAGAAAATCTCCCAGCAGCGTCCTGACCCGCTCGGGTTGCTCGTGGATCAACCAATGGGTGGCGTCGGCGACCCGGTCCACACGCAGTTGCGGTACCCAATGGTCCAGCCCGTCCAGCAGACTGGGGGGCAGTGCGGTGTCGTTCAGGCCCCAGATCACCTGCGTGGGTACATCCACCCGGCACAGGGCCTCGGGCAGGCTGAGGCCGCGCACGTTGGGGGTGTCGTCGGTGGCGGGCCGCAGGGGCGAAGCCCCGTAGTAGTGGCAGGGACCCTGCAGCCCCATTGACCACACCTCGCGGTAGCGCTGGCGCAGTTCAGGCGTCAGCCAGGCGTGGGGTCCATCGCTGGCACCCATGCCTTCAAAAAACACCCACAGGCGGCGGAAATCGTCTTGTGCCAGCAACTCCGGGGCGTCGGGCCGGGCCAGAAAATTCATGTACGCACTGGCCGCCTGCTGCTGGGGTGAGTGCTGCAATTCGCGCAAGAACGTGGCGGGGTGGGGCGAGTTGATGATGCACAGGCGCTCCATGCACTGCGGCTGTGTGGCCGCCAGCCCCCAGGCCACGGCACCACCCCAGTCGTGGGCGACCAGTGCGACCAGGGGCGTGGATGGCCCGGCCTCCAGCGCAATGAGGGCCTGTAGGTCCTGCATCAGGTGTTTGGCGCGGTACTGGGCCACATCGGTGGGGGCACTGGAGTGCTCGTAGCCGCGCAGGTTGGGGGCCACGCAGCGGTAGCCGCCGTGGTGGGGGGCGGCAAAGTGTTGCAGCAACCCGTCCCACACAAACGCCGCCTCCGGAAAGCCGTGCACAAACAGCAGCGCCGGCGCACCGACCGGGCCGGCGACACGGCAACTCAGGTCAATGCCGTGGGGCAGCGTGTGGGTGAGGGACTCAATCGGGGGTGGCGTGGGGCTCATCGCCCCCATTGTGTTCAGCCACTGCGGCCGCGGCAGTCGCTTCAGCGTCAGTCCCGGGCTTGGCGTCGCCGGGCAGGTGGGCCCACTGCCACAGCAGTTGGGCCACTTCGTCCACACCACTCTTTTTCAGGGCCGAAAACAGCATGACCTCGCCGCCGCCACTTTGCAGCTTGGTGATGGACAGCACTTTCTGCCCTTCGGTGCGCGTGAGCTTGTCGGATTTGGTCAGCAGCACCAGAAATTTCAGGCCCTCTTCCACCCGCGGGCGGATCACATCGAGCAGGATTTCATCCAGCTCGGTCAGGCCCAGGCGGGGGTCGGTCATCATGACCACGGCGCGCAGGTTGGGGCGGGTGCGCAGGTAGTTGGCCATGACGCGCTGCCAACGCAGCTTGGCCTCTTTGGGCACGGCGGCGTAGCCGTAGCCGGGCAAGTCGGCCAGCACCGCGTCGGTCTGGTTGTGTTTGCCCAGTGAGAACAGGTTGATGCTTTGGGTGCGGCCGGGTGTCTTGGACGCAAACGCCAGGCGCTTTTGCTGGGTCAGGGTGTTGATGCAGGTGGATTTGCCGGCATTGGACCGCCCGACGAAGGCGATTTCGGGGACGTTCAGCGGGGGCAGGTGCTCCAGTTGAGGGGCGGTGGTCAGGAAACGTGCGGTGTGCAACCAGCCATTGGCGGTTTTGGCATCTGCGGTCGCAGGCAGGTCACCCGACGGGTGGTGAGGGATGGAGGGCTCGGTCATTCTGGGGCTTTGCAAAGCGGCATTGTAAAATCCGCATGTTTTTTCTGTACCGCAGTGGTTCCACGGCCCAGCCGCCCATCATCGCTCAAACCATCAGCACACGTCATGAAATTGTTTGTTACCTACTTCGGTGCCGCTGCCCTCGCTGCGGCTTCACTGGCTGCACACGGCCAGACAGCCAAGCCTGACCTGGCCAAAGGTGCCGCCCAGTACGGGCAAGTGTGTGTGGCCTGCCATGCGGCGGATGGCAACTCCACCACCCCCGTCAATCCCAAGCTGGCCCAGCAGCACCCCGAATACTTGGTCAAGCAGTTGCACGAGTTCAAAACCGGCAAGCGCGAGAACGCGGTCATGGTGGGTTTTGCCTCCATGCTGTCGGACGATGACATGCGCAACATCTCCCACTGGCTGGCTTCGCAAAAAGGCAAGCTGGGCTCCGCTGTCAACAAAGACCTGGTGACCTTGGGTGAGCGCATCTACCGCGGCGGCATTCCCGATCGGCAGGTGGCCGCCTGTGCCGGTTGCCACAGCCCCAACGGGGCGGGCATTCCTGCTCAGTACCCCCGCCTGAGCGGCCAGCATGCTGACTACACCGCCAGTCAACTGGTGGCCTTCCGCGACGGCGTGCGCAAAAACAGCACCCAGATGACCATGGTCGCGGCCAAGATGAATGACCGCGAAATCAAGGCGGTTTCCGATTACATCGCCGGCCTGCGCTGAGCCGCTGCACCCGGATTGCCCTTGGGTCGTCTGGGTGTATATAAGCCATCGTTAATGTTGCTGGGCACAATGCCGCCGTTGAGCCGTTTGTTGAACGACGTGCATTGAACCTTTCCCAGCGGCCAGCTTCCAAGAGCGGGCGGGTCAGGTCACTGATCCGCCCTTTTCTTTTTCCCAAGCCCTGCTTTTTGTTCCGGATTCCTGCATGACCGTCACGACCGAAGGCCTGAGCGTCAATAGCCCTTCCCGCTGGTTCAGCAACGGGGTGGAGCTGCTGTCCTCCATGCGGTTTGCCATTTCGCTGCTGACCATCATCTGCATTGCCTCTGTCATTGGCACCGTGCTCAAGCAGCAGGAGCCCATGAACAACTACGTCAACCAGTTCGGTCCCTTCTGGTCCGAGGTGTTTGCCAAGCTCAGTCTGTATGCCGTCTACAGCGCCTGGTGGTTCCTGCTGATTCTGGCGTTTTTGGTGGTCAGCACCACGCTGTGCATTGCCCGCAACACGCCCAAAATCCTGACGGACCTCAAGGCCTACAAGGAGAACATCCGCGAACAAAGCCTGAAAGCCTTTGGTCACCGTGCCGAGGCCACGCTGAATGGCGACGCGCGTGCCCAGGCCGAGCGGGTGGGGCAGTCACTGGTCGAGTCCGGCTGGAAGGTCAAGCTCCAGCAGCGTGAGACGGCGGGTGGCGAGGGCTGGATGGTGGCCGCCAAAGCGGGAACGGCCAACAAGCTGGGCTACCTGGCTGCCCACAGCGCCATTGTGTTGATTTGCATCGGAGGGTTGCTGGACGGGGACCTGATTGTTCGGGCGCAAATGCTGTTCAATGGCAAGTCGGTGTTCTCCGGCGGTGGACTGATTTCCGATGTGCCCGAGCAGCACCGCCTGCCCCTGAGCAACCCCACCTTCCGCGGCAACCTGCTGGTGACCGAAGGCAGCAACGCGCACGTGGCCATCCTGTCGCAACCCACGGGGGTGCTGCTGCAGGAGTTGCCTTTCACGGTGGAGTTGAAGAAGTTTGTGGTGGAGTACTACTCCACCGGCATGCCCAAGCTGTTTGCCAGCGACATCGTGCTGCAGAACAAAGCCACGGGCGAGACCCGCGAGGCGCGCGTGATGGTGAACCACCCGGTCAAGTTCATGGGGGTGGAGATTTTTCAGTCCAGCTTCGATGACGGGGGCTCCACTCTCCAGGTCAAGGCCTTGCCCATGGGGGCGGATACCCGGCCATTCCAGCTCGAGGGGGTGGTTGGCGGCAGCAGCTCGCTCACCAACGGCAGCGACAAAATGACCATCGAGTTCACGGGGCTGCGCGTCATCAACGTCGAAAATTTTGCGGGTGGCACCGAGTCGGGCACGGACGTGCGGGCCGTTGACCTCCGCCACTCCATCGAAAGTCGCCTGGGCGCAGCCAACAAGACGCCCACGGAAAAGCATTTGCGCAACATTGGCCCCAGCTTCTCGTACAAACTGCGCGACTCGGCCGGGCAGGCCACCGAATTCAACAATTACATGCTGCCTGTGGACATCGACGGCCACCGCATGTTCTTGTTGGGCAAGCGTGACAGCACGGGTACCCCGTTTCGCTACCTGCGCATTCCCGCCGACGACACGGACAGCCTGGATGGCTGGTTTCGACTGCGCGCTGCGCTGGCCGACCCAGCCATGCGCCGACAGGCCGTGCAGCGCTATGCCGTGGGGGCGGTGGAGGCTGATCGACCCGATCTGAACCAGGCGCTGGCGGCGTCCGCCGAACGCGCGCTGGCCTTGTTTGCCGGTGCTGACCCGTCGATCAAAGACCTGAAGGCTGGTCCCAATCCCTTGGGTGGATTGCAGGCGGTGTCCCAGTTCATGGAGGCCAATGTGCCTGAGGCCGAGCGTGAGCGGGCCAGCGAGGTGCTGGTGCGCATCCTCAACGGCGTGCTGTTCGAGCTCAACCAGCTGGCCCGCGAGAAGGCGGGGCTCAAGCCCCTGGCCCAGGACGAGGCCGCGCGTGGCTTCGTGACCCAATCGGTGCTCAGCCTGAGCGATTCGTTCTTTTACGGCGCACCCATGACCTTCATGATGACCGACTTCACCCAACGGCAGGCCAGCGTGTTCCAGGTGTCGCGTGCACCGGGCAAAAACATCGTCTACCTGGGGTGTTTGTTCCTCATCGTGGGCGTGTTTGCCATGCTGTACGTGCGTGAGCGGCGGGTCTGGGTGTGGCTGGCGCCCACCCGGGACGCTGCCACGGGTTCTCCCTCCACCCAGGCCACGCTGGCGCTGTCCAGCAACCGCAAGACCATGGAGGCGGACAAAGAATTTGCCACCCTCCGCTCCCGTTTGCTTTTGTTGTCCGAATGAAAGAAGAACGACATGAACACCACCACCCTCAACGTCCCTGAACCGGCGGGCAAGACCCACACCCTGAGCCTGAACCAGGGATACTTCGCGCGCCGCAACGCCACCGATTGGGGATTTGCCGTGGCCTTGGTGCTGGCCACCGTGGCGGTGTTCATGCGTTACGGCAACCGCATGGATGTGTATGAGTCGTCGATTTTGCTGGGCACCGTGCCCAGCCTGATCTGGATTGGCTGGTTCTGGCGACCCTTGCAAAAGCTGATGGCGGGCGTCGCTGCGCTGTCGTTGCTCGCCATCTGGCTCTACCAGGTCAACGGACAGGCCGATCTGGCCAGGGCGGATCAGGCGTTTTTGCTCAAGTATTTTCTGTCCAGCCAGTCCGCCATCCTGTGGATGAGCATGCTGTTTTTCATGAGCACGGGGTTTTATTGGGCGGGCGTGTTCTTGCGCCAGTCGTCCGACGCCATGGAGTCCCTGGGTTCCCGGCTGGCCTGGGCGGCGGTGACACTGGCCTTGGTCGGCACCATGGTGCGCTGGTACGAAGGTCACCAAATGGGACCCGACATCGGGCACATCCCGGTCAGCAACCTGTATGAAGTGTTCGTGCTGTTTTGCTGGATGACGGCAGCGTTCTACCTGTATTACGAAGACATCTACCGCACCAAATCCATGGGCGCGTTCATCATGTTGGTGGTCAGTGCGGCTGTGGGCTTTTTGCTCTGGTACACGGTGGTGCGCGAGGCCCACCAGATCCAGCCCCTGATTCCGGCCTTGCAGAGTTGGTGGATGAAGATCCACGTCCCTGCCAACTTCGTGGGCTACGGCACTTTTGCGATTGCCGCCATGGTGGCGTTTGCCTACCTCATCAAGCAGCAGGCCACGGAGACCCGTTGGTACAAGCTGTTGCCGTTGTGGGCGCTGGGTGTGGTGCTGTGCTTTGAGCCCATGGTGTTTCGCCAGACCAGCGCCGAGGCGGGCAGCAGCTACTGGTTTGTGTACTTTGGGATTGCCGCCCTGGTGATCGCGGGCATATTGGCGGCGCGTCGGCGCATTGGTGAGCGCTTGCCCAGCTTCGAGGTGCTGGACGACGTGATGTACAAGGCCATCGCCATCGGTTTTGCCTTCTTCACCATCGCGACCGTGCTCGGTGCGTTGTGGGCCGCCGACGCATGGGGCGGTTACTGGAGCTGGGATCCCAAAGAAACCTGGGCACTGATTGTGTGGCTCAACTACGCCGCCTGGTTGCACATGCGGCTGATGAAAGGGCTGCGCGGCACCATTTCAGCCTGGTGGGCGCTGGTGGGTTTGGTCATCACCACCTTCGCTTTCCTGGGTGTGAACATGTTCCTGTCCGGACTCCACAGTTACGGCAGTCTTTGATTTTTGAATAAAAACGTTGCCAGCGCTTTGTGGTCTTCAATTCATTGCTATGAAATTGATTGGCTTCGGCGGCGCGGCTCACCGGCGCTCGGGTGCCGCGTCCGGGCCATTGGGCGCGGCAGCAGCAGGGGCGCCTTGCGGGGGCGCTGGCAGGTAGAGCGGGCCTTTTTGGCCGCAGCCCATGAGCAGGCAGGCGCACAAGGCCATGGCCCAACGCCCGGGTTGATTGCCACCTAAAATTCCATTCCATTTCAGCATGGTGGAATTGTAATGACCGACCTCGAATACCTGGACCGTGCAGAAGCGGCGTTGAGCGCCATTGAACAGGCCTGCGACACCCTCAACGACACCACGGATGCGGACGTGGACAACCAGCGCGTGGGCGGCATGATCACGCTGACCTTTGAAAACAGCAGCCAGATCGTCATCAACCTGCAAAAGCCACTGCAGGAAATCTGGCTGGCCGCGCGCCGGGGCGGCTACCACTTTCAGTGGCAGGGCGGTGCCTGGCTGGACACCAAAACGCAGGTGGAGTTGTTTGCCCTGCTGAGTGATGTCGCCTCAGAGCAATCGGGCATGCCACTCACGTTCAGCCCGCTCGCCTGAGGCGGGGGCAGGGGCCGGGCCACGCCCCTGTGCCCTGGAAGGCTCCCAGTGCCATGAGGCGCTTCAATTGCGGAACAGGTCCAGAATGCTCTTGCGCTCTTCTGGGGCCACCGGTGGCGGTGCGTTGGCGCTGCCGGGTGGGAACAGGTTGCCGCCCTCGCTGCCGAGTTCGCGCACATTGCTTCCTGGACCGAACTCATTGAAGTACCAGTCGTTGTTGATGTGCATCACCCCCTCTGGCACCGGCACTTCCGTCACCGGCACGCCCTTGAGGGCCTCCTGCATGAAGGCGATCCATATCGGCAGCGCCAGACCACCCCCTGTTTCGCGGCTGCCCAGGTTGCGCGGGTTGTCGTAGCCCACCCACACCGCAGCGGTCAATGTGGGCTGGAAGCCCACAAACCAGGCATCCATGGCGTCGTTGGTGGTGCCCGTCTTGCCGTACAGGTCTGGCCGTTTCAACGTGGCTTGCGCGCGTGCCGCAGTGCCCGCACGCGTGATTTCCTGCAGCAGGCTGCTCATCACGAAGGCGTTGCGCTCGTCAATGGCACGGGGTGTTTCCTCCAGCTTTGGCAGGGCCGTTTCCAGCAGCACCTTGCCCTGGGCATCCGAGATTTTGCTGATCAGGACGGGGGGCAGCAGGTGGCCTCCGTTGGCAAACACGCTGTAGGCCGAGGCCATTTGCAAGGGCGTGGCCGATCCTGCACCCAGCGCCATGGTCAGGTACGGCGGGTGGCGTTCGGCGGGAAAACCAAAACGCTGAATCCATTCCTGGGCGCTCTGGGTGCCCACGGCCTGCAGGATGCGGATGGACACCATGTTTTTCGACTTGGCCAGTGCGGTGCGCATGGGCATGGGGCCGTCGAACTTGCCATCGTAGTTCTTGGGTTCCCACGGCTTGCCGCCAGTTTCGGTGGCGCTGAAGAACAGTGGCGTGTCATACACCGTGGTGGCAGGAGAGATGCCTTTCTCCAGTGCAGCTGAATAAACGAATGGCTTGAAGCTGGAGCCCGGCTGGCGCCAGGCTTGCGTCACGTGGTTGAACTTGTTCTTCTGGAAGTCGAAGCCGCCCACCAGGGCACGGATGGCCCCGGTGCGGGGGTCCAGGGCCACAAAAGCGCCCTCCACTTCGGGCAGTTGGGTGATTTCCCAGCCATGTTTGCCCGACTTGGTCATTCGGATCACCGCACCCCGGCGCAGTTTGATGTGGGGGGGGGCTTTGTCGGACAGGCCCGATTGAACGGGCTTGAGCCCATCGCCCGTGATGTCAATGGGCTGGCCATCTTGCCGAACCACGGTCACTTTCTTGGGGGTGGCGTCCAGGACCAAAGCCGCGAGCACGTCGCCGTTGTCAGGGTGATCTGCCAGCACATCGTCGATGATTTCGTCCAGGGCTGGTCCATCTGGTGGCAGGGTCACAAAACGCTCAGGACCCCGGTAGTGCTGGCGTCGTTCGAAGTCCATGAGGCCCGCGCGCAGGGCGCGGTACGCCACCTGTTGTTCACTGCTGCGGATGGTGGTGGTGACGTTCAGTCCTCGGGTGTATGCCTCTTCCCCGTACTGGGCGAACATCGCTTGCCTGACCATTTCGGCGGCATAGTCGCCCCGAACACGTTCAATGCTGTTCGCTGGCCTGATGTTCACCGGTGCCGCTTTGGCTTTCTGGGCGGTGGCCTCGTTGATGAAACCGTTCTCCAGCATCCGGTCGATGATGTACAACTGCCGTGCCCTGGCGCGGCGCGGGTTGCTGATGGGGTTGAAGGCGGAGGGCGCCTTGGGCAAACCTGCCAGCATGGCGGCCTCGTCCACTGTGATGTCTTTCAGCGGTTTGCCGTAGTACGCCTGGGCGGCGGCGGCAAAGCCGTAGGCACGGTGCCCCAAAAAGATCTGGTTCATGTAGATCTCGAGGATTTGCTCCTTGGTCAGCATGTGCTCCAGTTTGAACGTGAGCAGCACCTCGTAGATTTTGCGGGTGTAGGTTTTTTCAGCCGTCAGGTAGACGTTGCGGGCGACCTGCATGCTGATGGTGGATGCGCCCTGGCTTTTGGATCGGCCGAAGTTGGCCAGCCCCGCGCGGACCATGCCCACGTAGTCCACGCCGCCGTGTTCAAAAAAGCGGGCATCCTCGGCGGCGAGCACCGCGTCTTTCATGACCTGCGGGATCTGGGCAATCGGTGTCAGTTCACGGCGTTCTTCTCCGTATTCGGCCAACAATTCGCCTTCGGCTGAATACACCCGCATGGGCAGTTTCGGACGGTAGTCGGACAGCGCGGTGATCTCTGGCAGGTTGGGATAGGCCATGGCCAAAGCCACGGCAATGACCATGAGCAAAGCCAACACGCCCGCGACAGCCAGACCGGACAGCCACAACAGGGCCCGCATCAGCCAGCGTCCCGGGCCAGGGGCGGTATGAGGGGAAGGGGGGGAAGCGTCGTTCTGTTGCCTGGCAGCCATGGGTGCTTTCGTTGGGGCACTGGATTATAAAAAGTGAATCAGTCCCTGAGCGGGTCAAAGCACGTCGGCTTTTGGCAACGGGCGTGGCCTTTGTCCGCGGTAAAAAAATTGAGGCTGCAAAGTAGTTGCTGATAGCATTGCTCGGACTGTCCGCTTGTTTTGCATCCACTGGGAGTTAGTCTTGACCGCTTTGGCATCATTGTTCAGCCGAGAACCGGCTTCGCTCCTGGGCATTGATGTCAGTATGTCCAGCGTGAAAGTTGTTGAACTGGGCCGCAATGGGGCTGGCACTTTTGTGTTGGAGCGGTGCGCCCTGGAGCCATTGGAGCGGGGATGGATTGTCGACGGCAACATCGAGAAGTTCGATGAGGTGGCCGATGCGGTGCGGCGGGTGGTGCGCAAATGCGGCAGCCGCACCAAAAATGCCGCATTTGCATTGCCCGCATCTGCGGTGATCACCAAAAAAATCATTTTGCCCAGCGGCCTTTCAGAATCCGAGTTGGAAATCCAGGTGGAATCCGAAGCCAATCAGTACATTCCCTTTTCTTTGGATGAGGTCAGCCTGGATTTTTGCGAATTGGGTCCCTGCGAGACGTCAGATGGGGACATTGAGGTTCTGATTGCCGCTTCCCGCAAGGAAAAGGTTCAGGACAGGCAGGGGTTGGCGGAGGCGGCGGGGCTCAAGCCGGTGGTGGTGGACATTGAGCCGTATGCCTCGCGCATGGCAGCTTCCCGCATCATCGAATTTTTGCCGGGTGGTGGCCGCGATTCGTTGGTGGCGTTGTTCGAGGTCGGGGCCGTCGCCACCAGCATGCAGGTCATTTGCAATGGGGAAATGCTGTACGAGCGCGACCAGGCGTTTGGGGGTGCCCAACTCAGCCAGATGATTGCGCGGCAATACGGCTTTTCGCTGGACGAAGCCGAATTGAAGAAGCGCACGGCGGACTTGCCCGACGATTACGCACAAACCGTGCTCCGCCCTTTCACCGTGAGCATGGCGCAGGAAATTTCCCGAGCGTTGCAATTCTTCTTCACCAGCACGCCCCACAACCGCATTGACCACATATTGCTGGCCGGCGGCACGGCCAGCCTGCAAGGACTGACCGACGAAATCACCGAACAGACTTCCTTTGCCTGCATGGTGGCCAACCCATTCGAGGGCATGGACACAGGGAGTCACATCCGCGCGACCAAAATGACCCGGGAGGCTCCGTCGTACCTGACCGCCACTGGGTTGGCGTTGAGGAGGTTCTACCAATGATCCTCATCAACCTGTTGCCGCACAGGGAGGCGGCTCGCAAACGTCGCAAGGACCAGTTTGTTGCGTCTGCAGCGGCGGCCGCACTCATGGGTGTGGCTGTGGCTGGAGCGGTATTCGCCTGGTACCAAAATCACATCGATGCCCAGCGGGCGCGCAATGCATTCCTCACCCAGGAAACGGCCAAGCTGGACGAGCAGATCAAGGACATTGCCGGCTTGAAAACGGAGATCCTGCGACTCAAGGCCCGACAGACGGCCGTTGAAAACCTGCAATCCGATCGAAACGCACCCGTGCACCTGCTGTCCGAGTTGGTCACCAGTGTTCCCGACGGTGTGTATCTCGTGTCCATGAAGCAGGACAAGCAGTCTGTCCAAATGTCGGGCGTCGCGCAGTCGCAGGAGCGGGTATCAGAACTGCTGAGAAATCTGTCCACCCAAAGTAAACACCTGAGTCGCCCAGAACTGGTCGAAATTGTGTCCACTGTTCAGGCCATATCCGCTCGTGAGCAAAGGCGTGTGTCCAATTTCACCGTGCGTGCGTCCATTGTCCGTGCAGACACATCGGCTGCCCAGTCCGCTGACGCACAACCCCAAAAGCAGTGACTGGTGATGGGCACAACAGCATGAAACTGGCCAATAAAATCGACTTCCAAGACCTTCAGGTCAAGCTGAGGTCACAGTTCCTCAACCTCAACCCGAATGACCCCTCACAGTGGCCGGCGCTTCCCAAAGCACTGATGCTGTTGCTGATATTTGTGGCCATGGTGTCTGTGCTGTGGTTCACCTGGCTCCAGGGCGTGGCTGAAGAGTTGGAAGCAGAGCGTGCCAACGAGCAGCAGTTGCGGGTGGTTTACAGCGACAAGCTGGCCCAGGCCATCAACTTGGAACAACTTCGCAAACAACTGGATGAAGTCAGGCAGTACGTCACGCAGTTGGAAAAGCAGCTTCCCAGCAAAGCCGAAATGGATGCCCTGTTGTCCGACATCAACCAGGCCGGCTTGGGTCGCAGTTTGCAGTTTGACCTGTTCAGGCCGGGGCAGGTGGTGGTCAATGAGTACTATGCCGAACTGCCCATCGCCATCAAAATCACGGGCAGTTACCACGATGTGGGACTTTTTGCCTCCGACATAGCCCATTTGTCGCGCATTGTGACGCTGAACGACGTCTCTTTGGTGCCGCTGAAGGAGCGACCATCGGCTTTGATCATGGAGGGTACGGTCAAGACATTCCGTTATTTGGATGCCGAGGAAATAGCGGTCCAGAAGAAGGCCTCCGAAGGGAAAGCGACCCCACTATGAGCATGAAAATACGCTTCAGCTGGGTCGGTGTCGCATGGGTCATGGGCATCGCAGGATGCGGCTCGTCAGCGGATGAAGAACTCACCCAGTGGATGACCGACCAGCGCAACAGCCTGACACCTGTGGCTCAGCCTGTGACCGAGCCCAAAAAATTCCAGCCTGAAAACTACAGCAGCAACGACAAGCTGGAGCCGTTCAGCGTGCAGAAGCTGACCATGGGGATGCGTTCGGACGCCAGCCACGCTGTCATGAACACGAGTTTGATAGGGCCCGAGCTGGCCCGTCGGAAAGAATACCTGGAAACGTTTCCCCTGGACACCATGAGTCTGGTGGGGAGTTTGCTCCGGGATGGTCAAAAGGTGGCCTTGGTCAGGGTGGATAAGATGCTTTACCAAGTACGGGCAGGGGCCTACTTGGGACAGAATTTTGGCAAGGTATTGAGCGTGTCAGAGGGGGAGCTTGTCTTGCGGGAAATCGTTCAGGATACGTCCGGAGATTGGATCGAACGCAAAGTGACACTTTTGCTTCAAGGGGAAAACAAGCAATGAAAAACATGATGCAAATGTGTGGCACGTGGCTGTCGAGTTGGATGTGGTCTGCGCGACGTGGTCTGGGAATGGCAGCATGCCTGTGTGTCGCGGCCTTTTCTGCGCAGGTTCACGCGCAGAACAGCATCAAGAGCGTGTCTCGTTCGGTGCAGGGCGGCCAGGAACTGATCCGGATTGAAACCGCGCAGCCCATCAAGGAGATGCCTCAGAGTTTTGCCATCCAAGATCCAGCCCGAATTTCGTTCGATTTCCCCGGTTATGGCAACGGCGTTGGCAGGCGGACGACCGACATCAACCAAGGCAGTGTTCGTTCCGCTCAGGTGATTCAAGCCGGTGACCGCACGCGAGTGGTCCTCAATCTGAAACAGTCGGTGGGCTACAAGGCCACCATCTCCGGCGCCGCGTTGCTGGTGGCGCTGGATGCGACCCATGCAGGCGATGCGGGCAACGCCCGGGCAGCCGTTTTTGCTGACGATCGCAACAACGAAACAATGGCGCTGCGCGACATTGATTTTCGGCGTGGCAGTGACAATTCCGGTCGGGTCGTGGTGGATCTGCCCAACACGCAGGTGGGGGTGGACATCCGCCAAACTGGCAGGGATCTGGTGGTCGAATTTTTGAAAACGGCATTGCCCGAGGGATTGCGAAGGCAATTGGATGTGTCTGACTTCGGTACTGCCGTGCAGTCGATCAGCACCATTCAAACGGGCGATCGTGTCCGCATGACCATCAGCGCCAAGGGAAACTGGGAGCACAGTGCCTACCAGTCCGACTCCAAGTTCGTGGTGGAAGTCAAGGAAATCAAGGTCGATCCGGCGAAGTTGACCCCGGGTCCTGGTTTTTCGGGCGAAAAGCTGTCGCTGAATTTTCAGAGCATTGAAATTCGTTCGCTGTTGCAAGTCATTGCCGACTTCACCAATTTCAACATTGTCACGTCCGACACCGTCACAGGGACTGTGACCTTGCGGCTGAAAGATGTGCCATGGGACCAGGCGCTGGAGATCATTTTGCAATCCAAGGCCCTGGGCATGCGGAAAAGCGGAAATGTGATCTGGGTGGCCCCCCGGGACGAAATCGCCGCCCGGGAGAAAAGTGAGCTGGAGTCCAAAGCCTCCATTGAGGACCTGGAAACGCTGAGAACCCAAGGTTTTCAGATGAACTACGCCAAGGCGGTGGACGTGGCCACTCAGCTGACCGCCTCCACGACTGGCACTGGACAAGGACAGACTGGCACCGTGCAAAGCACCGGCATCCTGTCTGCCCGGGGCCGGGTGATTGCCGAACCCAGGACCAACCAATTGTTTGTCACCGACATTCCCAGTCGCTTGGCGCAGGTGCAGGAGTTGATCGCGAAATTGGACATTCCGATTCGCCAGGTGCTGATCGAGGCTCGCATCGTGGAAGCGGACGACAAGTTTGGCAAGTCCCTGGGTGCCCGTTTGGGTGGTGCCGATTTGCGCGGTGTTCGGGGGGGCGACGCCGGGTACAGCCTGGCGGGCGGCAACCGCGTGGCCTTCGGTGGAAATTACGATGCCATTTCCGCCACCACCGGCGCTTTTGATGCCACGGCACTGAACACGGCCTCCTCCAACTTCTTCAATTTGCCCGCCAGTGGTTTGAACGGCGTATCTGCAGCCTCTTTTGCCATTTCCTTGTTCAAACCGTCCGCCAATCGGTTCTTGAACCTGGAGATTTCTGCGCTGGAGGCGGACAGCCGCGGCAAGATCGTGTCCAGTCCCCGCTTGGTGACCGCGGATCAGGTCAAGGCCATCATTGAACAGGGGGTTGAGTTTCCTTACCAGACCACGGCACCCAATGGTGGCACCACCATTTCCTTCAAGAAGGCCGCCCTGAAGCTGGAGGTGACACCGCAAATCACCCCGGAAGGCAACATCATCCTGGAGGTGGAGGTCAGCAAGGACAGTCCCGGTGAAATTCTGCTGGGTGCCCGTGCCATCAACACCAAGCGGGTGCAAACCCAGGTGCTGGTGGAAAACGGCGGCACAGTGGTCATCGGCGGTATTTTTGAATCCAATGAGGCCGAAAGTGAAACCAAGGTGCCTTATCTGGGGGACGTGCCCATCCTGGGCAACCTGTTCAAGAGCCGAACCCGCTCCAACAACAAGTCCGAAATGTTGATTTTCATCACCCCACGGGTCTTGAAAGCTGGCGACAACCGCAGCTGACCCATCCCGCTCAGCCACAGCCAAGCCTTTGGGGGCGGGCGTTGGCGTCGTTTGAAACCCGGTGGCTACAATCGCTGGGGTTTTCCCAGGCACCGCCCACACGAATCCCGATGCCCCATTGGTGGTGTGGGGCATCAACGGCTTGCGCCGCTTATGGGTCGGTGGTTCGGGCGTACTCGCCGTCCGATGCGGCAATGCCACTGGGGCCGATATCAACAAGGAAATTTCATGAGCCTCCAATGCGGCATCGTTGGCTTGCCCAACGTCGGCAAGTCCACCCTTTTCAACGCGCTGACCAAAGCGGGCATTGCGGCTGAGAACTACCCCTTTTGCACCATTGAGCCCAATGTGGGTGTGGTGGAAGTGCCCGATCCCAGGCTGGGCCAACTGGCCGACATCATCCACCCCGAGCGCATTGTTCCCGCGATTGTGGAATTTGTGGACATCGCGGGCCTGGTGGCCGGGGCCAGCCAGGGTGAAGGCCTGGGCAACCAGTTTTTGGCTCACATCCGAGAAACCGATGCCATCGTCAACGTCGTGCGTTGCTTTGAGGATGAGAACGTCATCCACGTGGCCGGCAAGGTGGACCCGATTTCCGACATTGAGGTGATTCAGACCGAGCTGTGCCTGGCCGACCTGGGCACGGTGGAAAAAAGCCTGCACCGCTATGGCAAGGCCGCTCGCAGCGGCAACGACAAGGATGCGGCCAAGTTGGTGGCCATGCTCACCAAATGCCAGACCGCCTTGAACCAAGGCAAGCCTGTGCGTGGCATTGACTTTTCGGATGAGGAAAGGGCACTGCTCAAACCCATTTGCCTCATCACGGCCAAGCCCGCCATGTTCGTGGGCAACGTCAGTGAAACCGGCTTCGAGAACAACCCCTACCTGGACCGGTTGCGCGAGTATGCGGCCAGCCAGAATGCACCCGTGGTGGCCATTTGCGCCAAGATCGAGGCCGAACTGTCCGAAATGGACGATGAAGACCGCTTGGTCTTCCTGGCTGAGATGGGGCAAACCGAGCCCGGCCTGAACCGCCTCATTCGCGCGGCGTTCAAGTTGCTGGGCCTGCAAACGTATTTCACCGCAGGGGTGAAAGAGGTGCGCGCCTGGACCATCCGCATCGGTGACACGGCGCCCAAGGCGGCGGGGGTGATCCACGGCGACTTCGAGCGCGGTTTCATCCGCGCGCAGACCATCGCTTTTGATGATTACATCGCGTTCAAGGGCGAGCAGGCGGCGAAAGATGCAGGAAAGATGCGTGCAGAAGGCAAGGAATACGTGGTCAAAGACGGCGATGTGTTGAACTTTTTGTTCAACGTCTGACCCCATTTCTTTTATTGCCGGTACTGCCGTGCAGTGCCGCTGGCCCTTAGACACCGTTGGAAGGAATTGCCATGCTGCGCCGTCGCCCCGTTCACATTGGTCTGTCCGCCCGCATCACACACCCCGAGTTGGCGGGGGTGGGTCTCAAGTCCAAAACCCTGCAGGTGCTGGAGCAGTCGGTGGCGCAGTGGGCGGCCTCGCGCGACACGCTGGTGCTGATGGTGCCTTCGGTGCTGAAAGACGGTCCGCTGATGCGCAGCAACATCCGGGTGCGCGACTATGCCGACTTTCTGGACGGTCTCATTCTGCAGGGGGGGGCCGATGTGAGTCCCCGTGCCTATGGAGAAGAACCTCTGAAGCCCGAGTGGGGTGGTGACCCGGTGCGTGACGCCTACGAGTTGGAGCTGGTGCACGAGTTCATGGAGGCGGGCAAGCCCATTCTGGGCATATGCCGGGGCATGCAGCTCATCAACGTGGCGTTGGGCGGCAGCCTGTACCAGGACATACCCTCCCAGTGCCCCAGCGAGGTGCCGCATGAGACGCCCGAGTACGAGCGCAACGCCCACGAGGTCAGCTTTGTGCAGGGGGGCCACATGGCGCAGTGGTTCGGTGCCACCACCGGGGGCAAGGTGGCGTCCATCCACCACCAGGCGGTCAACCGGCTGGGCAAAGGTGTGGTGGTGGAGGCGACGTCCGCCGATGGTGTGGTCGAGGCCATCCGCTGGACAGGACGGAGCTTCGTGTGCGGTGTGCAGTGGCACCCCGAGTTCCACCACCTGGCTGGCCCGGACATGCTCGACTGCAACCCCTTGCTCGACGCTTTCCTGAAGGCGGCCCGCTGAGACCGCCTGGCCCCTTGGTGGGGGGCGGGGTATGTTGGCCGGATTCATGCCATGAATTTTCGGTCTTTTTGACCTTTGTCGCTCGTCAAGAAATCATTCATAGCTATTGTTTTTGTTGGTTTGCTGCTCGGTGGGCCGCCCACACGCTGGCGCCCATCGCCACCAGCAACAGGACCAGGCTGACCCAGTGCAGGTTCAACATCTGGCCTGCGTCAATCATCCAGCCGCCCAGCGCCGCCCCCAGGGCTTGACCGGCGTACATGGCCGAGGTGTTCAGCGCCACGGTGGCGGGTGCCAGCTGGGGGGACAGTCCCACCAGCCTGGCCTGTTGCGCGGAGTTGGCTGAGAAGCAACCCAGCGCCCAGGGCACCACCACCAGCCCCATGGCCCACACCGAGGTGCCCAGTGGCCACAACAGCTGCGTCAGGGCCATCAGCCCCAGCGTGAGCAACACGGCCCGCGGCGCCCCCAGTTGGTCGATGTGGCGTGTCAGCGTCACATTGCCCATGAGCCCGAACACCCCAAACCACAGAAACATGAGGGAGAGGGTGGTGGCCTCGACGGACAGCACCTGCTTCATGTACGGGGCGAGGTAGGAGAACAGTGTGAACTGCCCGAAGGCGGACAGCAGGGTGACCACCATCACCAGCGCCAGGGGCGCTGAACCCAGCACCTTGCCCCAATCCTGGCGCGACAGGGCAGCGGGGCGTATGCCATCGGGCATCACGCGCCACAGCCACCAGCCACACACCAGTGCACCCGCCGCCACACCGCCAAAGGCCCACCGCCATCCCAGGGTGCCACCCACCCAGGCCGACAGCGGCATGCCCATGACGGATGCCACGGACCACCCCAGAAACACAAAGGTGATGGCCTGGCCCCGCCGTTCGCTGGGCACCATCAGGCCCACGCTGGCGGCGGCCTGGGGGGTGAACACGGCGGGCGCCACCATGGCCAGCACACGCAGCGGCAGCAGGGCGCCGTAATCGGGGGCCAGTGCGCAGGCCGCCAGCAGCACGCCGTACCAGAGCAGCGACCCCACCAGCAGCCTGCGCCTGTCCCAGCCGGCCACCAGCGTGGCCATCACAGGGGCGCTCAGCCCCATGAGGATGGCGCCCGCCGTGATCAGCATTCCCGCCTGGGGAACGGACACGCCCAGCGACGTGCTGATGTCGTTGAGCGTGCCGGGCACCACCATCACGCCGGTGCCGATCACGAAGTTGCCCAGCAGCAGTGCCCACAGCGCGCGCGGCAGTCCCAATGGGGTGTTGGCCCGCTGGGAGCGGACCATGAATGCCAGGCGTTTCATGTGGGTGGGGAGGTCGGGTCAGGGTGTGTAAATGCCGGGAAACACCCACAGCAGTGCCGCTGTCATGGTGACGTAGCGCAGCAGCTTGCCCACGGCCATGTAGGCCACGCAGGGCCAGAACGGCATCTTCAGCCAGCCAGCCACCGCACACAGGGGGTCTCCCACGGCGGGCAACCAGCTCAACAGGCAAGCCTTGGGGCCAAAGCGTTGCAACCAATCCAGTGCGTGCACATGGGTGGCATGGCCGCGTGCCTTGTCCAGGGCGGCGTGGGCGCCCAGGCCCATCCAGTAGCTGACGGCGCCACCCAGGGTGTTGCCAGCGGTGGCCACCAGCACGGCAGGCCAAAACAGCTCGGGGTTGAGCTTGACCAGCGCGAACACCGCCGGCTCTGACCCCATGGGCAACAGCGTCGCCGACACCAGCGCCACGACAAACACCGTGCTCAGGCCCACTTCGGGCAGGCTGAAGAGTTGCAGCAGGTGGGTGATCCAGGCGTCCATGGGTGGGGTGAGAGACAGGTGTGGGAGTATAGGAAGCTCCGCGCCCAACGGCCGTCACCAGGGCATTTCTGCGGGTGCCGAGCGGGGCAGGGATGCGGGGCGCCACCGCCACCGGAGGTGCCGGGGTGTTGGGGCCGTGTCAGCACCCGGAGCTACAATCGTGCTGCTTTTTTCAGCACCCCCTGGTTTTCTCCCCTCCCAACACCGCTGGTCACCCTTGGTGCGCCCCTGTCGTGGCGGCGCGCGTCGGTGCGCGGTGTGTGTGGCATCGGATTTCATGCGCATCGGCCCCTACACCCTCGTCAACAACCTGTTTGTGGCCCCCATGGCGGGGGTGACGGACAGGCCGTTTCGCAAGCTGTGCAAACAGCTGGGCGCGGGCTATGCCGTGAGCGAAATGGTCACCTCCCGCCCCGACCTGTGGGACAGCCTGAAAACCTCCCGCCGCGCCAACCACGATGGCGAGGCGGCGCCCATTTCGGTGCAGATTGCCGGCACCGAGGCGGCCATGATGGCCGATGCCGCGCGCTACAACATTGACCGAGGCGCGCAGATCATCGACATCAACATGGGTTGCCCCGCCAAGAAGGTGTGCAACAAATGGGCGGGCTCGGCGTTGATGCAAGACGAAACCCTGGCGCTGCAGATTGTCGAAGCCGTGGTGGCCGCCTGTGCCCCCCACGGTGTGCCCGTGACACTGAAAATGCGCACCGGCTGGGCCGAGCAGGGCAAAAATGCCCCGGCCATTGCCCTGGCCGCCGAGGCCGCCGGGGTGGCCATGCTCACCATCCACGGTCGCACCCGCGAGCAGGGCTACAAAGGCCAGGCCGAGCACGACACCGTGGCCCACATCAAAAGCCGCGTGGCCATTCCGGTGGTGGCCAATGGCGATGTGAACAGCCCGCAGGCCGCGCGTGACGTGCTGGCCCGCACGGGGGCGGACGCCGTCATGGTGGGGCGCGCCGCGCAGGGCAGGCCATGGATATTCCGCGAGATGGCGCATTTTTTGGCCACGGGTACCGAGTTGGCCCCGCCCACCCGCACCGAGCTGAAAACCTGGATGCTGGCCCACCTGCACGAACACTACGACCTGTATGGCGAGTACACCGGCGTGCGCAGCGCCCGCAAGCACCTGGGCTGGTACGCACAGTCGTTTGGCGCCGGTGAGGGCGCAGACGCCTTTCGCCGGCACATCAACGGTGTCACCACCTGCGACGCCCAGTTGCGCGCCGTGACCGATTTTTTTGATGCCTGGGATGCCGATGCCAGTCCCTCCGGCAGCCCCACGACGTTCCTGACCCCACCCTGGAAGATGGCCGCATGACCCCAGAGACCCCGAGCTTGCAGGACTGTGTGCGCACCAACATGTGCACGTATTTCGACGACCTGGACGGCACCGAGCCCGCCAACCTGCACGACATGTTGATGCGTGCCGTTGAAAAACCATTGCTGGAACTGGTGATGGAACGCGCCCAGAACAACCAGTCCCGTGCCGCCCAGTGGTTGGGTTTGAACCGGAACACCCTGCGAAAAAAGCTGTTGGAACACGGCCTGACCGACTGATTTTTATGCATAGCTAAAGATTCATACGCATCAAGCGCTGGACGCCATTTTGTTTGTATTTTTGACCACCTGACCCCAAAGAATCCACCATGCGAGCCCTGCTTTCCGTATCCGACAAAACCGGCGTTCTTGACCTCGCCCGTGACCTGCACGCCCTGGGCGTGGCCCTCATCTCCACCGGCGGCACCGCCAAGCTGCTGGCCGATGTCGGCCTGCCCGTGACCGAGGTGGCCGAAGTCACCGGTTTTCCTGAAATGCTGGATGGTCGTGTCAAAACCCTGCACCCCAAGGTGCACGGCGGCCTGCTGGCCCGCCGCGACACGCCCGAGCACATGGCCGCGCTGGCCGCGCATGGCATCGAGACCATCGACCTGCTGGTGGTCAACCTGTACCCGTTTGAAT
>PNML01000056.1 GCA_013823635.1 Polaromonas sp. | reverse complement strand
GAGCGCCTGGGCGAGCTGCTGCGCTTGCTGGGCCATGCACCCGTGGCAGGTACTGCCCGCAACCAGCCGCTGGATGCCGATGCCGTGCGCAACAGCCTGCCCCCGCTGCGGGTGCTGGCGGAGGTGGTGGACGCCAAACCCGAAACCGTTTGCCGCGCGCTGGCCCAGTTGTTGCCACCGCGCAGCAAAAAAAGCGGCCCCCGCAGAAGTTGGGGTGACGCTGCCACCGACACCGCTGCTGCGCTGGGGCGCATGGCGGGCGTGGGCAGCGGGGGGCGTGGCGCCATCAAAGGGGCCATGGCGTGAATTCGGATGGCATCACCGATGTCGGTCCATGGCGTCAAGGCAGGGGACTTGCCCATCGACCACCCCTGCGCCATCGGACATTCCACGGCCAGCACCTGATGCCGCTGGACCTGAAGGCACCCCCGGCCCGCGCAAAACACTGAAACAGTCGTGAAAATCTTGACCGTTCCCTTCGCCTCGCTTACCGCGCATCGCCGAGCGATGTGGTTGCGCTGGGTGTTGCTGTGCACGGTGTTTTCTGCGTTGCAGGGCTTGCTGGGTGCATGGGTGGTGCCCGCGATGGCCAGCGAGCCCTTGGTTGAAATCTGTACCCCCAGCGGCATGCAGTGGGTGATCTTGGATTCGTTGCCCGACAGCGACGGCCCCGCCAATTGGCCCCAGGGTCTGGCCAAGCCTTGTGTGTGGGCCATGGCCCACATGGCGATGCCATCGGTCCCGTGCAGCGATGACAAGACCGGTTCCCCCCCGCTGACGGACGGTCTCCCGGCGGCCGTGGCTGGGCTGGGCGCCATCAGCATGGCGGGCGGCGCGGCCCGGGTGCTGCTGATGGCCCCCATGCGAGCACCCCCACGGTCAGTGGCCTGACCCAGGTCGTTCTGTCACCCCCAGTGGGTGGGCTTGAACGCACCCCCTCGCATTCGTTGGTTCCAACACCGCTGGTCGTTCACCAGCCGGTAGGGCCGCGCCTTTGTGCTTGCACCAGCTGAGCCTGGTCTGGAGATTTCCCATGTTTCGCCATTCTTTTTTGCATCGGGCCTGCCTGGCCGCGTTGAGCTTGCTGGTCGACGGGTCGGCTGGTGCGACCGATGTGCTCGCGCCCATCACCGTCACCGGGTCTGCCATTGACGACCGATTTGCCACTTCCGCCACCGACCCGGTGTCGTCGGCATCGTTTTCGCGTCAGGATGTTGAGGGCCAGCACGCCAAGAACCTGATCGAGGTGTTGCGCGCCGTCAGCGGCGTGACCGCAGACCTGAGTGGCGATGGCGAGACCCTCAAAATCAAACTGCGCGGGGTCGAGAACCAGCGCTACATGGGCGAGAAGCCTGGGGTGGCCATCATCGTGGACGGCGTGCCGGTGTACGAGCGCACGGGCAAGGTGAACATCGACATCGACAACATTGAGTCCATCAAGGTCATCAAAGGCGGGGCGTCGTACCTGTATGGCGAAGACGCGTTGGCCGGTGCCGTGGTCATCACCACCAAGCGTGGCGCCAGCCAACAAGGCTTCAAGGTGGACAACGATATCGGTTCGCATGGTTACCGCCGCAGCCTGGTGCGGGCCGGCTTTGCCAAGGACGACCTGAGTGGCCACCTGCAGTACAGCGACCGTGACCAGGATGGTTACTATTTCATGTCCCAGTCGTACAGCAAGACATGGTCGGGCAACCTGAAGTACGCGCTCAACGGCACCAGCGATGTGAGCTTAGGGTTTGAGAAATCCGAGCGTTTTCGGGACCGCGAAGGCAGCGTCACGGGCGTGAGCGCTGCATCCGCCGATCCCACCGGCAGCCTGGACGGCCGCGGCTACAACCGCAATTTCAATGTCGACCTCAGCCGCTACAACCTGACCTATGCCAGTGACCTGGACGAGCGCAGCAACCTGCTGGCGGTGGTGTACCAGTACCAGGACAAGACCACGTTCTGGTCGTCACCGATGCGCTTCACAGCCTCCGGTGCACCCACCACCGCCCTCAATGACTACGCCACCCTGACCGACTACGTGCAGGTGCAGCGCGGGGCCAAGACCGAGTACCGCACGCGCTGGGAGCAGTGGGCCGTGATGGGTGGGGTGGAGGTCAAGCGTGGCACGTTTGACAACCTCAACACCACCCTCAACGCCTATCGCACCCGTCCGACGGGTGCGGTGACCCCTGCCGGCATGGTCATGAGTGATGACCATGCCGTGGAAACCAACCAGGCCTTGTATGGCGAGGTCAAGTACGCGCTGACACCCGCCACTGTGCTGACGGCCAACCTGCGCCATGACCGCCTGCGCGTGGACTTCAATGCCTTGCCTGTGGCGGGCAATGGCAACCGAACCGTCAGTGAGGGCAAAACCTTTGGTGTGAGCAGCCACCGACTGGGCCTGACCCACGCATTGAGCGAGCAAACCTCCATTTACGGCGCGGTCTCCACTGGTTTTCGGGCACCCACAGCCGAACAGCTGTACCGGGGGCAGACCACCACCAACGCACTCATCAAGGGCAACCCCGATTTGCAGCCCGAAAAGGCCACCAGCATCGAGTTGGGTGTCAATCGCCAGGTGGAACTGGCGGGGTGGCCCAGCAGCGTGGGTGCCGCGCTGTTCCAGGTGGACCGTGACAACTTCATCATGGACAGCAACGGTCAGTACGCCGGGACCAACAACCCGCTGGGCGGCGGTTCGCAGTTCCGCAACATTGGCGGCGCGCGCAGCCGGGGTCTGGAACTGGAGGCGCGCACCCAGCCTGCCAAAGACTGGTCGTTTGACTTTGCTTACACCTTCCTGGATGCCTGGTTCACCCAGTACGACAGCTTCTACCAGGCCCTGGGCAACGCCAACGGCACGTTTGTGGCCAACCCGACCGCCGCACAGCGTGCCAACCCCGCTTTCTGGCAAAGCAACTTCACGGTGGCGCAGTACAACAACACGGGCAAAACGTTGCCGCGCACACCGCCCCACCAGATCAACCTGCGCGCCAGCCACATGCCCGCACCGGGTTGGACGGTCAGCGCCGAGCTGGACCACAAGGCGACCTCATGGGCCGATGAAATCAACCAAGAGAAGCTGCCGGGCCGCACACTGCTGCACCTGACGGCCCAGTACACCACCAAGCTCAACAGCTGGCCTGGTGCCCGCCTGAGTGCATTTGCTCGGGTGGATAACCTGTTCAACCGCCGCTACTACCTCACGGCTCGCGGCAGCAACGACTCCAACTACGACGGCCAATACACCAGCGAGGATCCCTCCATCGTGGTGGACCCAGGGCGCACCTGGCGCGTGGGCCTGAGCCTGCAGTTCTGAGCGGGAACCCGTCATGGATGGCTTGAAAAATGCCGTGGAGTGGGGTGTGATGGGCCTGTTGCTGGCGCTCAGCGCCTGGGCGGTGGCCGTGGCCCTGGAGCGCTGGCGCTGGTACAGCCGCCTCCAAGTGTCGGCCTACCAAAGCCGTGTGCGGCTGGAAACCGACCTCACCCAGCGTTTGAACATTATCGGGTCGGTGGCGGCCAACGCGCCCTACATCGGCTTGCTGGGCACGGTGCTGGGCATCATGTTCACCTTCGAGGCCCTGGGCCACACCGGCACGCTGGATGCCAAAGCCACCATGACCGGGTTGGCCCTGGCCCTCAAGGCCACGGCCGCAGGCATTGGCGTGGCCATTCCGTGCGTGGCCATGAACAACGCGCTGCGTCGCGTGGTGCGCGTCAAGTTGGCCGAGTTCGATGAAGCCAGGGGAGGCTGACGCATGGACGACGACATCGAGTCCATCAACGTGGTGCCCCTGGTCGACGTGATGCTGGTGCTGCTCACCATCGTGCTGACCACGGCCACTTTTGTGGCCACGGGCCGCATACCGGTGGACTTGGCACAGTCCACCAAGGCAGCGACAGCGGCGGCCGAGCCAGTGGTGATCACACTGACGCGTGACCTGCGGCTCTATGTCAACGACCAGCCAGCAGAGCACCTGTCGGCCGCGTTGGCGGGCCTTTCGCCTGCGCAAGCCGTGGCCGTGCGTGCTGATGGTGCTTTGGCCTTGACGCATTTGGTGGACCTGGTTGACCGCATCAAGGCCCTGGGCTTTGAGCGCGTGGCGCTGGAGGTCAAGCGCCCATGACCCCAGCCCGTTTGGCCCCGAGAGACTGGGTTTGGTCGCTGCTCCTCCACGGTGGGGGGGTACTGGTGGCAGTGTCTTGGGCGGACAGCACCTTGCGCGCCCCGGACTTCCGGCCGCTTCAGGTCACGCTGGCCCGGCAAGCCAGTGTGGTGCCGCCCCCGTCACCACCGCCCGCAATGGTGAACGTGCCTGCGCCCACACCGACCCCTAGGCCCGTGGTCAGGCCGGCAGCGGCCACGGTCAAAGCCCAGCCCACGCGGGCCCCCTCGCCAACGCCCCCAGCCCCCGCTGTGACCTCCCCCGTGCTGCAGTCTGCCCCCGCTGTGGTGGTGCCCGTGGCTGCGGTTGAGTCCGCCGCGCAGGCCAGCACGGCACCTGCCCAGCCCGCTGCGCCGATGGTGCCAACCCCGGCAGTGGCCACCAGTGCGCTTGCGTCCGTGTCACCCGCCGTGCGCCCACCTGTGGTGGCAACGCCCGCCGCAGTTCACCGCGAAGAGCAGGTCTATCAGCGTTGGCGTGACCACCTGATGCACGCACTGCACCAGCACAAACGCTACCCCCCATCGGCGCGTCGCATGGGGCAAACGGGCACGGTGCACATGCGTGTTCGCGTGTCAGCGGCTGGCGAACTGTTGAGTGCGGAGCTGGTGGAGTCCTCGGGTTTCAAAGCGCTGGATGGCGCTGCCGAGTTGCTGGTGCGCACGGTGTTGGTGTCGCTGGCCAGCCAACTGCAACCGGGGCGGGCCACCGAGCTGCGCATTCCGGTGGTGTACGAATTGAAGGAGTCTTGATATGTGTCCGATCCGATGGTTGACCGGCCCATTGCTGGTATTGTGTGGCAGCCTCCTGGCTGGCGCGACTGCATCCGCCGCGGGCGAGGCCCCCGCTGCACCGCCACAGGTCACCAAGGTGGCCTTGCTCAGCACCCAAATGGTGTTGGCGCGTAAGTTCAAGCTCATGGCCGACGCTGCGCGTGCGCAGGGCGCGGAGCTGGACTGGACGCAGGTGGATGCCGAGGGCGAGAAAGGGGTGGCCCGTGTGTTGAAGGGCGCATCGATGGTGCTGGTGGATGCCCCCCGACAGGAAGACCAGGCCATGGTGGAGCGGCTGGCGGGTGCCCAATTGCGGGCGGCTAAGGTGCCCGGCGTCAGCATCAATGTGATGAGTCCTCCGGTTCGGTTGCGCTCACTGGGATTGCCACAGCCCCAGGCCCAGCGGGTGTTTGACTACTACGTGGGCGGAACCCGGGCGAACCACGAACGCCTGGCCCAATACCTCAAGGTGCTGGTGGTGTATGGTGACGAGGCCAGTGTGTTGCCCCCCGTGCCCCTGCCCAACGGGGGCATTTACCACCCCGCCTATGAGAAAACGGTGTTTGCCGACTTGCCCAGTTACCTGTCCTGGTGGCAGCAGCGCACCGGGCGTGACCCGCTGGCCCAGCTCACCATCGGCATGGAAACTTCATCGAGCCACATCTCCGATGGTCAAACGCGGCTGTTGGATGACACGGTGGCCGATCTGGAGCGGCGTGGTGCCTTGCCTCTGGTGTTTTACCGCACAGCCAGGGTTGCCCGTTCTCTGGCCGATGCCGGTGCGGGGCGACCGGTTAACCGCTCGGATGTGGGCGCAACCCCGCATGTTGACGGGGGATTCCCCAACCCCAAAGTAACGCCTACCGTCGATGTGGCCGAGCCCATCATCACCCACCAGGGGCGGGTGTTGCCGCAGGTGCTGCTGGTCAACACCTTTTTGGGCGTGGACCCTGAATCGCGCAAAGCCTGGCACCAGGCCGTGGGTGTGCCAGTCATCAACATGCTGAGCTACCGCCAGGGCAGCCGCGCTGACTACCTGGCCGATAAGGTGGGTGTGAGCACCTTCAACCTGCCATTCAGTCTGACCAATGCCGAGTACATCGGCCTGCAAGATCCCGTGGTCGTCAGTGCGAATGAAGGGGGTGAGCTGGTGCCCATGTCCGAGCAAATGGACTTGTTGTTGGGTAAAGCCATCAATTTGGCCAAATTGCAGCTCCAGCGCAATTCTGACAAGCGATTGGCGCTCTTCTTTTGGAACCACCCTCCGGGTGAGAAAAACCAGGGTGCATCCAACCTCAATGTGCCTCGTTCCATCAGTCACCTGGTGGACCGCTTGCGCGACGAAGGTTACGCCCTTGAGCCGGTGAGCGAGGCCGACATGATCGCGGCGGTGGCCACCATGCTGCGCCCCGCCTACCGGCCCGGCACCCTGCCTGAGTTGATGAAAACGCCACATTGGGATTTTTTGCCCATGGCCGACTACAAGCGCTGGCTGGGCACGCTGCCTGTGGTGGTGCGCGACCGCATCACAGGCTTTTGGGGTCAGCCCGAAAAAAGCAGTTGGGTGGCGCGCCACCAGGGGCGCACCGGCTTTGTCATTCCGCGCTTGAAACTTGGGCAACTGGTGGTGTTGCCCCAACCCAAGCGCAGCGATTCGACCGACCCCAAGTTCGACGAGAAAAAGCTGTTTCATGACGTGAAAATGCCGCTGAACCACGCCTACCTGGCCACTTACCTGTGGGCCAGGGAGCAACATGCCGCCAGTGCGTTGATTCACTTTGGCACCCACGGCAGCCAGGAGTGGACACCAGGCAAGGAGCGTGGTCTGTGGGCCTATGACGACCCCAACCTGCTGGTGGGCAACACGCCAGTCATTTACCCGTACATCGTGGACAACATTGGCGAGGCCATCCACGTCAAGCGCCGGGGCAGGGGGGTGATCGTCAGCCACCAGACACCGGCCTTTTCCCCGGCGGGCCTGTCGGACGACTTCGTCAGGATCAACGGCTTGATTCGGGAGTACCAGTCCCTGGATACCGGGCTGGTCAAAGAAAACAACCGAAAGCTCATCATCGAGCTGGCGGTGAAGATGAACATCCACCAAGACCTGAAGTGGAAAGTGGCCCATCTGGAGCGCAACTTCGACCATTTTCTGCGTGACATCGAGGACTATTTGGAGGAACTGGGCTCCGCCATGCAGCCACTGGGCCTGCACACCCTGGGCAGGGATGCCGAGCGGGCGCACCTGGTCAGCAACGTGATGCAGATGCTGGGCCAACCCCTGTACGAGGCCACGGGAGTCAAAAGTGCAAAGGCGGCGTTCAAGGGCGATTACAAAGACATTCAGAGCAGCAAGCCCTACCGGTTCGTGGATGACTGGGTGTTTTCCGAACGATCGCTGGCCGAGCAGAGTGACCCGCAGCTGCGCAACCTCGCCGAAAAGGGCCGACGGTTTCTGGTGAGCTTGCGCGCAGCCTGGGAGGTGGAAGCCATTGTCAAAGGCCTGTCGGCCCGCTGGATTGACCCATCCTACGGCGGTGACCCCATCCGCAACCCGGATGCCCTGCACACCGGGCGCAACATGTACGGCTTTGACCCTTCGCGCATTCCCACCCGAGCGGCCTACGAAGCGGGCAAGCAGGCGGTGCAAGAGCTCATCCTGGCCTACCAGACCGAGCACCAGAAGTTTCCGCAAAAGCTGGCCTTCACCATGTGGAGCACCGAGACCATGCGCCACTTGGGCATGCTGGAGTCCCAAATTCTGTACGCCATGGGGGTCAAGCCGCAGTGGAACGAGGGCGGGCAGGTGGTGGGCATGGAGGTGATTCCGCTCAAAGAACTGGGGCGGCCCCGGATTGATGCCGTCATCTCACTCACGGGCCTATACCGCGACCAGTTTCCCAATGTGATGGAGCGGTTCAACGAAGCCATTGGCTTGCTGGCCGTACAAGCCGAGCCCCCGGAGCAGAACTTCATCAAGGCCAACACCGACCGCATCGAGGCCGAGCTGGTGCACAGCGGCGCTCAGCGCGAGCGGGCACGGGAGTTTGCGCTGACCCGCGTGTTTGGGAACGAGAGCGGGGACTACTCCACCAAGCTCACCGATGCGTCTCTGGCCTCGGACCAGTGGGACGATGGCGATGGCAAGCTGGAAAAGCTCTACCTGTCGCGAATGTCATGGGCCTATGGCCCCAACAGCGCCAACTGGAGCCAGAAGCTGCAAGACGACAGCGGGCGCGAGATCAACACCTATGCCGCGCACCTCAAAGGCACCAGTGCGGCGGTGTTTTCACGGTCCAGCAATTTGCGGGGGCTGTTGGACACCGACCACCCGTTCGAGTACCTCGGTGGCATTTCCATGGCCGTCAAGTACCTGGATGGTGCCAACCCACAGCTCTACATCTCCAACATGCGCGACCCCAACCGGGCCAAGCTGCAAACCGCCGAAAAGTTCATGGCCAACGAGCTGAGGGCGGTTTACCAGCACCCCAACTGGATGAAGGAAATGATGAAAGAGGGCTACAGCGGCACACTGCAAATGCTCAACACGGTGAACAATTTCTGGGGCTGGCAGGTGATGGACCACCACATTGTCCGAGACGACCAGTGGCAGGAGTTTCACGAAACCTACGTCAAAGACCGCTACCAATTGGGCACCCGCGAGTGGTTTGAAAAGTCCAATCCCACGGCACTGGCCCAGGTGGCCGAGCGCATGTTGGAGGCCATCCGCAAGGAATACTGGAGGGCCGATGACCAAACCAAGCGCGAACTGGTGGCCACCTACCAGGAAATTGCTGCCAAGCACAACGTCTTCACGGCCAATGAAACCTTCAAGGCGTATGTGAAAGAGCTGAGGGCAGGCTATGGCATGGGTGCGCCGTCGTCATCGTCCCTTTCGCGCAAAGCCGCCACACCGTCGCCAAGCCAGGCCACGCCCATCCAGCCGCCGGTGCCGCCAGTACCTGAACTCCCGGTGGTGCGTGGCCAAGAGCTGCGCGAAACCAAGTCCAACGACACCGTGCAGCAGCTGATCTGGATTTACGCCTGGCTGGCTGGCGCGGTGGTGTTGGCGGGCATGGCTTACCAGGCATGGCGGGTGCGCCGCGCCCGTGCAGGTTGGGCCATGGCTTCGCCGCCTTGAGCGGGTCGCTACGCGTGCACCCCTGACACCTGGTTCACCCCACAACACACATGTCCCCATACCCTGAAAGCCTTGTATGAACACCGTTGAATTGTTTTTGTTTGAAATCTCGAAATTTTTTCTGACACCGGTGCTGCTGGTGTTGTGCCTGATGTTTGTGTACGCCCTGTTCAGCCTGGGGCAGGTGCTGATTGATGGGGTGGCCCGCATTCGTCGCCCACACGGTCTGCAGCCGCTGCACAGCCATTGGCAAAAGCATGCCGACCGGGGCCTGGATGGCCTGGAGCTGCATGTGCTCAAACAGTTGGAGGTGCAACGCATCGTCAGCCGCGTGGCCCCCATGCTGGGCCTGGTGGCCACCATGATTCCCATGGGGCCAGCTCTGGTGGCTGTGGCCGCTGGCAACACCAAGGGCATGGCAGAAAACCTGGTGGTGGCCTTTGCTGCCGTGATCGTGGCGCTGTTGGCTGCCGCCATCACCTTCGTGGTGCAGACCGTTCGCAAACGCTGGCTGATGGAGGAGCTCAACGCCCTCATGCAAGCCCAAGGGGTGAACCATGGCTGAACGCATGCACCGCATGAAGCTGGACATTCTGGGTGACTCCGACGAGGACGACCCCATCCTGTCGGTGGTGAACATCATTGACGTGTTTCTGGTGGTCATCGCCGTGCTTCTGGTGGCCGTGGTCGAAAACCCGCTCAACCCTTTTGCCACGGAGGATGTGGTGGTCATCAAGAACGCGGGCAAGCCCAACATGGAAATGCTGGTCAAGCAAGGCAATGAGCTCAAGCAGTACCAGTCATCAGGGCAAATGGGTGAGGGCCAGGGTGCCAAGGCGGGCGTGGCCTACCGCATGAAGGACGGCAGCATGGTGTATGTACCGGAGACCGAATAGCGCCTGTTGTCGAACATCGAATGGATCCGGTACGCACAGACTGCATTTTTCGTGCGGGCCGAGTGGGTCCGGACGTGGATCATGCTGCGGCCTTGCCCAGCGCCATGCGTGAGAGCAGGCCGTCTTTCAGCGCGTAGTGGTGGCCCAGGGCGGCGGTCACGTGCAGGCCAATCAGCCAGTAGCCCGCCACACCAGCGGTTTCGTGCAGTTCTTTGAGCGTGTGGGCCAATTCTTTGTTGGTGCCCATCAGTGCGGGCAATTCGAGGCCAAAGAACGGAATGGGTTTGCCCGAGGCGCTCAACACCAGCCAGCCCAGCACGGGCATGCCCGCCATCAGCGCGTACAGCGCCAGGTGGCCCACCGCCGCAGCACGCTGGGCCAGGGTGGTGGGGCCAAGGTTGACTGGTTTGGGGCTGGCCGCTCGGGCGGCCAGGCGCAATGTCACCATGGCCAACACGCTCAGGCCCAGCATGAAGTGCAGTGCTTTCATGAAGTCGCGCGTCTCGGTGCCTTTGGCGTAGAGCACGCGCAACTCGATGCTGGCATACACCGCCACCAGCAGGGCGGCCATCAGCCAGTGAACCAGCACCAGGGCGCTGCCGTATCGAAACGGGGTGGAGGGGTGTGAGGCGGTGGCAGAAATGGCTGTGCCGTTGGCAATGGTGGTCATGGTGGGGCGGTCTGTGGTGGCGCGGCGGTGTGTGCCGCAGGGGTTGCAAGGGATGGTTGGCCGGGATTCAGCCCGGCATCCATTGCAACGCGCGCAACTGAAGCGCGCCTTAGCACCCTCCATGGTTGCGCGTGAGCCCCGTCAGGCGGGCGCTCAGTCCGCCCCAGGGGCTTTGCGCCAGCTGCAGTTGCGCGTCGTACAGCTCGGCCAGCTCGACCACGATGGCCAGGCCCAGGCCGGAGCCAGGCGTGGTTTCGTCCAGGCGCTCCCCCCGTTGGAGCATCTGGGCGCGTTGGTCCGCTGGCACGCCGGGACCATCGTCGTCCACCGTCACGTCGCCCGCGCGGTCGATGTGAATGTGGACCCGGCTGTGGGCCCATTTGCAGGCGTTGTCCACCAGGTTGCCCAGCAGTTCGTGCAGGTCTTCCTGTTCGATGGCCACTTGCGGGTCGGCCACGTCGCTGTCCAGCGTGATCTGGAGCTGCCGTTGGCTGTGCACTTTTTCCATCACCCGTTGCAAGCCGCGCAGCGTGGGCAGCAGGGCGCAGACGGGGCGCTGTGGCGCGCCAGCACACGCGGCCGATCGGGCACGGCGCAGGTGCCAGTCGATGTGTTGTTGGGCTTTGTCGACCTGCTCGTGCACCTGGTGGGCCAGCGTGTGCTGTGCCGGGGTGGTGGCGGCGGTTTGGGCCTGGTCGGCGGCGTGGCGCAGCACGGCCAGCGGCGTTTTCAGGGCGTGGGCCAGGTTGCCCGCCTGTGTGCGGGCGCGGGCCAGTCCTTGTTCCTGCCGCTCCAGGGTGCGGTTAAAGCCATCCACCAGCGGCTGCACTTCAGCGGGAAACTGGCCCAGCACCCGGCTGGCCTGGCCGTGCTCCAGGGTGGCGACGGCTTTTCGCAGCGCCCGCAGCGGCGACAAGCCCACCCACACCTGCGCCACGGCGGCCAAGCCCAACGCCGCCAACAACACGGCCAGCGAGCCGACCAGTGCACGCGCAAACCGGGTGGTGGCGGCTTCCGTTTCGCTGGCGTCTGCGGCCACCACCAGTGTCCACCGGCTGGCCTCGGCACCAGGTGCACGTACCGTGCGCTCGAAAGCCACCACCGGTTGTCCTCCTGGGCCGCTGAGGGCGTGGCGGTGGACGGCACCATCTGCCACCACGTCGGGCGGCAGGTGCAAGACCTCGTCCCACAGCGAGCGCGAGCGCAGGCTGGGCGCTGGGTCTGCCGTGTGTGGGTAGGCCGTTACCTGCCAGTAGCGGCCCGACAAGGGTTTGGTCCAGCGTGGGTCGCTCAGGCGGGCGGTGTCCACCACCGGCTGGCCCTGGGCATCGAACTCCAGTCGCGCGGTGAGTTGCTCCAGCTGGATTTCCAACTCGGCCTGGAACTGGCGCTGCACGTGTTCATGGAACAGCCGATGCAGCAACACGCCGGCCAACACCAGCGCCAAGGCCATGCCGACCAGTGTGATGGCCAGCAGCCGCCACTGCAGCGAGCCCTGCCAGGGGGTCTCTCTGTCAGGGTTCATTCGGGCACCACCAGCCGGTAGCCCAGGCCGCGCACGGTTTCAATGAGCTCAGGGGGCAGCTTCTTGCGCAGGCGCGCCACGAACACCTCGATGGTGTTGGAGTCGCGCTCAAAATCCTGGGCGTAGATGTGCTCTGTCAGCTCGGTGCGCGACACCACCGCATTGGGGTGATGCATCAGGTAGTCCAGCACTTTGAATTCGTGGCTGGTCAGGCCCAGGTGCTGGCCGTTGAGCGTCACGCGGCTGGTGCGGGTGTCCAGTTCCACGGGGCCGCACACCAGCAGGGGTGACGACAGGCCACTGGCGCGCCGAATCAGGCCACGCAGCCGGGCCAGCAATTCCTCGGTGTGAAAGGGTTTGGTGAGGTAGTCGTCGGCGCCTGCGTCGATACCGGCCACTTTTTCGTGCCAGCTGTCGCGCGCCGTCAGTATCAGCACCGGCATGTGGCGACCGGCCGCACGCCAGCGTTTGAGCACCGTCAGACCGTCCATTTGTGGCAGGCCCAGGTCCAGCACCACCGCGTCGAAAGGCTCGCTGTCGCCCAGTGCCCAGGCGTCGCGGCCGTTGACACTCACGTCCACCGCGTAGCCCGCATGTTGCAAGGCCAGGTCAAGCTGGCGGTTCAGGGTGGGTTCGTCTTCGACCAGCAGCACGCGCATGGGGGTTCCTTGGGGTGGTTGGACTGGGGTGTGCGCAAGCGGCTCAGTGCCGACGCCCCTTGCTTTCCAGTACGTCGCCGGTTTTGGCGTTGAGCTTGATTTTGGCGATTTGGCCGTTGGCTTCCAGTTGTTTGATTTCGTACACCCACAGCCCCCCTTTTTGCTCCAACTCGACTTCCAGGATGTGTCCGCCGGGGCGTTGCCGCTCCAGGTGTTCCATGATGCGTTTGAGGGGCAACACGTCGCCTCGCACCAGGGACTGGCGGGCCCGGTCGTGGTCGTCGTCGCTGGCGTGGACCAGGCCCGGTCCGGCGAGGAGGAGCACGATCAGGGTCAGCGCGGTGCGGTGCCGTGGGAGCAGGTGTGGGCGCATGGGGTGTGGGTGGGGAGCGATTGATCCGTTGAGCACCGGAGCATTGTGGGTTGGCTTGTCTGAATGCCATGTGAACGGGGCTTTCAGCCTGCGTACAGGCTGTGCGACGCAACATGTAGATATGTCATGTCACGAAAGCCCCTCTCCAATGGCCACCGATCTTCCCACCCGCGAAACCCCAGCCTGTCTGCCCGATTGTGAAGTCCCACAGGGACGCCACCGGACCTTGACGCTGGGTGGTGCCGTACTGGGCCGCGTGGCATCCGGCTTGCTGGTGGTGCACGGTCCACAGGGTCAATGGTCGGCGCATTCCACTTTGGTGGGTGCTGGTGATTGGTTGGGCACCGAGTGGCAGGGGCTCGATGTCTTTTCAGTGTGCGTGAGCGCATTGGTTGAAACCCGCATCGTCTGGCACCGGTGGGAGCCTGCACACACCACGAACCGCTTGACGAGCACGCTGCTGCAACAAAAGCAACGTGCTGCGGAATGGTTGGCCATGCGCAGCGGAACGTCTGAGCAGCGGTGCCGCCACCTGCTGCGGCTGTTGGCCCACGCCGCAGTGGACCACCCAAACGCTGGCCATGGGTACCTTCCCCCGTTGAAGGACATGGCCCGACTGGTCGATTTGGCCCCTGAAACCACTTGCCGTGTCTTGGCCCGGCTGCGCGCCCAGCCACTCACCGCCCCCGCCGCCAGCCTGTGCTACCCAATGAGGCCAAACGCCATGTCACACCAATTTCTTTCAGGCCGTGTGGCCAGGGCAGGCCGCTAACAACCCATGCGGCGTCACAACTGGTCGATGTTGCAGGGGGAACACCGGGCCGTACTGCTCGGTGGCGAATTGGTGGGGCGCGTTTCATCCGGATTGCTGCTGCTCAGCCACCCTGTGCAGGGTCAGCGCGAGCCACAGAACTGTTGGCTTTGCGCACCGGTTCGGCAGACGAGCGGTGCCGCCATTTTCTGCACCTCACGGCAATGGGGCAGTTGGTGTCTTCAATCCCCATCCCCGTGGTCTCGGCTGAGCGGCCGTTGGGCAAAGCTGTCCGCCATCGCCGCGCTGAGCCGTGCAGCCATCTCCGTGTGCATCAAACGCATGCCATGTCAAACGGGGCCAGTGCGGGTGGCGCCACTGCCCAACGCGTGTTTCAGCAACTGAAGCGGCATCACCATCCCCAAGCCAGCGGCCATGGCCAGTGCCCATTGCGCTGCCGTCAGCGCACCAAATCCGAAACCCTGGGCCAGCACGGGCACGGTGCTGATGGCTGTCAGTGCCAGTAAGGTACCACCCAGCACCCACAGGCTGACGGGCGTCAGCCCTGCCCACAGGCTGCGCCACGTGGTCTGGCGCGAGCGGCTGGGCAATATCAGCGCCGCGTTGGCTGCCACCAGCACCACAAAGGCCATGTTGCTGCTCACGGTAGACGCCAGCCCGCTGTTCAGCAGCCAAACGTAAACCGCCATCACCGCAGCGGTGACCAGTCCGCCTTGCATCAGGCTCAAGCCCACCAACTGGCTTGACACCAGCGGTTCTGACGTGCCACGGGGTGGCTCGGCCATCAGGTTGCTGTTCCCCGTTTCGGCTTCGAACACCAGCGAGCAGGTGGGGTCGATCACCAGCTCCAGGAACGCAATGTGCAGCGGCGCCAGCACCAGCGGCAACCCGAACAACACGGGCAACATGGCCAGCCCGATGATGGGCAGGTGCACCGCCAGCGTGTACACCATGGCCTGGCGCAAGTTGGCAAACGTGCGCCGCCCCCGGTGAATGGCTTGCACGATGGTGGCAAAGTCGTCGTTCAGCAGCACCAGCGCGGCGGCTTCGCGGGCCACATCGGTGCCGCGCTGCCCCATGGCGATGCCAATGTGGGCGGCCTTCAGGGCCGGTGCGTCGTTCACGCCGTCGCCCGTCATGGCCACCACCTCGCCCCTGGCTTTCAGTGCTTCCACCAACGCCAGTTTCTGGTCAGGCTTGACGCGTGCAAACACGTTCACGCTGGCCACTCGGGAGGCGAGTTCAGCCGGGGTCAGGGTGAGCAGGTCAGCGCCAGTCAGTACCTCGTGGGTGTCAATGCCGGCTTGGGCTGCAATGGCGGCTGCGGTGCGCGGGTGGTCGCCAGTGATCATCACCACCCGTATACCAGCAGCCCGGCACTGTTTGACGGCGTCGGGCACCTCGGGGCGCAGCGGGTCGGCCAGGCCGACCATGCCCACCCATTCAAATGCAAAGTCATGCTGGTTGCCGGGCCAGGGTTGCGCCACCGGGTGGCTGGCTTTGGCAACGGCCAGCACACGCAGACCCTGGTCGGCCAGATTGGCAGCCTGTTCGGCCACGTGCTGGCGCTGTGCCTCGGGCAAATGGCACAGGTCGGCCACGGCTTCGGGGGCACCCTTGGCGGCCACGTTGTCCAGCGTGCCGTCTGCGCTGCGCCACACGTGGCTCATGGCCAGCAGGCCGGATGACAGTTCGTACTCGCGCGCCAGCGTCCAGTCGGGGTGCAGGTGTTCGGTGCCGGTCAGTTGGGTGCCTGCCAGTTGATGAAAGGCCTGCTCCATTGGGTCGTGTGGGTCGGTCTCGCTGGCCAGCACGGCGTATTCCAGCAATGGGTGGTAGGGCTCGGGCAGGGCAGACAGGGGCAGGTTGTGGGTGTCCAGGGTGTCGTCACCGGCCACCAGGCAGGCCACGGCCATGCGGTTCTGGGTGAGGGTGCCGGTTTTGTCCACACACAGCACCGTGGTTTGCCCCAGCGTTTCAATGGCGTTGAGCCGCCGCGTCAGCACCTGCTGTGCGGCCAGACGCCGGGCAGCCAGCGCCAAGAACACGATCATGATGACGGGCAGCTCTTGCGGCAACACGCCCATGGCCAGGGTGATGCCCGACAGCAGCGCGTCGAGCCAACCACCGCGCATCAGCCAGAACAGGCCCATCAGCAGCACACACAACGCCGCCCCGATGACCACCAGCCGCTGGGTGAGGCGGGCCATTTCTTCGCGCAGCGGCGACGCTTGCAATGCAATGGTGCCCAGCGACTGACCAATGTGCCCCAGTGAGGTGGCCTGCCCGATGGCGGTGACGCGCATCACCCCTTGCCCGCTGACCACCAGCGTGCCGGCAAACACACGTTCACCCGCGCCCTGTTTGGCCACAGGCTCGGATTCGCCCGTCAGCATGGATTCGTCGGTGGCCAGTTCGTGCGCTTGCAACAGGTCGCCATCGGCCGGTATGCGGTCGCCCTCGGCCAGCATCAGCACGTCTTCGCGCACCACTTCGCGGCCCGCAATGCGCACGGCCTGGCCATCGCGCAGGGCTTTGGCGCGGGGGCTGGAGAGGTCGCGCAGGGCTTCCAGTGCGTTGTCGGTGCGGCGCTCTTGCAGCAGCGTCACGCCCATGATGATGAAGACAAACCCCAGCAGCACCAGCGCTTCGTGGGTGTCGCCCAGCGCCAGGTAAATGGCCCCTGCGCCGATCAGCAGCAAAAACATGGGCTCTCGCACCACGTCCCAGGCCATGTGCCGCAGGCTGCGCCGCTGGCTGGCGGTCAGCTCGTTGGGACCTTCAGTCGCATGTCGCTGCATGGCCGTGGCCGTGGTGAGTCCTTCGGGGAGTGGGGTGTTCATGCGGGTGTGGGTGCGTGGGTGTCAGTGGTGTCGCCAACTGCCATTCTGTTCCGCAAGGATGAATGGCGGGTTAACGACAGCTTCAGACCTCATTCAGTGCCACAGGCACACCATGGCGATGCGGTCCGAAGTCGGGCTGCATCACCAGGAGTCTGTTCATGAACCCCCACATCAAATCCTTCCTTGCAAACGTCCTCGTGGCTGTGCTTCCCGCGCTGTTGCTGGTGGCCACCACGGCTTTCATCAGCATTCCTTACACGCTGGGTCATCACCCTGGCGACCTGCCTGCGCAGGGCGCTGCCACATCCCGGCACCTGACCTGAAAGCAAGCGCCAGCCACCCCGTTGCACCAGCCCAGTTTCTGAACGCTGCCTGAACAAGAACTTCAGCCTTTGTTCAAGTCGGTTTTTAAACAATGCACTGACGCACTGAAAACCCCCTCAAGGAGCCCCGCCGTGACATCTGTTGTTCTCCCTCTTTCGCTTGGCCAACCCCCACTGGCCTGCCGCTCTCAAGCCTTGTTGGGCGCATTGGCCGCCGCGCTGTGTCTGGCATTGAGTGGTGCCGCTGTGGCCGCGGACACGTCTGCTCCTGAGCAATTGAAGCGCTGGACCGCCGAAGCGAAGGCCCCCGGCAATGCGGACAAAGGCCAGGCTTTTTTCAATGCCAAGCACGGCGGCGAGTGGAGTTGCGCCAGCTGCCACGGCACCCCGCCCACCACCGAGGGCAAACACGCCAACACCGGCAAAACCATTGCGCCGCTGGCCCCGGCGTTCAATGCCAAAGCCTTCACCGAGGAAGCCAAGGTCGACAAATGGTTTCGCCGCAACTGCAAAGACGTGCTCAACCGCGAATGCACCGCTGCCGAGAAGGCCGACGTCATGGCCTACCTCATCAACCTGAAGTGAAAGGTCCCAGACCATGACACCCCACCCGAACACGGCCAATGCCACCCGCAGCTTCACACCCTGGCTGCTGGCTGCCTTGCTGGCCGCCACCGTGCCCTTGGTGGCGCAGGCGGACAGCCGAAACCTGCTGCCCCGCAACGAACTCAAGCTCTACAACCAGGAGTGCGGTGCCTGCCATCTGGCGTTTCCGCCCGGCATGCTGCCCGCACCCGCCTGGCAACGCATGATGGGCGCGCTGGACAAGCACTACGGGTCTGACGCCTCGCTGGACGCTGCCAGTGTCCAGCAGATCAGCACCTGGCTCAACACCCATGCGGGCACCTACAAGCGCGTGCGTGCCAACGAAACCCCGGCAGAAGACCGCATCACCCGCACAGCGTGGTTCGAGCGCAAGCACCGCCGCATCGACACGCCCCAGGTGTGGAAGCACGCCGCCGTGAAAAGCGCTGCCAACTGCATGGCCTGCCACACCACCGCCGACAAGGGCAACTACGACGACGACAGCATCCGCTTCCCCAAGGGGCTGGACGAGCGCTTTCGCGCCGCATTCATTGACGACTGAAGGAGCTTTCACCATGACCGCATTGGCTTCACCCCCCATGGGTGCCGTGCCCCAGGCACCCGCCAGCCCCGCGACACGGCGCATGATCGACGCGCCCACCCGCATGTTCCACTGGCTGTTTGCGGCCAGTTTCCTGGGTGCCTACCTGACGGCCGAGGGCGAGCGCTGGCGCATGCTGCACGTCACGCTGGGCTACACCATGGCCGGCCTGCTCGCCTTTCGGGTGGTGTACGGCCTGGTGGGGCCCAGGCAGGTGCGCTGGTCGGCCCTGTGGTCCAAGCTCAGCGGCGGGCCCGGCTGGTTGCGCAGCCTGTGGCGCGCACCCACACCCGGCAGCGTGAACTGGCGCCAGGGGCAAAACCTGTTCATGGCGCTGGCCGTGGTGGCGCTGTTGCTGTTCGTGGTGCCCGTGACGCTGACCGGCTATGCCAGCTTCAACGAGTGGGGTGGCCAGCAGTGGGGCATTGATTGGGCCGATGTGCTGGGCGAGCTGCACGAAGCCGTGGGCGAGGCCTACCTGTGGGCAGTGCTGGCCCACCTGGGCGCGCTGCTGGCGTTCAGCCTGTGGCGGCGCACCAACCTGACCACGCCCATGCTCACCGGGCGCACCGCTGGCCGTGGCCCCGACGTGGCCCGACACAACCACTTGTGGCTGGCCGCCCTGCTGGCGCTGGCCGTGGTGGCCTACATCGCCTGGGAATGGACGCAAGCCCCGCGCGGGCTGGTCAACCTGAGCGGCCTGTTTTGATCGTTGTGTGTTGACTGTGACCTGCAAGGAAATCCCCATGAAAACCTGGATGTGTGTGGTGTGTGGCTTTGTGTACGACGAAGCCCAGGGCCGACCCGAAGACGGCATTTCCCCCGGCACGCCGTGGACGCAAGTGCCCGCAGATTGGAAGTGCCCCGAGTGCAACGTGGCCAAAAACCAGTTTCAGATGGTGGAAATATGACCCGCCGCCAGAACCATTTCATGTCCCTGAACGGTTTGTCCAAAGTCACCGCCGCGTGTGTGCTCGGCGGCGTGGCGCTCGCGGGTTGCAACCCGGGCACGCTTTGGGATGCGCCATTGACCTGCCGGGGCATGGAGGAATCGAGAACCTGGGTAGAGGGGGCGACCCAAGACCAGGTTGTGGTCAAGACCAGTCCGCTGGTGGTGAATTTCCACTTGGGCAATGACCTCGTGACGGTGAAATCCACCACCGCCGCCTTGCTGCCGTCCTCAGACGGTTGGGTGCATTTCAGCAGCCAGGGCCCTGCGCACTGGCAGGCTGGGCAGTTTCAGCCGACATCGGGTGAGTTGTCCTTGGTTGGCGGGCGCAGGCTTGTGGTTGATGGACAGGTGCAGCACATCACCAGCACGGGTCGGTTCAGCTGCTCCACGATCTGACAGATCGTTGGATACCAATCAAAATCGACATCGTCGCTGTTCAGTCAATAAGAGTTTGCTGCTTTTTTTAAAGTCCGTCCAGCACCCGGCTGCCCTTGTTGCCACTGGGGTAGCGGCCCTGGCGCTGCACCAGCGTGACAGCGGTGGCGTCGCCCCACCGGGGTCTCGGCCTTATGTCACCGCCTCCACAGGCGGCCAGAGGGGTGGGGGCAGGGTGGTCTCCGCCCGTGGGAAGGTCACGACATGGTCCACCTCGATGCGGATGCCGATCCATTCGCCCACGCCGTGGTTGTGGTGGCTGGGCACGTGGGTCATGACGACTTCGCCGGTTTTCAGCCTCAGCGTGTAAAGGAACTCGGCGCCCCGAAACGACTTGCGCACAATTTGGGCGCGCACAGGCGAGTCGTCGTCGTGGACGATGTCATCGGCGCGCAACAGCACGTCGCACAGCCCGTCCTCGTAGGCGCTTGGCAGCGGACATTCGGCCATGTCGTTGAGGGGCCCCACGGCGGTGTCCACCCTCACCTGCTCGCACTCCAAGTAGATGCGGGCCGGCGCAAACACCCCGTGGCCGATGAACTCGGCCACAAAGCGGGTGGCGGGGCGGTGGTACAGGGCGTAGGCATCGTCCCACTGGTGCAAATGGCCCTGGTGCATCACGCCAATCATGTCGCCAATGGCAAAGGCCTCCAGCTGGTCGTGGGTCACAAACAGCGCCGTGGCGCCGGCGGCTTTCAGAATGCCGCGCACCTCGTGCGCCAGGCGCTCGCGCAGGTCCACGTCGAGGTTGGAGAAGGGTTCATCCAGCAACAGCAGGCGCGGTCGGGGTGCCAGTGCGCGGGCCAGCGCCACGCGCTGCTGCTGGCCACCAGACAGCTCGTGGGGGTAGCGGGTTTGCAGGTGCGCCAATCCCACCAGCGCCAGCACTTCATCGACCCGGGCGGTGCGTTCGGCCTTGGGCAGGTGGGCCAGCCCAAAGCCCACGTTGGCGGCCACATCCAGGTGGGGAAACAGCGCGTAGTCCTGGAACACCATGCCAATGCGCCGCAGTTCCGCGGGCACATGGGTGTCGGGGGCGCTGACCACCTGGCGCGCCATGGCAATGCTGCCGGCCGTGGCGCGCTCCAGGCCTGCGACCGCGCGCAGCAGGGTGGTTTTGCCACACCCCGAGGGGCCGATGAGCACACCAATCTCCCCAGCGGCCAGGCCCAAGGTCACACCGTCCACGGCCGGGGCGCTGGCGCCGGGGTAATGGATGGACAGTTGAGCGACGTTGAGGAACATGGTGGTCGGTCGAGGGTGGATGCCGTCCAGGCGGCGGTGTGGTTTTGAGTATAGGCCGGTCGCGGGTTTGGATGCTTACAATTCTCATTCACACCCCATCGCCACCCGTTGGCCACCCGTCACCCCCCCCCTGCCATGACACGTTGGCCATTTTTGCTGTTTCTGGGCTTGTTGGCCGCAGTGCTCACCTTGCCGGTGCTGGCGCTGGCGCTGTCATGGGCACAGTGGAACAGTGAGGTGGCCCAGGTGCTGGGCGAGATGCTGCAAACCGTGTTGCCGCAGTACACACTCACGTCGCTGTGGCTGTGCCTGTCGGTGGCCTTGGGCGTGACCGTGGTGGGGCTGGCCACGGCCTGTGCCGTCACCCTGTTCGATTTCACGGGCCGCCGCACCCTGGAGTGGGCGTTGCTGCTCCCGCTGGCCATGCCCGCTTACGTGGTGGCCTACGCCTACACCGATTTTTTGCAGTTCTCCGGTCCGTTGCAGGTGGGCTTGCGGCAGGCGTTCGGCTGGCAGGGCAGGGTGTTTCCCGAAATCCGCAACACCGCCGGGGCGGCCTGGGTGTTCACGTTCTCCCTCTACCCTTACGTGTACCTGCTGGCCCGCACGGCCCTGAGTGAGCGCGCCAGCCAGTTGATGGAGGCCGCCAGGCTGCTGGGGGCCCCGTTGTCGCGCCGCATCCGCGAGGTCGCGTTGCCCCTGGCTCGCCCGGCGGTGGCGGCGGGGGTGGCGCTGGCGCTCATGGAAACCCTGGCCGACTATGGCGTGGCCAGCTACTTTGGCATACAGACCTTCACCGCGGGCATCTACAAAGCCTGGCTGGTGATGGACAACCGCCTGGCCGCGGCCCAGCTGGCCACGGTGCTGCTGGTGGTGGTGGCGGTGCTGCTGACGCTGGAGCGCCGGGCGCAGCACCGCATGCGGTTTTCTGCCATCAAGGGTGGCCGAGCGGGGGGCGCCGAGGCGCAGGCCGTCAGGCTGCGGGGGCGGCGTGCCGTGTTGGCCTGGCTGGTGTGTGGCTTGCCCGTTGCGCTGGGTTTTGTGCTGCCGGTGGCCTTCATGCTGCGCCCCTTGGTGGGTGAATGGGACACGCTGAACTGGTCCCCCTTTGCAGGCTGGGCGTACAACAGCCTGAAGCTGGCCGGCATCAGCGCGGTGTTGGCCGTGGGGGTGGCCCTGGTGCTGGCCTTTGCCGTGCGGGTGCAGACTGGCCTGGGCCTGGCCGCCCGCTGCAGCCGGGCGGTGGCCCAGCTGGCGGCCCTGGGCTACGCCGTGCCCGGCGCGGTGGTGGTGGTGGGCTTGCTGCTGCCGGTGGGTTGGGTGCAGGGGCTGTGGCCTGATTCGGGTGTGGGCTACTGGCTCACCGCCACGGTGTTGGGCCTGGTGTGGGCGTATTTGGTGCGGTTTGTGGCGGTGGCGCTGCAGGCGGTGCAAAGTGGCTACTCGCGGGTGCCCGTCAGCCTGGACGAGTCGGCCCGCATGCTGGGCACCACTGGGCTGGGCCTGGCCTGGCGGGTGCACTGGCCGCTGCTTCGCCGCTCCACCGCCGCCGCCGTGCTGCTGGTGTTTGTGGACGTGATGAAAGAGCTGCCCGCCACCCTGGTGCTGCGGCCCTTCAATTCGGACACCCTGGCCGTGATGGCCTACCAGCTGGCCCGCGACGAGCGCCTGGGTGAGGCGGCCTTGCCCGCCCTGGCCCTGGTGGCCGTGGGCCTGTTGCCCGTGGTGCTGCTCAGCCGCGCACTGCGCAGCAAACAGTCATAATAGCTCGATCATTTGATAGCAGAAATTTCAGGCTGGAAAAGCCATTGGCTATTTTTTCGCTTATCAAAAACACGCCAAAAAAATGAGCAACAGTGATGCCTGTCGGGACATCGCGGCGGTGCAGTCTGGGTCCAGCAGGCTGATGCCGACAAGGTGAGGTGTTGGAGACTGCGCGTCGCCTTGCGGCAAGCCACAAGCACTGGGCAGCGCCAATCGGCCTGATGAGGGCGCAGCCCCTGTTTTGCCAGTGCACCGACTCTTTGTAACGCGCTGCGTTTTTCCTGGCCACCGTCACGTCACCAGCGAGCGCAGCCGGTACAGTGCCGCGCCCCA
>PNML01000055.1 GCA_013823635.1 Polaromonas sp. | reverse complement strand
AGGGCCGCAACCCCTTCATGGAGCTGACCGTGCCCGCCACCTCGGTGCGGCTGGCGCAGTGGGCGGGGCGGGCCATCCGCACCGAAACCGACCAGGCCCACATCGTCTGCTACGACCGCCGCCTGCTCACCACCCCTTACGGCCAGCGCCTGCTGCAAGGCCTGCCGCCGTTCACGCAGGTGCGGCGGCAGAGCTGAGCGCCTCCCCGCCCGCCCCCCGGTTCACACGCCCAGGCGGTCACGCAGCTCGTACCACAGCGCGCCCATGGCGGTGAAGGGCACGCGCAGCAGCCGCCCACCGGGGAAGGGGTAGTGCGGCAGGCGGCCAAAGGCGTCGAAGCGTTCGGCCTGGCCGCGAATGGCCTCGCCCAGCAGGCGGCCCGCCAGGTGGGTGAAGGTCACGCCGTGGCCAGAGCAGCCTTGCGAGTAGTAGATGTTGTCGGCCAGCCGCCCCATTTGCGGCAGGCGGTTGAGCGTCAGCAGGAAGTTGCCCGTCCAGCCAAAGTCCACCTTCACGCCCTGGAGCTGCGGGAAGGCGCGCAGCATTTTGGGCACGATGATGGACTCGACATGCGCCGGATCGCGCGCGCCGTAAATGACCCCGCCGCCAAAAATCAGGCGCTTGTCGGCCGACAGGCGGAAGTAGTCGAGCAAAAAGTTGTTGTCTTCCACGCAGTGGTCGGACGGCAGCACCTCGTCGGCCAGTGCCCCCAGTGGCTCGGTGGCGATGACCTGGGTGCCGCAGGGCATGGATTTGGCGGCCAGCGCCGGCTCCAGGTCGCCGATGTAGGCGTTGCAGGCCACGATGACAAACCTGGCCCGCACCTGGCCTTGTGCCGTGTGCACGGTGGCGGTGGCGCCGCGGTCAATGCGGGTCACCCCGCTGTGCTCGTGGATGCGCCCACCCAGTTGCTCCAGCGCCGCCGCCTCGCCCAGTGCCAGGTTGAGCGGGTGGAAGTGCCCGCCCGAGCGGTCCACCAGCAGGCCGCAGTAGCGGTCTGACCTGACCATGGACTGGATGGCCGGTGCGTCGGTGATGAGCGTCAGGTCGCGGTGGCCCCACCGCTCCCACAGTGCCTGGTGTTCCCGCAGCTGGCCCACCTTGCGGGGGGTGGTGGCGGCGTAAATGCCGCCGTTTTTCAGGTCGCAGTCGATGCCGTAGCGGGCCACCCGGTCACGGATGATGTGCGCGCCTTCAAACATCATCTCGCCCAGCGGCCTGGCCATGTCGGCACCAAACTGTGCCTGGATCACGTCGATGTCGCGCGAATAGCTGTGCACGATCTGCCCGCCATTGCGCCCCGATGCCCCCCAGCCCACTCGCGACTGCTCCAGCACCACCACCCGGAAACCCGCTTCGGCCAGGGAAATCCCGGCGGACAGACCGGTGTAGCCCGCGCCCACGATGCACACGTCGGCCTCCACCGCACCCTGCAGCGCGGGGCGCTCGGGGGCTGCGTGGGCCGAGGCGGCGTAGTAGGACGGAGCGTGCGGGTGGGCAGGGGGCATTGGCGACATGGTGACCTCGTGGTGCATAAGCCCCGAACGTTATCCGAGTTCTGATGTCCGTCGAAAACGCCCCGGCCTTGGCCGCCGGTACAGGGACTTCTGAAGTGGGTAGCCCACTCCAGAACGGGTTGGTAGCAACCCTCATGGCGTTTGTGTGGGGCCATTCCACAATGGGGGAAAGGCGTGAACGGAGCCAGCCGGTGCTGTACGCCTGTATCTGCCAGGATTGCCACCATGAACAAAACCACCCCCGACCTGCTGGCGTTGCAGCGCCTGTACCACTGGGAGCGCACCAGCCCCGACCGCGTCACCCTGAGCCAGCCCATGGGCGGTGGTGTGGTGAAAGACTTCACCTGGGCCCAGGTCGCCGACCAGTCGCGTCGCATGGCGGCCTACCTGCAGGCGCAGGGTTGGGAGCCGGGCTCCCGTGTGGCCATCCTGTCCAAGAACTGTGCCTGGTGGCTGATGAGTGACCTGGCCATCTGGATGGCCGGCTACGTGTCGGTGCCCCTGTACCCCACGCTGGCCGCCGACACGGTGCGCCACATCCTCACCCACAGCGAGGCCAAGGCCTGTTTTGTGGGCAAGCTGGATGGCTGGGTCGGCATGGCGCCCGGCATCCCCGAGGGCCTGCCCTGCATCAGTTACCCCCTGTCTCCGCCCGAAGCGGTGGCGGCCTACCCCGGCTGGGATGCCTTGTGTGCCAGCACGCCGCCCATGGCAGGGCAGCCCGTGCGGCCCGAGGACGACTTGGCCACCCTCATCTACACCTCGGGCACCACCGGCAAGCCCAAAGGGGTGATGCACACGTTTGGCAACTTCGCGTGGGCCATTTCCGCCGGTATTCGGCGCATTCCCATGACGCAGGATGACCGCATGTTGTCCTACCTGCCGCTGGCGCACGTGGTTGAGCGCGTGCTGGTGGAGCACGGCTGGCTGTTCACCGGCAAGCACCTGTTTTTCGCCGAGTCGCTGGACACCTTCACGTCCGACGTGCAGCGGGCACGGCCCACCATCTTCTTCTCGGTGCCGCGCCTGTGGGTCAAGTTCCAGCACGGGGTGCACCACAAGCTGCCGGCCCCCAAGCTCAAGCTGCTGCTGTCGCTGCCGCTGATTGGCGGCATCATCCGCCGAAAGGTGCTGGGCGCGCTGGGCCTGGACCAATGCCGCATTGCCGCAGGCGGGGCAGCGCCCATGCCGGTGGAGCTGCTGGCCTGGTACCGCCGCCTGGGATTGCCCATCAACGAGGGATACGGCATGACCGAAAACCTCGCGGTGTCGCACCTGACCATTCCGGGCCAGAACCAAGAGGGTTCCGTCGGCCCCGCCTACGACGGTGTGCAGGTGCGCATTGCTTCGCCCAGCGGCGAGATCCAGATGCGCAGCCCCGCGCTCATGCTGGGCTACTACAAAGAGCCCACCCAGACGCGCGACGCCATGACCGACGACGGTTGGCTGCGCACGGGCGACAAGGGTCACATCGACGACCACGGCAACCTGCACGTCACCGGCCGGGTGAAGGACCTTTTCAAGACCAGCAAAGGCAAGTACGTGGCACCGGCGCCCATTGAAGACCACCTGGTCATGCACGACAGCGTGGAAGCCTGTGTGGTGACCGGGGCCAACCTGGGGCAACCGCTGGGCATTGTGATGCTGTCGCCTGAAGAGGCGGGCTGCGTGAGCGATGCGGCCAGCCGCGAAGCGCTGGAGGCCTCGTTGACGGCGCACCTGGCGCGCGTCAACGCCCGCCTGGACCCCCACGAGCAACTGCAATGCCTGGTGGTGGTCACCACGGCCTGGACGGTGGACAACGATGTCATCACCCCCACCTTCAAGGTCAAGCGCAACCGCATCGAAGACCTGTACGCGGCCCACTACGAGCGCTGGGAAGCCTCGGGCCAACGCATCATCTGGCACACGGCCTGATGCCCTCCGTCACATTCACCCCACCACCTGCAGATCCATGAAACCAACATTCATTCAAATGGCCATCGCCCTGGCGCTGGCCTGTGCCACCGCCGGTGTGGCGGCCCAGCCGTCGGAGCTGGAGGGCGTGAAGCTGGCGCCCACCGCACAGGTGGGCAGCAGCCCGCTGGTGCTCAACGGTGCCGGGCTGCGCGTGCGCGTGTTCTTCAAGGTGTATGTGGCGGCCCTGTACCTGCCGCAGAAGACCACCGACGCGGCGGCGGCGCTGGCCCAGAAGGGCCCGCGCCGCGTGGCCATCACCATGTTGCGCGATGTCGATGCCGACACCTTCGCCAAGGCGCTGGTCGATGGGCTGCGGGACAACCACACCGAGGCCCAGATGGCCGCCATGAAGGCACCGATGGACGCCCTGACCGCCAACCTCAAGCTGGTGGGGGAGGCCAAGAAGGGTGACGTCATCCATTTTGAGTTCCAGCCCGAGCAAGGCACGCGCACCCTGGTCAACGGGCAGCCCAGGGGCAATGCCATCGCGGGAGACGAGTTCTTCACCGCCGTGCTGCGCATCTGGCTGGGCGACAAGCCCGTTGATCCGGGCCTGAAGAAGGGCTTGTTGGGCGGCTAAAAGTGTGAGAGGTAGCCGCCATCCACCGCCAGTACCTGGCCGGTGACATAGGCGGCAGCCGGTGACGCCAGAAAAGCGACCGCACCCGCCACCTCGTGTGGCTGCCCCCACCGTCCGAGTGAGGTGCGCTGGTGCAGCCACTGCGCGACATCCGGGTCGCAGGCCATGGCCGCGTTGGCTTCGGTGGCAAAGTAGCCGGGGGCCACGCCGTTGACGGTGATGCCCAGCGGCCCCAGTTCGGCGGCCAGCGCCCGCGTCAGGGCCGCCAACCCGCCTTTGGCGCTGGTGTACGCGGCATCGCCGGCGCGGGCAATGGGTCCCGCAATCGAGGTGATGTTGATGATGCGCCCGCCCGGCTGCGGCATCAGGGCCAGTGCGGCGCGGCACAGTTCGAACGGCGCCACCAAGTGGGACTCCAGCATGTGGCGCAGGGCGGGCGCGTCCAGCGCCCGCAGCGGGCGGCGGTCACGCAGGCCCGCGTTGTTGACCAGCACATCCAGTTGGCCGCTCACCTCGCGTACCTGTGCCAGGGCAGCGGGCAGGGCGGCGGCATCGGTCACGTCAAACGGCAGTGATCTGGCCACCACACCCGCCGGGCTGACGGCCTGAACGCTGGCCACCGCGGCGGCGAGCGCCTGGGCATCGCGGCCATTGAGCCACACCGATGCCCCTTGTGCCGCCAATGCCTGGGCCATGCACAGCCCCAGCCCACGCGACGCCCCGGTGACCAGGGCCGTGCGGCCCGACAGCGAAAACAGTTGTGCCGGCCAGACAGGGGCCGTGTTGGACAAGGAGGCTGTGGGCATGTGTGTGTGGCAAGCGGTGATGGTGGGCGGGAGCGGCACGGTGTCGGGGCCGCGCCATGGGGCGTGTCCGGGGATTTTGAGGGCATGGCGGCGACAATGCACGCTTGTTCACCCCACCTCCCTGCCGAATGCACACACAAGAACAGTTGGGCCTGGGCTTTGGCGACGGTTCTGACGCCGTCCCGCCGAGCGCCAGTACCCCGGCGCGCAAGACCCGTCCCCGCCGCACCCTGGCAGCCAAACCTGCGTCTGAACCCCGCTCAGTGGCCACCGCCGACGCCATCGCCGATACCGACCTGGAAGCCATGGCCCGCACGCTGGAAAAAAGCCCCGACTACCGGGTGCTGCGCCGCCTGGTGCCCACGCTGTGCTTTGAGCGAGAGCCCGCGGGCGCCGTGGTTCAGGTGCTGGTGCTGGACACCGAGACCACCGGTCTGGACGCCTCGCGTGACCAGGTGATCGAGCTGGCCCTGTTGCGGGTGGCGGTGGACACGGCCACGGGCTTGCCCGTGGGGCCCGTGCAGGTGTACGACGGGCTGGAAGACCCGGGGCGCGGCATCCCAGCGGCCATCACCGAGATCACGGGCATCACCGATGCCATGGTGCGCGGCCAGCGGCTGGATGAAGCCCGCATCGCCGAACTGGCCGATGGCATTGACCTGGTGGTGGCCCACAACGCGGGGTTTGACCGCCCCTTTGTGGAGGCACGGCTGCCCCGTTTTGCCCAACTGGCCTGGGCCTGTTCATTCGCAGACCTGAACTGGAAGGCCAGGGGGCAGTCCAGTGCGCGGCTGGAAAGCCTGGCGCTGGCCTGTGGCCAGTTTTACAGTGCCCACCGGGCCGAAACCGACTGCCACGCCCTGCTGTCGGTGTTGGCCAGACCATTGGCGGCGTTTGGGCCGCTGCCGGGTACCGATGGCTCGGCGGTGGAGACGGGGCTGGCGGCACTGCTGGTGGCCGCCGGGCAGGTTCACCACCGCCTGCAAGCCACGGGCGCCCCCTTTGAAGCGAAAGACGCCCTCAAGGCCAGGGGCTACCGGTGGGATGCGCAGCAGCGGGTGTGGTGCACCACGTTGCGTTCCGAGCAAGCCCTGCGTGATGAATTGGCATGGCTGGCCGAAGCGGTGTATGGTGGGCACGCCACCCGCGTGAGGGTGGAGGCGCTGGATGCCCGTCAACGGTACTCCCCCCGCGCGGGCACGACCACCATGTGCCTGGTCGCGCCCGGATTTGACCTGGGGGAGTGACTGGACCACTTGTTGGCCGGGAATCTGGCCCCATGTGAAAACCTCATGCCTCAAAGGTGCGCACGCGTCGGGGGTCATGGGTGTGTTGGAGTGCCTGTCCCAGCGGTGTGCGCGCCGGGTCGGGTTGAGTCAGAAAGTGTTGCCGTGACCGAGTTTTTTTCATCCCTGATACGGGGCCTGTTCATGTTGGCAGCGGGCGTGCTGGTGCTGACGGTGGCGGCCGTGCTGCTGCTGTTCACCGTGGCGTTTGTGCTGGTGGCCACCGTGTGGGGGCTGATCAACGGGCGCAAACCCTCGGCGGGGGCCAGCTGGGCGAGGTTTCAGCAGTCGGCGGCCTCCACGGTCTGGCAGCGCTACCGCGAGCAGGCCACCCGAAAACCTGGGGCTCAGTCCGATGTGCGCCGCACCGATGTGGAGGACGTGCCGTTTCGGGAGGTGCCCGCCAACCCGTCGCGTTCAGACCCCGACGACCCGCACCGCCGCGTCGAGCGTTGACGCAGCGCTGGGGCCATGGCAAGCGTTCAGTCCCGATCGCGCGGATTGGCGGTTTTCCAGGCCAGTGCGGCCTGATACAGGCTGTTTTTGGGCTGCTGGGTGATGTCGGTGGCCAGGCGCACCGCGGTTTTCAGCGGCAGCTCGGCCAGCAACAGGTGCAGTGTCTGCTCGGCCTGCGCGGGCAGTGTCCCTTCTTCGGTGACGGTCGCGGGCTGGGGGTGCAGCACCAAGGCAAACTCCCCTTTCAGCCGTTGGGGGCTGGCCAGCAGCCAGGCGCTCAGGTCCGCGCAGGCGAGGGTGTCGATTTCTTCGAACTGCTTGGTCAGTTCGCGGCCCACGCTCACCCGCCGCTGGCCCAGCACGGCCAGGGCCTTGGCCAACTCCAACATGCGGTGGGGTGCCTCCAGCAGCACCCAGGCACGTGGCTCGTTCGCCAGGGCGGCAATGGCGCGCTCGCGTTCGGCCGCTTTGCTGGGCAAAAAACCCAGAAAACCAAACCCGCCCGCCGAGGTGCCGTGCAAACCGGCGTCGAGCCCGGCGGCACAGAGCAGCGTGGTCACGCTGCTGGGGCCGGGCAGGGGCACCACCCGGCAACCGGCGGCACGCACCGCCTGCACCAGCCGGGCACCCGGGTCGCTGATGGCGGGGGTACCGGCATCACTGACGTAGACCACCCGCTCGTTCGCCAGCAAGCGGGCCACCACCGTTTGGGCGGCCTCGGCCTCGTTGTGCTGGTGCACGGCCAGCAGCGGCTTGTGCAGGCCATACTGGGCCAGCATGCCGGCGGTGTGGCGGGTGTCTTCACAGGCAATGGCATCGGCCCGTTGCAGCACATGCAGGGCGCGCAGGCTGATGTCGGCCAGGTTGCCAATGGGTGTGGCCACCACGTAGAGGCTGCCCTCGGGATAATGCTGGTGGCCTGCCGCCTCCTGGGCGGCCGACAGTGCCAACTGGAAGTGGGTACCAACGGAGGGGTTCAATGGCAGGGTCCGGGTTGTTTCAGAAAAAGACCACCACCCGCGCGGTGGGTGCCGAGGGCGAGCGTTTGGCCCAAGCCCATTTGCAGGCGGCTGGCCTGGCGCTGGTGGCGCGCAACTTCAAGTCCCCCGGCCGGGGCGGTGGCGAGGTGGACCTGATTATGCGGGAGCCCGACGGCACGCTGGTGTTTGTCGAGGTGCGCCAACGTGGCGCCGCCCACCACGGTGGGGCGGCAGCCAGCGTGGGCTGGGCCAAGCAGCGGCGGGTCATTTTTGCCGCCCGGCACTACCTGGCGCGCCTGGGCACCTGGCCACCGTGCCGGTTTGACGTGGTGGCCATCGACGGCGCCCGACCCGGTGCGGCCCCATCGGTGGAGTGGCTGCGTGGCGCGTTCGACGCGACTGGTTACAGCTGAGGGCGCGGGCGCTGCGCGGTGCGCGCCGACCTGCCCTTATCATCCGCGCCATGCTTGTGCAGCGCGTTCAACAACAACTCATCGACAGTGCCGACCTGGGCTACCAGTGTGCCGAGGTGCTGGGTCCAGCGGTGGAGGCTGCCATAGGTGCCGTGGTGGCCACGGTGACCGGAGGCGGCAAGGTGTTGGCCTGCGGCATGGGCAATGGCCGGGCGCTGGCGCAGCTGCTGGTCAACCATTTTTTGAACGGACTGGAGCGTGACAGACCGGCACTGCCCGCCGTGCTGGTGGACGCGTCGGCCGTCGCACCCGGGGCCATGGCCCGCGCCGTCAGCGCGCTGGCCCAGCCCGACGACTTGCTGCTGCTGCTGGGCGACAATGGCACCGCACCGGAGTGGCTGGCGCTGGTGCACGCCGCCCATGAGCGCGACCTGACGGTGCTGGCCCTCACCGGGGCCGGTGGGGGCGCTTTGGGGCGAGCGCTGAGGGACACCGATGTGCACGTGTGTGTGCCCCACACCCGCCTGCTGAGAATTCACGAAATGCACCACCTGGTGCTCAACAGTTTGTGTGATGGCATCGATGCCCAGTTGCTGGGCGATGCCACTGAACCGGAGAACCTGGAATGACACCCATGATTTGGCAACGCGCCACCCTGACCGCACTGGCCGTGGCGACCCTGACGCTGGGCCTGGGCGCCTGCGCCCCCTTGGTGGTGGGCGGTGTGGCCACCGGCGTGATCGTGGCCGCTGACCGCCGCACATCCGGCGCCCAGCTGGAGGACGAGGGCATAGAGCTGCGGGCCGCCAATCGGCTGCGCGAGGCCCTGGGTGACCGTGGCAATGTCAATGTGACCAGCTACAACCGCCAGGTGCTGCTGACCGGTGAAGTGCCCACCGAAGACGATCGGCTCAAGGCGGAGCAAATCCTGTCCAAGGTGGACAACGTGCGTTCGGTGCTGAATGAGCTGGCGGTGATGCCCGCCACCAGCCTGAGCCAGCGCTCGTCCGACGCGCTGGTGACCGGGCGCGTCAAGGCCTCCGTGGTCGACGCGCAGGACCTGTCCACCCACGCCTTCAAGGTGCTGACCGAGCGGGGCACGGTTTACCTGATGGGGCGTGTCACCGAGCGCGAGGCCAAGCGGGTGACCGACATCGCCCGCACGGTGCAAGGCTCCAAGCGGGTGGTGAGGGCGTTTGAGATCATTTCCGAAGAGGAGTTGGCCCGCTTGACCCCCAAGCCTGCGGCCACTCCCCCGGCCGCCAAACCCGCCGGAGACTGACGGCGCGGGGCCTTCAGGGGCTCAGTCGCCTTTCTTTTGCAGGCGCTTGACCAGGCTGGAGGTGTCCCAGCGCTGGCCACCCATGCCCTGCACATCGGCATAAAACTGGTCCACCAGCGCCGTCACGGGGACGCGGGCGCCATTGCGACGGGCTTCTTCCAGCACCAGCCCCAGGTCTTTGCGCATCCAGTCCACGGCGAATCCGAACTCAAACTGGTCGGCCACCATGGTTTTGCCCCGGTTGTCCATTTGCCAGCTCTGGGCCGCGCCTTTGCCGATGACGTCGAGCACCAGGTTCATGTCCAGCCCCGCGTGCTGGCCAAAGGCCACCCCTTCGGCCAGGCCCTGCACCAGGCCGGCGATGCAAATCTGGTTCACCATTTTGGCCAGTTGGCCAGCGCCCGAGTCGCCGATGCGGGTCACCGCGCGCGAGTAGGCCATGGCCACGGGCAGCATGCCCTGGAAGGCGGCCTCGTCCCCGCCGCACATGACGGTGAGCACCCCGTTTTCAGCGCCCGCCTGACCGCCCGACACAGGCGCATCGACAAACGACAGGCCGAGCTTTTGGGCTTCGGCGGCCAGTTCCCGGGCCACGGCGGCGGAGGCGGTGGTGTGGTCCACCAGGATGGCGCCGGGCTCCATGCCCGCGAACGCGCCGTTGGTGCCCAGGGTGACGCCACGCAGGTCGTCGTCGTTGCCCACGCAGCAAAACACCAGCTCAGCGCCCTGGGCGGCTTCGCGCGGGTTGGTCGCCATTTGCGCCCGTTCGCCCAGGTCCAGCTCCTCGCACCAGGCCATGGCTTTGGCCGTGGTGCGGTTGTAGACGGTGACCGCATGGCCCGCCCGGGCCAAGTGGGCGGCCATGGGGTAGCCCATGACGCCCAGGCCCATAAAGGCCACGCGGCGGGGAGGGCAGAACTCGTAGGTTTTGTGACCGATGTGGCTCATGTGTGTTTCCAAAAAACTGTAGCTGAAAAATGTTTATTTATAAGCGTTAAATGCCAATTTGATCAAACAATGGACAGGTGCTCGGTCCCTGAGGACATGTCTTGCGTCTTGGCGCGCTGTGACTGGAGTTTGATTTGCAGCCGCAGGTCGTTGACCGAGTCGGCGTTGCGCAACGCATCTTCGTACGTGATGATGCTGCGCTCGTAGGCGTCGAACAAGGCCTGGTCAAACGTCTGCATGCCCAGGTTGCGGCTTTTCTTCATGATTTCCTTGATCTCGGACACCTCGCCTTTGAAGATGAGGTCGGCGATCAGGGGGCTGTTGAGCATCACCTCCACCGCCGCGTAGCGGCCCTTGAAGTCCTGGCGGGGAATGAGCCGTTGCGACACCATGCCCCGCAGGTTCAGCGACAGGTCCATGAGCAGCTGGGCGCGGCGCTCTTCCGGAAAGAAGTTGATGATGCGGTCCAGCGCCTGGTTGGCGCTGTTGGCGTGCAGCGTGGCCATGCACAGGTGGCCGGTCTCGGCAAAGGCCACGGCGTGTTCCATGGTCTCGCGGTCGCGGATTTCGCCCATCAGGATCACATCGGGCGCCTGGCGCAGGGTATTTTTGAGGGCCGCTTCCCAGCTGTCGGTGTCCAGGCCGACTTCGCGCTGCGTCACCACGCAGTTTTTGTGGGCGTGCACAAACTCCACCGGGTCTTCGATGGTGATGATGTGGCCGTAGGAGTTGTCGTTGCGCCAGTCCACCATGGCCGCCAGCGTGGTGGATTTGCCCGAACCCGTGGCCCCGACCACGATGCACAGCCCGCGCTTGGACATGGCGATGTCCTTGAGCACGGCGGGGAGGGCCAGGTTGTCGATGGTGGGCAGCACGGTGGGAATCACCCGCATGACCATGCCCACCTTGCCCTGCTGCACAAAGGCGTTCACCCGAAAGCGCCCGATGGCCGCAGGGGCAATGGCGAAGTTGCACTCCTTGGTGCGCTCGAACTCGGCGGCCTGTTTGTCGCTCATGACCGAGCGAGCCAGGGTGAGGGTGTGGCTGGGGGTCAGCGGTTGGGGGCTGACCTTGGTGACCTTGCCGTCCACCTTGATGGCCGGGGGGAATTCGGCGGTGATGAACAGGTCGCTGCCGCCTCTGCTCACGAGCAGACGCAGCAGGTCGTTGATGAATTTGGTGGCCTGATCGCGTTCCATGGTCTGGCGTCCGGGTGGTTGGATCAGGTCTTGCGGCCGCCCAGGCGGGCGCTCACCACACGCAGGCGCAAGGACAGCTTGCGGGCCAACAGGGCGATCAGGGTGGCGGCAATCTGGGGCTCGCCGGCGATCATGTGGTCCAGGGCTTCGGCGGTGATGACCGCGATCTGGCATTCCGAACGGGTCACGCAGGTGGAAAAACGCACGCCACCGTCCAGCAGCGACATTTCGCCCAGCATTTCCCCTTGGGACACGTTGGCCAGCACCAGCACCTCGCCCCATTCCTGCTTGCGCACCACCGAGATGGCCCCCTTCAGCAGCACCAGGAGGTAGTCGCCGTGTTCGTCCTGCTGGATGAGCTCCTGCTCACCCGGCACGCTGGCGAACTGGATGAAGGGTGCCATGCGTTCCACCGACTGGCCCCCCAGGGACGACATCATGGGGTCCAGCAGCCACAGCTTGCGCAGCTGGGCCAGTCCCTTTTTCTCGTCCAGGGGCTCCGCCTTGACCTGGCGCGCCCGGGCCGACCAGCTGGTGGTCTGAGGCAGCGCGGCGGCTTCTGCGGGGTTGAGGGCAAAGAAGCGGGATTCGCCTTCCTCGTGCGGCAATCCTTCTTCGCCCGTGTTCTTCAGCAGACCAAAAAACCGGTTTTTGGTGGTTTTCATGTGTTTGTCTCCCTGTGTGCGCGTCAGCCGGGGAAGTTGTCGGGGATCTTGGCTTTGCCCCTGGCCTCCGCCGAGCTGATGACGTTGCGCCGGACCAGTTCGGTCAAGTTCTGGTCCAGTGTCTGCATGCCCACGTTGTTGCCGGTCTGGATGGAGGAATACATCTGCGCCACCTTGGCCTCGCGGATGAGGTTGCGGATGGCGGGCGTGCCCAGCATGATTTCATGGGCCGCCACCCGGCCCTGGCCGTCTTTGGTCTTGCACAGCGTTTGGGATATGACCGCTTGCAGCGACTCCGACAGCATGGCCCGCACCATTTCCTTCTCTTCGGCGGGGAACACGTCGATGATGCGGTCAATGGTCTTGGCGGCGCTGCTGGTGTGCAGTGTGCCAAACACCAAATGCCCTGTTTCGGCCGCGGTCATGGCCAGGCGGATGGTTTCCAGGTCGCGCATTTCACCCACCAGGATGCAGTCCGGGTCTTCCCGCAGGGCTGAGCGCAGGGCATTGGCAAAGCTCAGGGTGTGTGGCCCCACTTCACGCTGGTTGACCAGGCATTTTTTGGATTCGTGCACGAATTCGATGGGGTCTTCCACCGTTAGCACGTGGCCATACTCGGTTTCGTTCAGGTGGTTGACCATGGCCGCCAGGGTGGTCGATTTGCCCGAACCCGTGGGCCCGGTCACCAGCACCAGGCCGCGTGGCTTCAAGGCCAGGTCGGCAAAAATTTTGGGACAGTTGAGCTGCTCCAGCGTCAGGATTTTGCTGGGGATGGTGCGGAACACCGCGCCCGCGCCGCGCTGCTGGTTGAAGGCATTGACCCGAAAGCGCGCCAGCCCCTCGATTTCGAAGGAAAAATCCACCTCCAGGAACTCTTCATAATGTTTGCGCTGGGTGTCGTTCATGATGTCGTACACCATGGCGTGGACCTGTTTGTGGTCCAGCGCATCGACGTTGATGCGGCGCACATCGCCGTGCACCCGGATCATGGGCGGCAGCCCGGCTGACAAGTGAAGGTCTGATGCCTTGTTTTTGACGCTGAATGCCAGCAGTTGGGTGATGTCCATCCCGGGTTCCTTTTTTGACGGTGTGCGACCTGGGCCAACCCGCGCAAGGGGGCCCGAATTCGAGATTCATTATGACGACGATTGACACCAACCTCCAGCAACTTCAGCAGCGCATCGCCCGCGCCTGTACCGCCGCCCGCCGCCCTGCAGACAGCGTGCAGTTGCTGGCCGTTTCCAAAACTTGGCCAGCCGACGCCGTGGTCCAGGCCGTGGCCGCCGGTCAACTCCAGTTTGGCGAGAACTACATCCAGGAAGGGGTGGAAAAAATACAGGCGTTGGCCAGCCACCCGAAACGCGCCACCCTGGTGTGGCACTGCATCGGGCCCGTGCAGGGCAACAAGACCCGCCTGGTGGCCGAGCACTTCGACTGGGTGCAGACCGTGGACCGCCTCAAGATTGCCCAGCGCCTGAGCGAGCAGCGCCCCGCGCACCTGCCGCCCTTGCAGGTGTGTCTACAGGTCAACGTGGACGGCGGTGCCAACAAGTCGGGCCTGGCCCCTGCCGATGTGCGGCCACTGGCGCAGGCCGTGGCCCAGCTGCCCGGTCTGCGCTTGCGCGGGCTGATGTGCATCCCTGAACCGACTTCTGATTTCGAAGCGCAGAAATCAATATTCACGAGCGCCAGGGCGCTTTTTGATTCATTAACTGGCTGTTCGCCTCAGTGGGACACACTGTCCATGGGCATGAGCGATGACCTGGAGGCCGCCATTGCCGCGGGCAGCACCCTGGTGCGGGTGGGGCGTGCCGTGTTTGGTGAGCGCCCGCCCAAGCCCTGACGGGTGGTGTGGCGTGTGGGGGTGCCCGAGCGGCTTCACTTGCCCTTGGTCATCGGCCCCTGGATGGGCTTGATGTTGCCGCAGCTGGCCGACAGCCATTTGCCCCCGCCGCTCAGGGTCATGGTTTCGGGCTTGCCGTTGTGGGTGGTGGTGAACTTCATGTCCATGGTGTAGGCGGTGTCTCCAGTGAAGGTGTAGGTGCCTTCGCCGGAGGAGGGTGGGTTGGTGCACACCAACTTCACCTTCATGCTGTTGCCCGTGCGCGAGCCAATGGTGGTTTGGCAATCGCCCTCTTGCTGGCTGGGCATTTCGTTGCGGGCCGCCATTTCCGGGGTGATGCAAATTTTCATGGCCATGCCGCCGCCTGCGCTGGCCGTGGGCATGGTGACGCCTTGTTTGGCCATCATCTCTTCCATCATCTTTCGCTGGTCGGGGGGCAGCGCGGCCATTTGCTTCTGGGCCTGCGCCATCGCCGCGTCCATTTGCGCATGGCCACCCGCCTTGTGGGTGATTTCCCACAAACCGGGTTTGGTGGATTGGGCGTGGGCGGCGGAGGCAATGGTCAGGAGGATGGCCGCCGGCGCGGCGGATGACAAGCGAAGGGTGTTCATGCAAGTTCCCATTCATCGGTGGTCAGGGTTGGAAGTGCGACACAAGGTCGCAGGCGATGCGGTGTCTCCCTCACAGGAAGGCACTGAGGTCAAGTGCAACGGGGTTGCCCACAATGTCAATGTGCTGGGTGTTGAGGTCCAACGCGGCGGCGGCCAACAGCAAATCTCCTGTGGTGGCAAAGGTGAGGCCTGTGCCCACTTGTGCACTGATCAAGTTGACGAGCGCGATGTCGGCCGGACCTCCCGTGAGGTTGGAGATGAATTGGCTGACCAGTTGGGCCGTGCTCAGTGTGGGGGCGCTCTGCTGTATCAAGGCATTGGCGAACGATGACAAACTGCTGGCGTGGTCCAGACCACTGACTGCCTGGCTCAACAAGGCGGTGTTGGGGTTCGATCCCAGCAGCGCCCGCAGCAAGGCAAATGCGTTGAACACGGCATCACCCGGCTGGGTGTCCAGTGCGAAGTACGCATTGTTGAACGCGATGCGTTCGACGCCGACCAGGGATTTCGTTCCAGACGGGGTGATCAGGGTCAGGGCGTGCCCATCAAACTGGATGCCCGTGATTTGAGAGGTGTCGATTTGGAAGACCGCGCTGGAGAAGCCCTGCGTGCTGTCGACCAGGTCATCACCGCCGCTGGCCGCAGCGTTGAAGGTGATGGTTGTCTTCCCTTGGGCCGGGGTGACAAAAATCTGATTGCCGGCCTGGTCTTGCGTCAACCCGGGAACGGGTGTGACCACCGGTGCCAGGCCAAACCCGGTGTAGGAGGTGCCTTGAAGGCCAGAGATAAACAGGGCCGAATCCAGAATGGTGTCGCCTGTGTCGGCCACACCAATTTCAATGGTGTTGATGCCTTGCGTCACAGGGGCGACGATGGACAGCAGTTTGTAAATGCCGTCGTACTCTAGGTTCGCCACGGCGTTGCCATTGTTGTCGCGCACATTGCCAGCAATTGCATTGGCGCCCACCACACTCAGTGGTGTCAATGGGTTGTTGTTGAACAGCGCGTGGTTGGTGCCGTTGACGAACACGCCGGCGATGTCCACAAACTCCGAGTCGGTGTATTCCGGGTACTCATCTGAGGCGTAAATGACGTTGAAACGCACCCCTTTGATGCCAGGGTCCGTTACGTTGATCTGGAAGCTCAGGGCGCTGTACTCCATGATGGTGCCCGCTCCTGCAAACGCAGCATTGGCCACCGATTGAAGCTTGGGCTTCAGTGCGTCAGGTCCCAGGGTTGATTCAAACGTCCCAGTGAACCCCTGGCTTGTGTTGCTGAGTGGAGGCTGCCCTATGCCGGAGGTCAGCAGTAAACCGGCGCCAATGCCCAGCGGTCCGATGGAGCCATCGTAGAAAGCCACGGACGATTGCTGCTGCTGCGCGGGTTGGTTGGCCAGCAGCGCTGCCAGTGCCACTGGGTCGTTCATCAATGCGGTGACCTGTTCGGGGGTCAAGCCGTCGAAAGGCGATCGGTCGGCGATGGCCAAACCATGGTGCAGTTGGCCCGATGAGGCCACGATGCTCAGCCCTGACTGGGGTGAAAGGATCGCGTTGATGGCATCGGCTGCCGTGTTGCGGTTCGGGTCAAAAGCGGTGAAAGCTGCCATGTTGTGTGCTCCCTGTTGGTGTTGACGCATGTTTTTATAAACCAACGCCAAGGAATCCCCAAATGGGGTGTGGGCCCAATGGGCGCTGCCAACATGGTGCATGCGGGCAGCGCCCAGGAGGGCTTCAGACGTAGGCCACGCCAGACTGGGTCAAGCCCACCAAGTCAATGTTGACGCTGTTCATGTCCAGCGCAGCCACAGCCGCCAGCAAGGTACCTTGGGTAAAGGCCCCGGCCGAGAGTGCGCCGGTCAGTGCATCCAGCAGCGCGGTGTTGCTGTCGCTGCCCAGGAGGTTGCGCATCAACAGCTTGGCAAAACTGGTGTTGTCTGCGCCCGAGGCCAGGTTGGCCGCGACGCCACTGGACACTGCCAGGGCGGCCAGATCGCCCAGACTCAGCCCCTGGTCTGTCAGGCCAATCACCTGGCCCACCAGGGCCTTGTTTTGCAGCGAGGCCGATCCAGCCAGGGCGCCCAGCAGTTTCACCGCCGTGCCGGTCGAACCGCTCAGGTCCAGTGCCAGGTTCTGGTCGCTGAACGCCAGTCGCTCGATGTTGATGAGTGTGTCTGCGCCTTCGGTGGAGGAGGTTACCGTCCAGCCGTTTGCTCCTTTGCTGGTGGTGTAGCCGCTGCGGGCGTTCAGGTAAATGGCCATGTCTATGCCCGCGCCCCCGTCCAGCGCATCGTTGCCATTGGCGCCAAGCAGCAGGTTGTTGCCGGCGTTGCCGGTCAACACGTCGTTCAGATCCGAGCCTCGCACTTCTTCAATGTTCAGCAAGGTATCGGTGCCGCCCCAGCCGTCCTGGGCGGTGCCCGTGGACAGGTTGACGGTCACGGCGTTGGGGGATGTCCGGTATTCGACGCGGTCCCTGCCCCCTTTGCCGTCTATGGTGTCGTTGCCCGCGCGGCCTTCGAAGGACTCGTACGCAGCCGAGTCGCTCCCCGTCAGGGTGTCGTCAAAGGATGAGCCTCGCACGGACTCAATGTTCAGCAGTGTGTCGGTGTTGCCCCAACCATCCGCCGCTGTGCCGGCATTGGTGCCGCCCAGCACCACCGTGACCGCAGCGGGGCTGGTCTCGTAGAAGACACGGTCAAAACCGGAGCCCCCATCGATCAGGTCGTTGCCAGCCAGGCCTCTGAACCCTTCAAAAGCGTCATTGAGCGGGTTGCCGCCCACCAGGGTGTCATTCAGTGTGGACCCCTCCACAAACTCTATGCCCACCAGGGTGTCTGTGTCACCCCAGTTGTCGGTGGCCACCCCAGTGGCCAGGTTGACCGTGACACCAAGACCCGTCAGAGCCTTGGTGCCACCATCGCTGGTTGTGACGCTGTAGAACACAGCGTCAGAGCTGCCCCCTTTGCCATCCATGGTGTCGTTGCCGCTGCCACCCGAGAAGTTGTCGCTCATGGTGCCACCCGTCAGCAGGTCGTTGCCGGCGCGACCGTAAGCCGTGCCGCCTTCAAAATTGCCCATGGTGATGGTGTCGTCAAAGTAGCTGCCGAAAGCGTTTTCTATGCTCACCAGTGTGTCGGTGCCCACGGCGCTGCCCGAGGCCGTGCCCGTCAGCAGGTTTACTGTCACGCCGCTGGAGGCTGCGGCGTAGGCCACCCCATCGGAGCCGTCTCGGCCGTCCACCGCGTCGTTGCCGGCGGTGAGGATGAACAGGTTTCGGCCCGCGTTGCCTTTCAGCACATCGTCAAAAGGGGTGTCGTACATCCCCTCGATGTTGACCAGTGTGTCCGTGCCACCCTGCCCATCCGTGGCGGTGCCGGCGGCCAAGTCCACCGTTACCCCGGTCGTGGCCCCGGCGAATTTGACCCAGTCGCCATAGGTGCCTGTGTGTGCACCACCGTCCAGTGTGTCGTTGCCTGCGCCGCCGTCCAGTACGTCGTCGCCAGTTCCGCCCGTCAGCGTGTCGTTGTTGGCTGTGCCTGTGATGTTCATGTTGCTCACCTGTGTGTTGGTTTGTGGTTGTGTCGGTCGCCTGCACGGGCCCGGTATGGACGGGTGCAACGTGGACTGACACAGGCGACGCTAGGGCAATGCTGTGGCTTGTGCCATCCCCTAAATGGGGGAGAAAAGCCGCTCAGTCACACAGGGTTTTCGAGAGGTCAAGGCGGGCGCAGTCTGGTCCACCATGGCGAAGGCGCGGGTGGATGGGCCACTTGTCGTCACCATGTAAGGGAGTTGTCATGCGCAGGTATGTGGTCGTGTTGGCGTTTTTTCATGCTGTGGCCTGGGCGCAATACCCGCCATTCCCCACGGCTTTTCCTGATGGGGCGAGGGTGCTCGAGCCCGCCGAAACCAGGCAGTGGCTGACAGGCAAGGTGGCGCACATGACCTATGCCAATGGCGCACAGGTCAGGGTGGAATACAAGGAGCGCTATGCATTCCTCAACACAGGCGCTGCTGCAGATTCCGGCACTTGGCGGGTGGAGGCCGGTCAGGTGTGCATAGACTGGCAGCGTTTCCCTCCGGGGTGTTTTGACGTACGCGCAGTGGGCGATGTGATGTACGCCAAGCGCGCCACCAACGGGGAGATTGTGCGCATGGAGTTGCGGTGACTGTGGGCGGTCACACACCCACGCTGCCCAGGGACACCACGAGGCGCGTCAGTTCGGCTTTTTGGTTGACCCCCGTTTTGGTGTAGATGTTTTTGGCGTGGGTGCGCAGGGTTTCTTCCGTGACTTGCCCCTGTGTGGCGGCATCCCGGTACGTCATGCCTTGTGCCAAAGCCAGGGCAATCCGCGATTCGGCTGGGGTCAAGCCCAATTGTTGTTGCAACTGGGTGGGTGATGGGAGTCGTATTTGGTCAGGGTCGGTCACGAACACAATGTGCCTCGCGCCCTCGTGGAGGGTCAGGGGGTCAGTCGGTTCAAGCGGGCAGCACTGCAGCATGTACGTGGCTGCAGTCCCTGTGCGCCTGACCCGATGGGTGTCGTTGAACCCGCTTCGGTCGGTATGGGCTGTCCCCGCCAACTGGGTCAACCATTGGGTGATGCCCTGGCCGTGTCTCTCGCCTGATGCGGTCGCTCGCAACCGCTGGGCAGAATCCATGGCCAAGCCGTCCTGCCTTTCCATGGCCCGTTGGCCGGCGGTGTTGATGAATGTGACCCGAAACTGGGTGTCCAGCAGCAGTACCCCCACGCTCAGCCGGTTCAGTGCGGCCCGCAGGGATTGTTCCTGGTGCCGGGCGAGGTTGAGTCGGTGCATCAGTCCGAGCGCCCTCGAAAAATGCGGGATCAACAGCGCGAGCCACTGTTTGTCCTCGGGTTGAAAGGGTGCGGCGCTTTTGCTCCGGTAGATGGTGGCAATGGTGGTTGGTAACCCGGGTTCACCCTCAAAAATGACGCCTGCGCAAACATGCTCCACATCGTGTGCGCTCAGGAACTCCCGGTAGTAGACCGATGCATGCAGTTCAGCAGTGGGCAGCAGTTCCTCGTCGGTCATGACATTGCCTGTGAGGACACGTCCCTGTCGTTGTGCCGCTTGGGTCCAGACGTCATGGGCGATGTATTTGGTGGCCCACAGGGCAATGTAGGCGTCGTCCATTTGCCACGGGAAGATGAACCCGCCAGCTTGCGGTGTGGCCAGGGGCGTGAACAGCAATGCCCGGGTACCTTTCAGTGAGCGCCCCAGTTCAGCCACCGCTTCTCGCCACAGTGCGGGGTTGGCACCAGCTGCATATATGAGGTGGACGAGGTCACTGAACTCCGCAAGGCGGTTGTGCGGTGCAGGGGTCAAGGTCATGGTGTACCGATGGCTGGTTTGCCCCCAGTGTCGGTCACACCCCCTGACACGGCCACCGAGGGTTTTTCCGGGCTGTTGTTTTTTGCCCGCTTTTGCTCTCCGCTCACAGCGGCAAGCAGGAGCTGTTTTTCACCTCCTCCATGACCGCGTAGGTGCGGGTTTCGCGCACGCCGGGCAGTTGCCACAGCACGCTGCCCGCAAAGTCGCGGTAGGCGGCCATGTCGGCCATGCGGGTTTTGAGCAAATAGTCGAACCCGCCCGCCACCATGTGGCACTCCATGATGGCCTCGTGCACCTGCACCGCGGCCTTGAACTGGTCGAACACATGGGGCGTGGTGCGGTCCAGCAGCACCTCGATGAACACCATCATGCCCCGGCCCAGCTTGAGCGGGTTGAGGCGCGCCTCGTAACCCAGGATGTAGCCCTCGCGCGTCAGGCGCTGGGTGCGCGCCAGCACGGCGGTGGGCGACAGCGCCACCAGCTCGGCCAGCCGCTGGTTGGGCAGGCGGCCATCGGCTTGCAGGGCGGCCAGAATTTTGAGGTCAATGCGGTCCAGGTCGGGGGGGGTGGTGAGGGGCATGGGGTGAATTTATCACTGCTTGCGCCACAAAAATTGGTGAAAAACTCAATCAATTGCTCGGCATCATCCACGCATTCACACCCCGTTCACCGGAATCCACCCTTCATGCCCACCACTGCCGGAGCCGCCGCCATGCGTTTGCCCAACCCCTACCGCCCCGAAGCCACCGTGCTGGCCCACCGCCTGGCCGCACTGGAAGGCGCGCTGAACTGGCCCGCCGTGGTCACCGCGGCTGCCCCGTGGGTACAGGCCGTGCGCGACAACCCACCCCCCTTCTGGGCCATGGAAAGCCTGCTGAAGGAGTACCCCATTTCCAGCGCCGAGGGCCTGGCCCTGATGCGCCTGGCCGAGGCCCTGCTGCGCGTGCCCGACGCCGAAACCGCCATGGCCCTGACCGCCGACCAGCTGGGCCGCGCCGACTTTGACGGCGGCGAGCACGCCAGCCACGCGGCCCACGGTGACGGCGCGCACGAAGGCATCAGCCGCAGCACGCTGGCGCGCTTGTCCAGCAGCGCCATTGCCTTGTCCAAGAAGTTCTTGCCCGACCCCACCTCGGGCGAGCAGCCCAGCCTGTTCACCCGCCTGGGCGCACGCACCGTGGTGGTGGCCACGCTGCGCTCGGTGCAGTTGCTGGGGCGGCAGTTTGTGCTGGGCCAGACCATTGCCGACGCGCAAAAAGAAGCGGCCAGCGCCCGCAAAAAGCAGCCCGGCCTGCGCTTCAGCTACGACATGCTGGGCGAAGGTGCCCGCACCGAAGCCGATGCCCAAACCTACCTGGCCAGCTACGCACAGGCCATTTCAGCGATAGCAAACAAATCATCTGTATCGGGCGATACAGCCGAAAATGATGGTATTTCCATCAAACTCAGCGCCCTGCACCCCCGTTACGAAGACGCGCAGCAACAGCGCGTGCTGACCGAGCTGGCGCCCCGCGTGTGGGGCCTGTGCCAGCAGGCGGCGCAGGCCAACATCAACCTGACCATTGACGCCGAAGAGGTGGACAGGCTGGAGCTGTCGCTGCTGGTGTTTGAGGCACTGGCCGAGCGCGTGGCCGCCGAATGCCCGCAGTGGCGCGGCTTTGGCCTGGCCCTGCAGGCCTACCAGACCCGGGCGCTGGAGTTGGTGGAGCACGTCATTGCCGTGGCCCGCCAGCACCGCATCCGCCTGATGTGCCGTCTGGTCAAGGGCGCGTACTGGGACGCCGAAATCAAGCGCGCCCAGGAACTGGGCCTGGCGCACTACCCCGTGTTCACGGAAAAGCACCACACCGACGCCAGCTACCTGGCCTGCGCCCGCGCCCTGCTGGCCGCGCCCGATGCCGTTTACCCGCAGTTCGCCACGCACAACGCGGGCACCATCGCGGCCATTCTGCAAATGGCCGGGATGACCGAGCAGCCGCAAGGCCGCCCCAAGGCTGCGAGCACCCCCTCGGGGGGCAACGCAGCCCCGCAAGGGGCAAGTGTGGGGGCTCGGTTTGAATTGCAGCGCCTGCACGGCATGGGCGAGGGCATTTACCGCGAGGTGTTGAAGCACCCGGCGGTGCGCTGCCGGGTCTACGCGCCCGTGGGCCAGCACCGCGACCTGCTGGCCTACCTGGTGCGCCGCCTGCTGGAAAACGGGGCCAACTCGTCCTTTGTGCACCAGTTGGCCGATGAGTCGGTGGGCATGGACGTGCTGCTGGCCTCGCCCATGGAGCAGTCGGCCGAGTTTGCCGCCAGCGCCCGGCCGCGACTCAACCTGCCCCTGCCGCCCGACCTGTACGGACCCGCCCGGCGCAACAGCACCGGCCTGGACCTGACGGTGGCTGTCCACCGCGACCCGCTGCTGGCCGCGCACGCCCACACCAGCGTGCCCGTGGTGCCAGAATTTGATGCCCAATTGGCCTCTGGCGCTTACCAGAAAAGCGCTGTCAGCTACCAACAATGGAACGCTACGCCCGTGGAGCGCCGCGCCGCCATCCTGCGCGCCGCCGCCGACGCCCTGGAGGCCGACACCCCCCGCTTTTGCGCCCTGCTGGTCAAAGAAGCCCACAAAACCTGGGGCGACACCGTGGCCGAGGTGCGCGAGGCGGTGGACTTTCTGCGCTACTACGCAGCCCAAGCTGAACGCATCATGCAGCCCATGGAGTTGCCCGAGGTGGACAGTTTGAACACGCCCATGCCCAGCGGCTTCAAGGGCTGGGGCGTGACCGGCGAGCGCAACACCTTGCGCCTGACGGCGCGTGGCGTGTGGGTGGCCATCAGCCCGTGGAACTTCCCGTTGGCCATTTTCCTGGGCCAGGTGGCCGCCGCCCTGGCCACGGGCAACACCGTGTTGGCCAAACCCGCTGAGCAAACCCCTGCCGTGGCCCTGGAAGCGGTGCGCCTGCTGCACGCCGCCGGAGTGCCTGCCGATGCGCTGCAACTGTTGCACGGCCCCGGCGAGACCGTGGGCGCGGCGCTGGTGGCGCTGCCCGGTGTGGCGGGGGTGGTGTTCACCGGCTCCACCCAGGTGGCCAAGCTCATTCAGCGGGCGCTGGCCGCCAAAGACGGACCCATCGTGCCGCTGATTGCCGAGACCGGTGGCCTCAACGCCATGCTGGTCGACAGCACCGCCCTGCCCGAGCAGGTGGCCGACGCCGTGGTGCAAAGCGCGTTTCGCAGCGCAGGCCAGCGGTGCTCGGCCCTGCGGCTGCTGTGCGTGCACGAGGCCGTGGCCGATGGCGTGCTGCACATGATTGCGGGGGCTGCCCGGGAACTGCGCGTGGGCAACCCCGCCGAACTGGCCACGGACGTGGGCCCGCTGATCGACGCCGAGGCGTTTGAAGGCATCAGCCGCCAAGTGGCACGGCTGAAAAAAGCGTCAAAACCCCTGCTGTCGATGGACAGCATTGACTTGTCAGCTATGCCAAACCTGATGCCGCCGCAGATGTTCGAGGTGGCCGGCTTGCAGTCTGTGGGCGAGGAGATTTTTGGCCCT
>PNML01000054.1 GCA_013823635.1 Polaromonas sp. | reverse complement strand
CCTGAACGACATGATGGCGGCCATCTCCGAGTCGCCCGACACCATCGCCAGCATCCTGGCCATGTCGGAAGAGATTCGCAACGGCAAGGTGGTGATTTCCACCGTGGTGGACGGTTTCGCCGACGCCAACGAAAACGACGACTACGTGGCCGAAGAAGACTTTGACGAGTACGACGAAGCCGACGACGACGACGGAAAAGGCGGCTCCAAGGCCCTGACCAAAAAACTGGAAGAACTCAAACGCGAGGCCCTTTCCCGCTTTGACAGCATCCGCGCCCACCACGAAAAGCTGCGCAAGATCTACGACAAAGACGGCTATGGCGGTGCCGCCTACCTCAAGACACAAAAAGCCATCACCGACGAGCTGATGAGCATCCGCTTCACCGCCAAGGCGATTGAGAAGCTGTGCGACATGGTGCGCGCGCAGGTGGACGATGTGCGCAAAAAAGAGCGCGAATTGCGCCGCATCATCGTCGACAAGTGCGGCATGCCACAGGAAAAGTTTGTCACCGAATTTCCGCCCCACCTGGTGGACCTGAGCTGGGTAGAGAAGCAAGCCGCTGCCAACAAACCCTGGAGCACGGTGCTGGAGCGCAACATTCCCCCTGTCCAGGACCTGCAGCAAAAACTGATCGACCTGCAAACGCAGGTGGTGGTGCCCCTGGCCCAACTCAAGGACATCAACAAGCGCATGAACGAAGGCGAGCGCAACTCGCGCAGCGCCAAGAAGGAAATGATCGAGGCCAACCTGCGCCTGGTCATCTCCATTGCCAAGAAGTACACCAACCGCGGCCTGCAGTTCCTGGACCTGATCCAGGAAGGCAACATCGGCCTGATGAAAGCGGTGGACAAATTCGAATACCGCCGGGGCTACAAATTCTCAACCTACGCCACCTGGTGGATTCGCCAGGCCATCACCCGCTCCATTGCGGACCAGGCGCGCACCATCCGCATCCCGGTGCACATGATCGAGACCATCAACAAGATGAACCGTCTCTCACGCCAACACTTGCAGGAACACGGGTTTGAGCCCGACGCCAGCGTGTTGGCCGAGAAGATGGAGATTCCCGAGGACAAGATCCGCAAGATCATGAAGATCGCCAAGGAGCCCATCTCCATGGAAACCCCCATCGGCGACGACGACGACAGCCACCTGGGCGACTTCATCGAAGACAGCGCCAACACCGCGCCCATCGAGGCGGCCATGCAGGCGGGTCTGCGCGAAGTGGTCAAAGAGATCCTGGACAGCCTCACCCCCCGTGAAGCCAAGGTGCTGCGCATGCGCTTCGGCATTGAAATGTCCACCGACCACACGCTGGAAGAGGTGGGCAAGCAGTTCGACGTGACGCGTGAGCGCATCCGCCAGATCGAAAGCAAGGCCGTGCGCAAGTTGAAGCACCCCAGCCGCAGCGACAAGCTGCGCAGCTTCATCGACTCCATCTGACCCGTCCGGCCCTGCCGCGCCTGAGCAGGCGCGGGGGCTGGGTGCATCACCAAGGGCCTGCCGGCCCTTTTTTTATTGATTTTTTGACTTCTAGCGCTTACCGATATTGAAGTTTCAGCTATTGAAATTTTCGGTATCGATCTCCAGCAGCGTGCTGGCGTTGTAGCGCGGTCCACACACCTCGTCCGGCGCAAAAATCCGGTTCAGGCGCGTCATTTGTTCAGGGCCCAGGGGCACCTGCAGGGCACCCAGGTTTTCCAGCAGGTGTGCCGGGTTGGTGGTGCCGGGAATGGGCACCACGTTGGGCGACCGGTGCAACAGCCAGGCCAGGGCCAGTTGCGCTGGCGTGCAGCCCAACTCGGCCACCATGGGGGTCATTTTGTCCAGCAGACGCAGGTTGGCCGCGTAGTTCAGCATGTCGAACCGGGGCATGTGGCGACGCATGTCCGAGGTGTGCAGGCGCGACGGGTCAATCAGGCGCGTGGTCAGGTAGGCCCTGGCCAGGGGGCTGAACGCCACCAGCGCCACACCCAGCTCTTCGCAGGCGGGCAACACCGCAATCTCGGGGTTGCGTGTCCACAGCGAATACTCCGATTGCACCGCGGCAATCGGGTGCACCGCATGGGCCCTGCGCAGCGTGGTTGCCGACACCTCACTCAAGCCCAGGGCCCGCACCTTGCCCGCCTGGACCAGGTCAGCCATGGCGCCCACGCTGTCTTCCACCGGCACCTCTTTGTCGAGCCGGTGCAGGTAAAACAGGTCAATCACCTCGGTGTTCAAGCGGGTCAGGCTGGCTTCACAACTGGCCCGTATGGTCTCGGGACGGCCATCGATACGCCGGGCCAGACCGGCGTCGGGGTGGTTGAGCCCGCACTTGCTGGCCAGCACCAGTTTTTCACGGTGAGGTTTCAGGACACGGCCCAGCAACCGTTCATTGGCCCCGTTGGCATACAGCGCGGCAGTGTCAAAGAAGTTCACCCCCCGCTCCAAGGCCTCGTGCAGCACGGCGTCGGCCTGCTCGTCGGACACCGCCGGACCATACCCATGGCTCAAGCCCATGCAACCGAAACCCAAAGGCTGAACCCGAAAAGCACCGATGATTCGCTCAGACATGATCTTCCTGTGACACCACAAAACCGCCAGACGAGCGCGGCGCCCGGCCCCATCCGAAGTGTACGGCTGCCTCTGGGTGCAGGCAGCCCTCGGCCACGGGCGGACGACTTTGTGGGCCCACATCCCTGCACCAAAACTGTGACTTTCAGGCACCCAGCAGCTACTTTTTAAGCTAGCAAAGTCGGAGCAGTATTCATTTTGACTTATAGTTGCACCCAAGCGACTGGCCGTTTGTGGTTTCGCTTGGGATTGACCATAATCGGTCGGTTCCCCAAGCCCAGCACCACGCCGCCCCCGCCAGCACCGCAGCCCCCAAGCCCGCCGTGTTGTCGCCCCGAGGTGAGCTCGCCCCAGTCACATCAAGAATCCTGAGGAGAAATGCTTCCATGAGTTACAAGGACAAAACCGCTGTCTCACAACTGTTTGAGCTGTTGGAGTCCCGCTACGCATTGCGGGTGCTGTGGGCGCTGCGGGACGGACATCCCCAGACCTTCCGCTTGCTGCAAGACAGCGTGGGCGGCGTCACCCCCAACACCCTGAACACCCGCCTGAAGGAGCTGCGCGCGGCCAACCTGATTGACCACGGGGGCAATGGCTACGGCCTGACCAAAACGGGGGCCGACCTCCTCAAACGGCTGAACGATCTCCAGGCTTTCTCCAACAAATGGGTCGCAGCACAAACCAAGGCGGCTGACGCCACCACAGCACTCACCAAATGAGCCTACGCGGCCACGCCACCTGAACATTCCTGAGCTGGCCTGCCTCGTCGCTGTCAGCCTCCTCACGTGCCACAGCCCCGTTTGGGGCTGTTTGCTTTCTGTTTTGCTGGTCTGGTGCCCGTCACCACGTCTCTCCGCTTGTCCCACTTGAAATGTCGCTCCACGACCCCAGCTGTGGGCGCAGTTCCTCCCCACTTTTCCTGACACACCATGAATCCCACCCCGGATCAAGCCCCCCCAAACGCCCCCCACCCTGCAGCCCACGAAGCCACTGACAGCTACCGCGCCAACATGCCACCCGAGGAGCGGGAGGCCGCACAGGCAGCCCAAGCAGTCGACGAATCCCAGGCACTGGTCAACGAATTGGCCGCACTCAAGGCGCAGAACGCCGACCTGGCTGACCAGTTCCTGCGTGCCAAGGCCGAGGCCGACAACGCCCGTCGCCGCGCGGAAGAAGACATCAGCAAGGCCCGCAAGTTCGCCGTGGAGGGCTTTGCCGACAGCCTGCTGCCCGTGGTCGACAGCCTGGAAGCCGGGCTGGCCATCCAGGAAGCCACGCTGCAGCAGATTCGCGAAGGCGCTGAGGCCACACTTCAGCAGCTCGTCAGCGCCCTGGCACGCAACAAGGTGGTCGCCATCGCACCCGAAGCCGGTGCCAAGTTTGATCCGCATGTGCACCAGGCCATCAGCATGGTGCCCGCCGACCAGGAACCCAACACCGTGGTGGCCGTGCTGCAAAAAGGCTACCAGATGGCCGAGCGCGTCATGCGCCCTGCCCTGGTCACCGTCTGCGCACCCAAGTAATTTTCTTCCAGTGGTGTGCGGGCCTTGAAACCGAGGCCTTGGGCCGCACCTTGGAAACAAGACAAATTTTTCAGTTTTTCAGGAGTTCATCATGGGCAAAATCATCGGAATCGACCTGGGCACCACCAACAGTTGCGTGTCCATCATGGAAGGCAACACCACCCGCGTCATCGAGAACAGTGAAGGTGCGCGCACCACCCCGTCCATCGTGGCGTACCAGGAAGACGGCGAAGTGCTGGTCGGTGCATCCGCCAAGCGCCAGGCCGTCACCAACCCCAAGAACACGCTGTACGCAGTGAAGCGCCTGATTGGTCGCAAGTTCAGCGAGAAGGAAGTGCAAAAGGACATCGACCTGATGCCCTACGCCATCGTGGCCGCCGACAACGGCGATGCCTGGGTGGAAGTGCGCGGCAAAAAACTGTCGGCCCAGCAAGTCAGCGCCGACATCCTGCGCAAAATGAAGAAAACCGCTGAGGACTACCTGGGTGAGCCAGTGACCGAAGCCGTCATCACCGTGCCCGCGTACTTCAACGACGCCCAGCGCCAGGCCACCAAAGACGCTGGCCGCATTGCTGGCCTGGATGTCAAGCGCATCATCAACGAGCCCACCGCCGCCGCCTTGGCCTTTGGTTTGGACAAGACCGACAAGGGTGACCGCAAAATTGCCGTGTATGACCTGGGCGGTGGCACGTTTGACGTGTCCATCATCGAAATCGCGGATGTCGATGGCGAGAAGCAGTTTGAAGTGCTGTCCACCAACGGTGACACCTTCTTGGGCGGCGAAGACTTCGACCAGCGCATCATCGACTTCATCATTGCCGAGTTCAAGCGTGAACAGGGTGTGGACCTGTCCAAGGACGTGTTGGCGCTGCAGCGGCTGAAAGAAGCCGCTGAAAAAGCCAAGATCGAGTTGTCCAACAGCGCGCAGACCGACATCAACCTGCCCTACATCACGGCCGACGCCACCGGGCCCAAGCACCTGAACATCAAGATGACCCGTGCCAAGCTGGAAAGCCTGGTGGACGAGTTGATCGAGCGCACCATTGCGCCCTGCCGCGTGGCCATCAAAGACGCCGGTGTGAGCGTTGCCGACATCGACGACGTGATCCTGGTCGGCGGCATGACCCGCATGCCCAAGGTGCAAGACAAGGTCAAGGCCTTCTTCGGCAAAGAGCCCCGCCGCGACGTCAACCCCGACGAGGCCGTGGCCGTGGGTGCAGCCATCCAGGGCCAGGTGCTGTCGGGCGACCGCAAGGACGTGCTGCTGCTGGACGTGACACCGCTGAGCCTGGGCATCGAGACCATGGGTGGCGTCATGACCAAGATGATTGCCAAGAACACGACCATTCCGACCAAGTTCAGCCAGGTGTTCTCCACAGCCGACGACAACCAGCCCGCCGTCACCATCAAGGTGTTCCAGGGCGAGCGTGAAATTGCCGCCGGCAACAAGGCGCTGGGTGAGTTCAACCTGGAGGGCATTCCACCCGCACCCCGTGGCACGCCCCAGATCGAGGTGTCTTTCGACATCGACGCCAACGGCATCCTGCACGTGGGCGCCAAGGACAAGGGCACGGGCAAGGAAAACAAGATCACCATCAAGGCCAACTCCGGCCTGTCCGAAGCTGAAATCCAGCAGATGGTGAAAGACGCCGAAGTCAACGCCGCCGACGACAAGAAAAAGGTGGAACTGGTGCAGGCCCGCAACCAGGCCGAATCCATGGCCAACAGCGTGAAGAAGAGCCTGACCGAGTACGGTGACAAGCTCGATGCTGGCGAAAAGGAGAGCATTGAAGCCGCCATCAAGGCCGTGGAAGAAGCCTGCAAGGGTGACGACAAGGCCCTGATCGACGAGAAAAACACCGCGCTCATGACGGTCAGCCAAAAGCTGGGCGAGAAAATGTACGCCGACCAACAGGCCGCCCAGGCCGCTGGTGGCGCAGAAGCCGGTGCCCAGCAGGCCGGTGGCAACCGCCCGGCCGACGACGATGTGGTGGACGCCGAAGTCAAAGAAGTCAAAAAAGGTTGATCCCCCGCAGCCCTGTTGGGCTGCGCCACCCAACCGCGCCGCCGCGACCGGCGCACCCCAGGGTGCGCCAGCGCGGCGTTCGTGTTCACACGGATCGGTAGAAACACATGGCCAAAAGAGATTTTTACGAGGTGCTGGGCGTTCCCAAAAACGCCAGCGAAGACGAACTGAAGAAGGCGTACCGCAAGCTCGCCATGAAGCACCACCCTGACCGCAACCAGGGTGATGCGGCCAAAGGCGCCGAAGAAAAATTCAAGGAAGCCAAAGAAGCCTACGAAATGCTCAGCGACCCGCAGAAGCGGGCCGCTTACGACCAGTACGGCCACGCGGGGGTGGACCCCAACATGCGCGGTGGCCCCGGCGGTGGCGAGGGATTCGGTGGTTTTGGTGAATCGTTCGGTGACATTTTTGGCGACATTTTTGGTGGCCAGCGGGCCCGTGGCGGACGCCAGGTGTACCGGGGCAACGACCTGTCGTATGCCATGGAAATCACGCTGGAAGAAGCGGCCAACGGCAAGGAAGCACAAATCCGCATCCCGTCCTGGGACGATTGCGACACCTGCAAAGGCACGGGCGCCAAACCCGGTACCTCGGTCAAAACCTGCTCGACCTGCCATGGCTCGGGCACGGTGCAAATGCGCCAGGGCTTTTTCAGCGTGCAGCAGACCTGCCCGCACTGCCACGGCACGGGCAAGCTCATCCCCGACCCTTGCACCACCTGCAACGGACAGGGCAAGGTCAAGAAGCACAAAACGCTGGAAGTCAAAATTCCGGCGGGCATTGACGACGGCATGCGCATCCGCAGCGCGGGCAACGGCGAACCGGGCCAGAACGGCGGCCCCTCGGGCGACCTGTTCATCGAAATCCGCATGCGCAAGCACGACATTTTCGAGCGCGACGGCGACGACCTGCACTGCCACGTGCCCGTCAACATCTGCACCGCCACCCTGGGTGGCGAGATTGACGTGCCCACCCTGGGCGGCAAGGCCAGCATCGACATCCCTGAAGGCACGCAGCACGGCAAAACCTTCCGCCTGCGTGGCAAGGGCATCAAGGGTGTGCGCGCCAGCTACCCCGGCGACCTGTATTGCCACATTTCCGTGGAAACGCCGGTCAAGCTCACCGAGCACCAGCGCAAGCTCATGAAGGAACTGGACGAGTCCTTCAAAAAAGGGGGTGGCAAGCACAGCCCCAACGAAGGCAGCTGGTTTGAAAAGGCCAAGTCCTTCTTCAGCTGAACGACCACACTCCTTTTTCAGCAGCTAAGGCCTCCCGCGCATCATGCGCGGGAGGCCTTTTTCATTCAAAAATCCACACCAACGGGCCGTGCAAGCGGTCTACACTGTGCCCATGAGCGTCAACATCACCTTCCTGGGCGGAGCGGGCACGGTCACCGGCTCCAAGTATCTGGTTCAGCACGGGGGCAAACAGTTGCTGGTGGACTGCGGGCTGTTTCAGGGCTACAAGCAGCTGCGCCTGCGCAACTGGCGACCCTTGCCCGTGGAGCCCAACCATGTGGACGCGGTCATCCTCACCCACGCCCACCTGGACCACAGCGGCTACGTGCCACTGCTGGTGCGCGAGGGGTTCAGGGGCAAGGTGTGGTGCACGCCCGCCACACGCGACCTGGCGCGCATCCTGCTGCCCGACAGCGGCCACATCCAGGAAGAAGACGCGGCTTTTGCCAACCGCAAAGGCTTCTCCAAGCACGCTCCCGCCCTGCCCCTCTACACCGAGGACGACGCCCAGCGCAGCCTGAAAAGCCTGCGCACGGTGCACCCCCACGAAGGCTTCGAGCCCATCAAGGGCTGGCAGGCCAGGTTCTTTGGGGCGGGGCACATCCTGGGCGCAGCGACCCTGCTGCTTGAAGTGGGGGGCAGACGCATCGTGTTCTCGGGCGACCTGGGCCGCCCCGACGATGTGCTGATGAAGGCCCCTGAAGCCCCCCCCGCCGCCGACGTGGTGCTGGTGGAGTCCACCTACGGCGACCGCAGCCACCCGGCGGACAACCTGGCCGAAGAACTGGCGCCCGCGCTGCAACGTGTCGCGGCCCGGGGGGGCAGCGCCGTGGTGCCCGTGTTCGCGGTGGGCCGGGCGCAAGCCTTGCTCTACACCATCGCCCAACTCAAGGCCAGCGGAGCCGTGTCCGGACATTTGCCGGTGTACCTGGACAGCCCCATGGCCATCCACACCACCGGCCTGTTTGCACAGCACCTGGGCGAACACCGGCTGAGCGCGGCGCAGTGCCGGGACATGGAGCACGCGGCCACCATGACCACCACACCCGACGAATCCAAGGCCATTGCCCACCAGCATGGCCCCAAGGTGATTTTGTCGGCCAGTGGCATGGCCACCGGCGGGCGGGTGTTGCACCACCTGGCCCGCGAGTTGGGAGATCACCGCAACATGGTCATCCTCACGGGCTACCAGGCGCCCGGCACCCGGGGGGCCACGCTGGCGCAGGGCGCCAGCCACCTGCGCATTCATGGCCAGGACATCCCGGTGCGCGCCGAGGTGGTGCAGCTGCATTCGGCCTCCGCCCATGCCGATGGCGACCAGATCCTGGCCTGGCTGCAATCCGCCCCGGAAGCCCCCAGCCACGTGTTTGTGGTGCATGGTGATGCCGAAGCGGCAGACCACCTGCGCCGTCGCGTCAGCTGCGAACTGAGGTGGCCCGCCACCACCCCCGAACACGGGGCCACCTGGCCCATCTGATTCAATAGCAACGAATTCAATAAATACAAGCGTCAATGGCTTTTTTCGTTATATATCCAGTGGCCAAACAGCTGACCGTTGCTTGCGGCCTGTCGCTGGGCCTGCTCGTCCCTGCGCTGGCACAGGCCCCCGCAGTGCCCGCGACCCCGCCGGCCGCCTGGGCGCAATGCCTGGACAGGCTGCAACCGCAAGCCGCCCAGGCCGGGGTCAAGTCCGCCACCTGGGCCAGCCACCTGTCCGGGGTCGAACCCGACGGTTCGGTGCTGGCCAAGCTGGACAACCAACCTGAATTCAAAACCCCCATCTGGGACTACCTGGCGGGCCTGGTGGACGACGAGCGGGTGGCCGACGGCCAACGCCTGCTGGCCCAACACCGGAGCACCCTGGAAGCCGTGGCGCAGCGGTATGGCGTGGACCCGGCCACCGTGGTGGCCGTGTGGGGTGTGGAAAGCAACTTTGGCCAGAGCTTTGGCCGTTACCCGCTGGTGCAGGCCCTGGGCACGCTGAGCTGCTTCGGGCGACGCCAGGCTTTCTTCCAGAAAGAGCTGTTCGCCACCTTGCGCATTTTGCAGGGCGGCCATGTGGCACCAGAAGCCATGGTGGGCTCCTGGGCGGGCGCGTTTGGGCACACGCAGTTCATGCCCACCACCTACGAACAGCTGGCGGTGGACTTTGACGGCGATGGTCGCCGCGACCTCACCGCCAGCGTGCCCGACGCCCTGGCCTCCACCGCCCACTTCCTGCAAAAAGCGGGCTGGCGCCCTGGCTTGGCGTGGGGTGTGGAGGTCAGGCTGCCCAAAGGCCTGACGCTGTCGGGCGAGGGGCGGCGCACCAAGCGGGCGGCCAGCACCTGGGCCGAGCGCGGGCTGAACCTGGCCAGTGGCCAGCCCATCGGCAGTGTGTTTCCCGCCGATGCGCCGCTGGGGCTGATGACCCCGGCCGGGGGTCAAGGCCCGGCCTTTCTGGTCAGCCGCAACTTCGACGCGCTCTACAGCTACAACGCGGCCGAAAGCTACGGCCTGGCCATTGCCCACCTGTCGGACCGCCTGCGGGGGACTGCCGCGGGTGGTGCGCCCATGTTCGCCACCCCCTGGCCCACCGACGACCCCGGCCTGTCAAGGGCCCAGCGGCGCGAGGTGCAAACCCTGTTGCTGATGCGCGGGCACGACATCGGCGAGGTGGACGGCATGCTGGGTGACAAAAGCCGCCAAGCCATCCGCACCGAGCAGGCCCGGCTGGGCCATGAAGTGAATGGCCGCGCTGGCCAAAAGCTGCTGCAAGCCCTGCAACGACCCTGAGGCAACGGCCAGTGCCGTCGCCAGGCAGGTGCTCAGCCCGCCGCCAGCAGGTTGAACACCCCCAGCGGTTGCGCCACGCCGTTGATGAGCACATCCACCCGGTGCAGGCCGGGGTGAAGTTGGCGCGTGGTCATGGGTGCCAGCGACAGTGTTTTGCCAAACACCTCGGTGCACCCGGGTGCCAGCTCCACGGTTTTGAGCTTGAACACCTTGAGGCGCGCCTGCCCGCTGGCTTTCACAAAATGCACCCCGCAGTCCACCAGCAACGACTGGGGCTGGGTGCCGGGGTTGTGAAGGCCAAAGCGCCAGCGCACCGACTGCCCCATGCGCGGCGCGGGCGGGTCCATGTGGACATCGGTCAGTTCCACCTGGGCCTGCGCCCCAAAGCCCAGCAAGGCCAACGCGCCCGGGTCTCCGGCCTTGATGCGTGAGCGCAAGGCATGGGTCACCAGCCAACGGCGCTGCGCCGTCGGTTGGTGCCACCAGCGCCCGGCCACGGCCAGCAGCGCATCGGGGTGGTCTTTGCCGATGTCGTTGAGGTTGTTCGCCACCGAACGGCGCACGTACAACGAGGGATCGTCCTTCAGCAACTCCAGCAACACCAACACGGGTGCCGGATCGGCTTGAAACGCCCGCAAACGCTGGCCCCAGGGCAAACGCGGGCGCGTGCCCTCAGACACCAGGCGCCGCACATGTTCGCTGGGGTCGTTCGCCCACAGGGCCAGTCGCTTCAGCGTGGCCTGGGTGTGGTGGACCAGGAAGGGGCGAATGCTGAACTCCGCCGTGAACACCTGCGTGAGGGCGTGCTGTGCCCGCATGGAAGACTCGAAATGCGGCAGACCATACTCCGCAACGAAGCAGGTGTGGGGCAAAAAGGTGAACGGCGCCAAGCTACCACCCCCCAAGTCCACACCCACCTGGGTGCTGGCCACCAGCAGGTCCACGGCCACTTCAAAGTCGGTGGGCAGGTGGCGACGCAGCGCATGCGCCATGTGGGTGCCCCGCGCCATCAGGCCCAGTGTGTCATAGCCGTTGGCTACGTCGATCAAAAAGGCAGGTCCGTCAAACGCCGGGTGTACCCGCTGCAGCATCGTGGCAATGCGCTGGGGCACCTCTGGCCCGTACTGGCTGATGAGTGCGTCAGCCACCGCAGGCGGCACCGGGGTGCATCGGCTTACAGGAAACGGTCCAGCAATTTCTTGCTGTGCCGGTCGAGGGCAAACAGGTCGCGGATGAGGAACTGCACCCCGTGGTTGTCGGCAATCAGCAACGCACCGCCGCCCAGGCGGCGAATGTCCTCTTCACCTTTCAGCACAAATTCAAACGCCCCCCGGTCGGTGTCCACCTGCCAGGTGCTGGGTGTGGCAAAGCTGGACACACCGTTGAGCGCCTGTATTTCCGGGATGAACTCGCGCTCCTGCAGGCCGCGCTGTATGGCCTGCTGCAGGGGAGCGGGCAAGTCGGTCAGGCGGCTCACCCAGGCCAGTTCGTGGCCGTCGGCATCCACCAACGACAGGCCTTCGTCGGCCGCTGAAATGGGGAAGGCCCGCACCGGCACCACACCCACACTCACCCGGCCATCGGCAGCGGTGAACACCAGGCGACCCGCGTCGTTCCAGTTCAGGTCAAAAGGTGGGGTGGGCATTGAATTGGTTGCGGTCATGCGGCTTCTCCTTCACGCAACACATCCTGGTCCGCCTTGGCCTGGCGCGCCTGGGCTTCATACAGCCGGTGGTAGGCACCCTGCTTGTCCATCAGTTCATCGTGGCTGCCCACCTCCACCATGCGGCCCTTGTCCATCACCACCAGCCGGTTGGCCCGGCGCAGGGTGGACAGGCGGTGCGCCACGGCAATGGTGGTGCGGCCCCGCACCAGGTTGTCCAGCGCCTTTTGAATTTCTTTCTCGGTCTCGGTGTCCACCGACGAGGTGGCCTCGTCGAGGATCAGAATTTTCGGATCAATCAGCAGCGCCCGGGCGATGGAAATGCGCTGGCGCTCCCCACCCGACAGGCCTTGCCCCCGCTCACCCACCAGCGAGTCATAGCCCTGGGGCAAACGCAAAATGAACTCATGGGCGTGCGCGGCACGGGCGGCGGCCACGATGTCGGCCCGGGTGGCCTCCGGGCGGCCATAAGCGATGTTTTCGGCAATGGTGCCGAAGAACAGAAAGGGCTCCTGCAACACCAGACCGATGTGGCGGCGGTAGTCCGCCACCTTGAGGGCGCGGATGTCCACACCGTCGATCTTGATGGCGCCACCGCTCACGTCATAGAACCGGCACATCAGGTTGACCAGCGTGCTTTTGCCCGATCCGCTGTGACCCACCAGGCCAATGAACTCGCCGGGCTCGATGTTCAGGCTCAGCCCCTTGATGACGGCGCGGTTGCCGTAGCGGAACTGTGCGTTGTCAATGGCGATGTGCCCCTTGACCTCGTTCAACGCCACAGGGTTGGCAGGCTCGGGCACGCTGGACACATGGTCCAGGATGTCAAAAATCCGCTTGGCCCCGGCAGCTGCCTTTTGCGTGACCGACACGATGCGGCTCATGCTGTCCAACCGCATGTAAAAGCGCCCGATGTAGGCCAGGAAAGCCGTCAGCACACCCACGGTGATGCTGTTCTGCGACACCTGCCAAATGCCGAAGGCCCACACCACCAGCAAGCCGATTTCGGTCATCAACGTCACCGTGGGCGTGAACAGGCTCCAGGTGCGGTTGAGCTTGTCGTTCACCTGCAGGTTGTATCGGTTGGCGTCGCGAAAACGGGTGGCCTCGCGGTCCTCCTGGGCAAAGGCCTTGACCACCCGGATGCCGGGAATGGTGTCGGCCAGCACATTGGTCACTTCGGCCCACACCCGGTCAATCTTTTCAAAACCCGTGCGCAGACGATCGCGCACCAGGTGGATGAGCCAGGCGATGAAGGGCAGCGGCACGAGTGTGACCAGGGCCAGCCAGGGGTTGATGGAGAACAGGATGACCGCGGTCATGACGATCATCAGCACATCGGTGGCGAAGTCCAGCAGGTGCAACGACAGAAACACGTTGATGCGGTCGGTCTCGCTGCCGATGCGGGCCATCAGGTCGCCCGTGCGCTTGCCACCGAAGTACTCCAGCGACAGACCCATCAGGTGCTCGTAGGTGGTGGTGCGCAAGTCGGCGCCTATGCGCTCGGACACCAGTGCCAATATGTAGGTTTTGGCCCAGCCCAGCCCCCAGGCCACCAGGGCTGAGGCCAGCAATCCCCCCAGGTACAGCAGCACCGTGCCTTGTTCGATGGGCTTGCCCGTCTGAAACGGAATGAGGATGTTGTCCATCAGCGGCATGGTCAGGTAGGGCGGTACCAGGGTGGCCGCCGTGCTGGCCAGCATCAGCAGAAAACCCGCCAGCAGTTGCCACTGGTAGGGCCGCGCGAATCGCCACAGGCGCAGCAGCGTCCAGGTGGACGGGGGCTGCTCGGCTTCGGCCGCAAAGGACGGCATGTCGTCGTCATCGCCATCTGCACCCGGCTCGGCTGTGGTCTGTGCAGCACGTTGCGCTGGCGACAGGGCCAACTGGGCCAGGGTCTGGTTGAACTGGCGCACCAGCCGCTGCGCCTGCGGGTTGACCCCCAGCGTGAAACGCCAGACCGCCAGGCGCTGCGTGCCACGCACCAACTCCAGCGTGGCAACACCCGCATGGTCATGCAGCAGCAACTGCATGCCAGCCTCCAGGGGGTGGCTGTCGGCCTGCGGCTCGACGCCGCCCTGCGCACGCAGCGACACCAGTCGGGCCTCTGTCAACAACACCAGTGTCTGGGTGGCGCGCAGGGCACCATCGAGGTTGGTGAGCAATGCCACCTTGGCCGTTTCGCCGGGCCGCAACTGGCGCTGAACCTGCGCGATCCAGGGCTGGCCGATACCCGCCAGCAGTGGCGATGGGTCGAAGTGGGGCAAGGCAGGGGAGCTGATTGACATGGGAGCGGATTGTCTGGGCTGAGGCGGCCTGATGGCCGCTGGACGCCGCCAAAAGGGCTGGCGGAATGTAAAAAAATGTTGCCTTGCCAGTCAGGTCATCCTGTGCTCGTCGCACAATGTTGGTTGACATTTCATTGTAACTTTGGCGGCCCAAGGCCTGTACATCGCCGGGGCACCGCCCCTCCGCGCCGGCTTGGCGCTCACAACCTGGCACCACATGAGTCACAAGGACATCCGCATTCTCAAGGTCACATACCTGCGTGGCCCCAACATCTGGACCTACCGCCCCACCCTTGAAGCCTGGATTGACATCGGACAGCTGGAAGACTGTCCCTCCAACACGCTGCCTGGTTTTTACGAGCGCCTGACCGCATGGCTGCCCTCTCTGGAAGAACACCACTGCAGCCCCGGCGTGCGCGGCGGCTTTTTGCAACGGTTGCGCGAAGGCACCTGGCCCGGCCACATCATGGAGCATGTGGCCCTGGAGCTGCAAAACCTCGCGGGCATGCAAACCGGCTTTGGCAAAGCCCGCTCCACCCACGTACGGGGGGTGTACAAGGTGGTCATTCGCACCCGCGAGGAAAGCGTGGGCCGGGCAGCCCTGCAAGCTGCCCGCGACCTGGTGATGGCCGCCATCGACAACCAGCCGTTTGACGTGACCGCCACCGTGTCCACCCTGCGCGCCATGGTGGACAACCTGTGCCTGGGCCCCAGCACCGCCAACATCGTGGACGCGGCCACTGCACGGGGCATTCCCCACATCCGCCTCAACGACGGCAACCTGGTGCAACTCGGCCATGGCGCAGCCCAGCGCCGCATCTGGACGGCGGAAACGGATGGCACCAGCGCCATCGCCGAAGGCATCTGCAGCGACAAGGACCTCACCAAAACCCTGCTGGCCACCTGCGGCATTCCGGTGCCCGAGGGGCAAACCGTGGACAGCGCCGATGAAGCCTGGGACGCGGCGCAGGACATCGGCCTGCCAGTGGCGGTCAAGCCCGTGGACGGCAACCATGGCCGAGGCGTGACACTGGACCTGATGACCGAATCCGACGTGCGCGCCGCCTATGTGGCCGCCGAGGCAGAAGGCAATGGCGTCATCGTGGAACGCTGTGTGCCGGGTGAGGAGCATCGCCTGCTGGTCGTGGGCGGTCGCTTGGTGGCGGCCTCGCGCGGACAAGCCAGCGAGGTGGTGGGCGACGGCGTTCACACCATGCAGCAGCTGGTGGACCAACAACTCAACACCGACCCCCGCCGTGGCGAAGAAGAGAGCTTCCCCCTGGAGTTCATTGTGCTGAGCAAAGAACAGCACATGCTGGTGGAACTGCAGCGCCAGGGCCTGACGCCCGAGAGCGTGCCCGAAGCAGGCCGCCGTGTGCGCGTGCAACGCCACGGCAACCTCACACACGACGTGACCGACATGGTCCACCCGGACATCGCGGCCCTGGCGGCCACGGCGGCGCGTGTGGTGGGACTGGACATTGCCGGGGTTGACCTGGTGGTCAAAGACATCGCGCAGCCGTTGGCCCAGCAGGCCGGCGCCATTGTGGAGGTGAACGCTGGCCCTGGCCTGCTCATGCACATCAAGCCGGAGTCCGGCCAACCACGCCCGGTGGGCAAGGCCATTGTTGACCACCTGTTTGCCCCCGAAGCCACCGGGCGCATCCCCGTGGTGGGCGTGACCGGCCACACGGACACCACCACGCCGGTGAGCCGGCTGCTGGCACAGCTGCTGCACCTCAGCGGCCAACACACCGGTCTGGCCAACAGCCAAGGGTTGTTCCTGGACAAGCGCCGGGTACAGGGCCTGGAATCCAACGGGTGGGAGCTCAGCCAGCGCTTGCTGATGAACCGCCAGGTGCAGGCAGCGGTGTTTGAGAACGGCCCCCGCCACATCCTGGGTGAAGGGCTGGTGTACGACCGCTGCCAGGTCGGTGTCGTCACCGAGGTGCCCAAAGCACAAGGTCTCGAAGATTTTTACATCTCCGATGACGAGCAGATGTTCAACATCGTGCGCACGCAGGTGGATGTGGTGTTGCCCCAGGGCGTGGCGGTCATCAACGCCCACGAGCCCGCCGCATCCGACTTGGCCGACCTGTGTGACGGCGAGGTCATCTACTACGGCAGCACCCCCGAGTTGCCGCACCTCGCCACACACCTGGCGCAGGGTGGCAAGGCTGTGCTGTGTGTGGGTGGCCAACTGGTGCTGGCCACCGGTGAACAAACCCGCCCCGTGTTTGAACCGAATCACCCCCCCTGCCACCCCGGCGAAACCCTGACCCAGGTGCTGTTGGCCACCGTGGCGGCGGCCTGGGCCTTGAACATTCCTCTCACGGTGATCCGTGCGGGCATCGATGCTTTCGTCCCCTCGCTGGAACTCACACCCGCCTGATCGATACCTGCACCGCCCCACCCGCCCCAAGCGGGCCGGTCATCCACCGCATTCTCCAAAGACAGCCCATGAAAGTCACACGCATCCGAGCCCTGCGCGGCCCCAACCTCTGGAGCCGGACCACCTGCATCGAAGCGGTGGTGCAATGCACCCCCGAAGAAAGCAACCTCAACGTTCTGCCCGGGGTGGAGGCACAGGTTCGGAACCTGTTCCCCGAGGTGGGCGCCTTCCGCCCCTACCCACTGACCAAACCCCTGTCGCTGGCCCACGTGCTGGCGCAAACCACGCTGTCCCTGCAAATGCGTGCCGGGTGCCCCGTGTCCTTCTGCCGCACCACCCCGACCGAAGAAGCTGGCGTGTACCAAGTGGTGGTGGAATACACCGAAGAGGCCGTGGGCAAATTGGCCCTGTCGGTGGGCGAACAGCTCTGTGCCGCCGCCATGACCCATGCCGAATTTGACGTTCGCCCCCACATCGCCGCCCTGAACGAACTGGACGAAGACATTCGCCTGGGCCCCTCCACCGGCTCCATCGTGGAAGCGGCCAAGGCCAGGGGCATTCCATTTCGCCGGCTGACCGAGGGCAGCCTGGTGCAGTTTGGCTGGGGCGCCAAGCAGCGCCGCATCCAGGCAGCGGAAATTGACACCACGGGTGCCATTGCCGAAACCATTGCCCAGGATAAAGAGCTGACCAAGAAGCTGCTGGCCGCCGCCGGGGTGCCCGTGCCGGAAGGCCGCCCGGTCAGCAGTGCCGAAGATGCCTGGGCGGCAGCGCAGGAAATCGGTGGGGCGGTGGTGGTCAAACCGCAGGATGGCAACCAGGGCAAGGGAGTGACCGTCAACGTCAGCACCCGTGAAGCCGTGATGGCCGCATTCGACAACGCCCGCCAGTACCGCGACGACATTCTGGTGGAACGCTACCTGGTCGGCAGCGACTACCGCGTGCTGGTGGTGGGTGACAAGCTGGTTGCCGCCGCCCGGCGTGAACCCCCCCTGGTGGTGGGCAACGGCGAAAGCACCGTGCAGCAATTGGTGGACCAGGTCAACACCGACCCGCGACGGGGTACCGGGCACGCCACACCGCTCACCCGCATCCGCCTGGACGACATCGCCAAGGCACGCCTGGCCGAACAGGGGCTGACCATCGACTCCGTGCCCGACAAAGGCCGCCGGGTCATCCTGCGCAACAACGCCAACCTGTCCACCGGCGGCACCGCCACTGACGTGACCGACGACGTGCACCCCGAGGTGGCGGCCCGCTGCATCGCCGCGGCGCAAATGATTGGCCTGGACATTTGCGGCGTGGACGTGGTGTGCGAAACCGTCATGCGTCCGCTGGAGGAGCAACGCGGGGGCATTGTGGAAGTGAACGCCGCCCCTGGCCTGCGCATGCACACCAACCCCTCGTTCGGCAAAGGCCGCCATGTGGGTGAGGCCATCATTGCCCACATGTACCCAAACAACGACAACGGGCGCATCCCGGTGGTGGCCGTCACCGGCACCAACGGCAAAACCACCACGGTCCGTTTGATCGCCCACACCCTCAAAACCGCCGGCCAGCGGGTGGGGATGACGGACACCAACGGGGTCTACATCAATGGCCGCCAGATTGACAGCGGCGACTGCAGCGGCCCGCGCAGCGCCCGCAGCGTGCTCATGCACCCCGACGTGGATGCCGCCGTGCTCGAAAGCGCCCGTGGCGGCATGCTGCGCGAAGGCTTGGCGTTTGACCGCTGCCAGGTGGCGGTGGTGACCAACCTGGGCGCGGGCGACCACCTGGGCCTGAACTACATCACCACCGTGGAAGACCTGGCCGTGCTCAAGCGCGTGATCGTGCTCAACGTGGCCGAAAACGGTACCGCCGTGCTCAACGCCGCCGACCCGTCCGTGGTGGCCATGGCCGCCATGTGCCCAGGTGCCGTCACCTACTTTGCGGCGGACCCACACCTGCCCGTCATGGCCACCCACCTCGCATTGGGCAAACGCGCGGTGTATGTGAACGATGGCCATGTGGTGGCCCAGGAAGGCCGATTCCAGGTGCGCCTGCCCCTGAAAGACATGCCACTGACACGCGGGGGAACCATTGGCTTTCAGGTGGACAACGTGCTGGCCAGCGTGGCGGCCGCCTGGGCACTGGGCACCCCGTGGGAGGACATAGTTCGCGCCATGGGCAGCTTCAACAGCGACGCCAACACCGCCCCTGGCCGTTTCAACACCTTTGACTACAAAGGCGCCACGGTCATTGCCGACTACGGCCACAACCCCGATGCCATTGCCGCACTGGCCAGCGCCGTGCAGGCCATGCCCGGCAACAAGCGCAGCGTGGTCATCAGCGGCGCGGGCGACCGACGCGATGAGGACATCACACAGCAAACCGCCATCCTGGGTGGCGTGTTTGACGATGTGCTGCTGTACGAAGACGCCTGCCAGCGTGGCCGCGCCGATGGCGAGGTGCTGCGCCTGCTGCGCCAGGGTCTGGAAGGCGCCACCAAAACCAGCCATGTGCAGGAAATTCAGGGCGAATTCGTGGCCATTGACACCGCATTGGCGCGCCTGAATCCCGGCGACCTGTGCCTGATCCTGATCGACCAGGTGGAAGAAGCGCTCGCCCACATTGCCAAGCGGGTGGCTGAGGCGGCTTGAGAGAAAGCAGACACCCACGAATGCAAATAAATCAGACAAACATGGCCACATGGCTTGTCATTGATCAATAGTTTGCTATCAATCAATACCCACGCTGGCAACGGCGTGGGTATTTTTTCATCGTCAGGAGGCCAGGTTGGCAGCAGCGAATACCGGATTGAAGATTTATGACCGATGACATGGACATCATCCACTCGCCACTGGCTCAGACTCACAGCGCAGACGGGCACACCTTGCGCATCGACATTTATCGCAGCACGAACAGCCCGTGGATTTTGGAAGTGGTGGACGAAGGGGGCACATCCACCGTGTGGGACGACCCGTTTGAAACCGACACAGCGGCGCTTGAGGCTGCCTTTTTGGCCATTGAGAAAGAGGGCATTGCCAGCTTTGTGACCCAGGCCCAACAAGCCGCCAAAGCGGCAGAGCCCGAGTTGCTTCGCAAGCTTGAGGCGTTGAAGCCACCACTACCGCTCGATCAAAAGGTCAACATGATGATTGGGCCTCTCTCGGAGGAGGAGCTGGAAGAGCTGGACCAGTTTTTGCTCTACTTGGACAACGACGACAGCATGACGCTGGACACGCTGGACGGTTTTTTGCACGCCATTGCCATTGGGCCTGAGACCGTGATGCCGAGCCAGTGGTTACCCGTGGTGTGGGGACAGCAAGAAAGCGGCGGCATGATGCCGCCCGCAGACACCCTGGAGCAGACGAACCACTGGCTGGGCTTGGTGATGCGCCACTTCAACAGCATTGTGTTTGGCTTTGGGCAGAACCCGACGTTTGTGGAACTGCTTTGGAGCACAACGGAATACGATGACCAGGGTGAATTTGAAGATGCAGAGATGTGGGCCTATGGCTTTTGCCAGGGCATCAAGCTCACCCCCGCCGCATGGCAGCCCTTGCTGAATGATGCAAGGGGCGCAGATTGGTTTCGTCCCATTGGTTTGCTGGGTGAAGAAAATTTCTCACCCGACCAAGACGAATTGACCCGCACACCCGTGCAGCGACATGCGCTTGCCAAACAAATTGAAGAGAGCGTGCGGCAGATTCACGCTTTTTGGCTTCCCTTGCGGCAAGCCGTGGCCGAACGCCAGCAGGCGCGGCGCCTGAGCACCAAGGTGGGCCGCAACGAGCCTTGCCCCTGCGGCAGCGGCAAGAAATTCAAAAAGTGCTGTGGTGCGCCATCGGAACTGCACTGAGTATCAGCACGGCGGTGGGCGAGGCGGAGATTGACCTGACTGCCACGCATGCTGAGCTGGTCAAGATTGAAGAAGGCATTGCAGCGGCCAAGGCCAAACACAATGCTTTTTTGAAAGAACTGGGGTTAAACCCACCGCCCTGATTCAATAGCACCTATCGCTTACTATATAAGCGATAGGTGCTATTTTGATGGGAATTTTCAGCCCAACGCCAGCCGTGCCCGCGCCTCGGCGTATTCGCGCTTGAGCTGGGCCACCAGCTCGCCCGCAGGTTGCACCTGGGTGATGGCACCGATGCCCTGGCCGCAGCCCCAGATGTCTTTCCAGGCCTTGGACTTGTCGCCGCCAAAGTTCATTTTGCTGGGGTCGCTCTCGGGCAGGTTGTCGGGGTCCAGACCGGCGGCGCGGATGCTGGGGGCCAGGTAGTTGCCGTGCACACCGGTGAACAGGTTGCTGTACACGATGTCGTCGGAGTTGCTCTCCACGATGGCCTGCTTGTAGCCATCGACCGCTCGGGCTTCGTCGGTGGCAATGAAGGCCGAGCCGATGTAGGCAAAGTCCGCGCCCATGGCCTGGGCCGCCAGAATGGCGCCGCCCGAGGCGATGGAGCCGCTCAAGGCCACCGGGCCGTCGAACCACTGGCGAATTTCCTGAATGAGTGCGAACGGGCTTTTCACACCCGCATGGCCACCTGCCCCGGCGGCAACCGCAATCAGGCCATCGGCCCCTTTTTCGATGGCTTTGCGGGCGTGTTTGTTGTTGATGACGTCGTGCAGCACCACGCCGCCGTAGCTGTGGGCGGCGGCGTTGATGTCTTCGCGGGCGCCCAGGCTGGTGATGATGATGGGCACCTTGTACTTCACGCACAGCGCCATGTCGTGCGCCAGCCGGTCGTTGCTTTTGTGCACGATCTGGTTGATGGCGAACGGGGCGGCGGGACTGTCGGGGTGGGCGGCGTTGTGCGCGGCCAGGCCTTCGGTGATCTCGATCAACCACTCCTCCAGCTGCTCGGCGGGCCGGGCGTTGAGGGCGGGCATGGAGCCCACCACACCGGCCACGCACTGAGCGATGACCAGTTTGGGGTTGCTGATGATGAACAGGGGCGAGCCGATGACGGGGAAAGGCAGGTGGGCAAGTGCGCCGGGCAAACGTGACATGGGGCTCCTTGGGTTGAGTTTTTGAACAAAAAAATGGGCGTTACCGCCCATTCCTGCTGAGGTGCATGCTACTGAGTTCAGAACGCATCCAGTGCCAACTCGGTGACACTGGCCGCACCTTCCACGATGGCATCGCGCACGCCAGGGGCACGCACAAGGATGTGATCGGCATAAAAACGCGCGGTGGTGACCTTGGCCTGCATGAAGCCGGGGCCAAAGTCGCCGCAGTCACCGCTGGCCAGCGCGGCCTCGGCCACCAGCAGCGAGCGGGCGAGTTGCCAGCCGGCCATCAGGTTGCCCGCCAGCATCAGGTAGGGCACGCTGCCCGCGAAGGCGGCGTTGGGGTTGGCGCGGGTGTTGGTGGCGATGAACTCCACCACATCAATGAAGGCCAGGCGGGCGGCCTTGAGCTTTTTGGCCACGGCGGCAGCGTTGGCACCGCCTTGGGCCAGCAGTTCGGCCTCGGTGGCCTCGACTTGCGCGGCAATGCCCTTGGCCGTCTGACCGCCATCGCGGGCGGTTTTGCGGCCCACCAGGTCGTTGGCCTGGATGGCGGTCGTTCCTTCGTAAATGGTCAGGATCTTGGCGTCACGGTAGTACTGCGCTGCGCCGGTTTCTTCAATGAAGCCCATGCCGCCGTGCACCTGCACGCCCATGCTGGTGACTTCCAGGCTCTGCTCGGTGCTGTAGCCCTTGACCAGCGGCACCATGAACTCGTAGAAGGCCGCGTTTTGCTGGCGCGTGTCGGCGTCGGGGTGGTGGTGGGCGGCGTCGTAGGCGGCGGCCGCCGTCAGTGCCATGGCCCGGCAACCTTCGGTGCTGGCGCGCATGGTCATGAGCATGCGCTTCACGTCGGGGTGGTGGATGATGGGCGCGCTGGCGGCAATGGAGCCATCGACCGGGCGGCTTTGCACGCGGTCTTTGGCATAGCCCACGGCCTTTTGGTAGGCGCGCTCGGCAATGGCAATGCCCTGCACACCCACCGCATAGCGGGCGGCGTTCATCATGATGAACATGTACTCCAGACCCCGGTTCTCCTGGCCCACCAGGTAGCCCACCGCGCCACCGTGGTCGCCAAACTGCAGCACCGCCGTGGGGCTGGCCTTGATGCCCAGCTTGTGCTCGATGCTCACGCAGAACACGTCGTTGCGCGCACCCAGGGCACCATCGGCACCCACCATGAATTTGGGCACCACGAACAGGCTGATGCCTTTCACGCCCTCGGGCGCGCCGGGTACGCGGGCCAGCACCAGGTGGACGATGTTGTCCGCCATGTCGTGCTCACCGTAGGTGATGAATATTTTGGTGCCGAACACCTTGTAGGTGCCGTCGGGCTGGGGCTCGGCGCGGGTGCGCACGGCCGCCAGGTCGGAACCGGCCTGGGGTTCCGTCAGGTTCATGGTGCCTGTCCACTCGCCGCTGACCAGCTTTTCCAGGTAGGTGGCCTTGAGGTCGTCGGACCCGGCGGTCAGCAGGGCTTCGATGGCACCGTCTGTCAGCAGGGGGCACAGCGCAAAGCTCATGTTGGCGCTGTTGAGCATTTCGCCGCAGGCCGCGCCAATCGTTTTGGGCAGGCCCTGGCCGCCAAAGTCCACCGGGTGCTGCAGGCCCTGCCAGCCACCCTCGGCATATTGCTTGAAAGCCTCTTTGAAGCCCGGCGTGGTGGTGACCACGGTGTCTTTCCAACTGCTGGGGTTTTTGTCGCCCTCCCAGTTCAGCGGGGCCAACACGTCCTGGTTGAACTTGGCGCACTCTTCCAGCACGGCCTGTGCGGTGTCGTAACCGGCATCTTCAAAGCCGGGCAACTGGGCCACTTGCTCGATGTTGGCCAGGTGCTGGATACCGAACAGCATGTCTTTGACGGGGGCGAGGTAACTCATGTGCGTGTCTCCGGACGGTGAAGGGAGCCAGCGGCTCCAAATCAAATAAAGAGCAAACTATTCAATCAAATAAGGCGCCATAGGCGTTTTTTATTGAATATCGACGGTCAGCCACTTGGCGCAAGCCTGCCAATGGCCAACAAAAAAAGGGCGCTCAAACCAGCGCCCTTTTTGGTGTGTGGGCATCAAAGT
>PNML01000053.1 GCA_013823635.1 Polaromonas sp. | reverse complement strand
GGTGTGGCCAAAGTTGAGGATGGCGCGCAGCCCGCTTTCCTTCTCGTCCTGCCCCACCACCCAGGCCTTGATTTCGCAGCTGCGGCGCACCGCTGTGGCCAAGAGGGCGGGTTCGCGGGCACGCAGACCGTCGATGTGGGCCTCTATCCAGTCGAAAAACGCCATGTCGGCAATCGGGCCGTACTTGATGATTTCGGCCAGGCCCGCGCTCAGCTCGCGCTCGGGCAGGGTGTTCAGGGTGTCGAGGTCGGCCACCACCAGCTGCGGCTGGTAGAAGGCGCCGATCATGTTTTTGCCCAGCGGGTGGTTGATGGCGGTTTTGCCGCCCACGCTGCTGTCCACCTGCGCCAGCAAGGTGGTGGGCACCTGCACAAAGGGCACGCCGCGCATGTAGCAGGCGGCGGCAAAGCCGGTCATGTCGCCCACCACGCCGCCGCCCAGCGCGTAGAGCACGGTCTTGCGGTCGGCGGTGCTGCCCAGCAGCTGGTCGTACACCAGGTTGAGGGTGGCGCCGTCCTTGTACTGCTCGCCGTCGGGCAGCGCCAGCACATGCACCTGTTGGTAGAGCGGAGAAATGGCCTGCAGCAAGCGCTGGGCATACAAGGGGGCCACCGTGGTGTTGGTGACGATGAGCGCCTGGGCGGCTCTGGGGCAGTCGGCATAGGTGGCGGCACTGCCCAGCAGGCCGGGGCCTATGGCGATGTCGTAACTGCGCTCGCCCAGGTCAATGGCCACGGTTTGCCGGGCTTGCGCCAACTCGGTGACAAAGGGAGGCAGGGCGGCGGAAGCGGTTGGGGTCATGGCAGACAGGGAATGGGTGTGTGGGTAAGCAACAACGGTGGCGCACAGCGCATGGCACCGAGTTTAGAACCTGCGGGCAAGGCATACTGTGAATGGGCTGGCGCCCGCCACGACCCACGCCCCACCCATCACCCACCCCGATCCCAGGCATGGACAAACTCCGCATCGACAAATGGCTGTGGGCCGCCCGGTTCTTCAAGACCCGGTCGCTGGCCGCAGACGACCTGCACAAGGGCCGGGTGCAGGTCAACGGCCAGGAGGCCAAGGCCTCGCGCGAAGTCAAACCCGGCGACATGGTGACGCTGCGCAGCGGCCCAGTGGTGCGCACCGTGCGCGTGCTGGGCCTGAGCGCCATGCGTGGCCCCGCCCCCGTGGCGCAGGCCCTGTACGAAGAAACCCCCGACAGCCTGGCCACCCGTGCCCTGGCGGCCGAACAGCGCCGCCTGGCCCCCGAGCCCGCCCACGCGCTCACACAAGGTCGCCCCACCAAACGCGACCGCCGGCAACTGCAAGGTCTGGACCCTGCCCACGGCGTGCCCCCCTGGGACGACCGCTGGAGCGCCTCCCTCTGAACACCCCGCCACCTGGAGCACACCCCATGTTCAACTGGCTCAAACAATGGCTGTCCCCCGCACCGGCCCAGCCCCCACAGGTCACCCCACCCACCACCACCCCCACCAGCTCCACCCTGCCCCCCGGGCACACCGCCTGGGCGGCTACCCCCGCCGTGCCGTCTGCCACAGACACCAAAGCCGCGCCAGCGGGCGACCCACCACCCGAAGGTGAGCGCACCATCACCGGCTTCAACGCCCAGACCGCCTGCCTGCACTGGGTGTTTGGCCTGGACGAAGCCGGCAACACCCACGGACTGACGCTGGACAAGCTGGCCGACATCGTCGAACGCATGAGCCTGGACACCAGCCGCGCCGCCGACTGGGTGCCCCGCGTGCCCACCGTGCTGCCCGGCTTGCTCAAGAGCCTGCGCGACGAACACAGCTCCGCCCATGACCTGGCCCAACAGATCGAACAGGACGTGACCCTGCTGTCCGAAGCCCTGAAGGAAGCCAACAGCGCCCTGCACCAACGCAGCACCCCCGTCACCCAGACCGAAGAAGCCGTGCGCCTGCTGGGCAGCCAGGGCCTGAGGCTGCTGATTGCGCGCGTGGCCTTCCGGCCCGTGCTGGGTCCCGATGCCGGCCCCCTGACCCGCCTGGGAGCCAAACGCGTGTGGCAACTCGGTGAAGCCTGTGCCAACGCCAGCAAAGCCCTGGCAGCCGAACGGGGCGTGGACCCGTTCGAAGCGTTTCTGGCGGGCCTGGCCCTGAACGTGGGTCTGCTGGTCAGCCTGCGCATGGCCGACCGGGTGGCCCACCTGAGCAAACCCGACCCCCACGGCCTGGGCCCGCGCAGCGTGCCCGTGGGCGAAGACAGCGCCTTCGGCGACGACAACCACGCCGCACAGGACGTGTCGCACGCCGCGGCCATCCTGTCGCACCGCGTCGCCGCCCGTTGGGAATTGCCCGACAACGTGGTGGGCGCCATCACCGCCCAGGTGGACGCCATGGCCCAGCGCCGCTGGCAAGCCGCCGCGGAACTGCTGGACGTGGCCCAGGAAGCCGCCCGCTTGCAGGTGTTGTACGAGGCAGGACTGCTGCCGGGCTCGCTGGCCGACTGCAGCCTGCACCTGCCCGACGACGCACGCCAATGGTTGCTGCACCCACCCCCCGCCACCGCGGACGACGCCAACCCCTGATGGGCCACCGCACCCCGACACCGTTTTCCTCACCCGCCATGCCCACCGCCACCGCGCCCCTCACATCCACCCCCATCCTCATCGTCAAGCTGGGCGACACCCTGCCCGAGCTGAAGGCCAACCTGGGCGATTTCGAGCACTGGATTGCCCAGGGCCTGCAGGCCGAAGACGCCCCTGTCCACATCGAGGTGGCCGATCCGCGCCCGGCACCGCTGGGGCACACCGAGCCCCCTCCCAGCGGCAGCGCCCACCACCCCACCCAACCCACCCCCCTGCCCGACCCCACCACCGTGGTGCAGCGCCGCATGGGCGTGGTGGTGACGGGTTCACACGCCATGGTCACCGACCGCGAACCCTGGAGCGAAACCACCGCCGCCTGGCTGGCCAAGCTGGTGGCCCTGGGTGTGCCCGTGCTGGGCATTTGCTACGGCCACCAGTTGCTGGCGCACGCCCTGGGCGGCGAGGTGGGCTACCACCCCCAGGGGCTGGAAGCGGGCACCATCTGCGTGGAACCCACGGCGCACGCCGCCAGCGACCCGCTGCTGGGCCACCTGGGCACCACCCCTTTTGCCGCGCCCAGCGCCCACCGCCAGTCGGTGCACCGCCTGCCGCCGGGGGCCACCGTGCTGGCCCGCAACCACTTTGAGGCCCACCACGCCTTTCGCGTGGGCGAATGCGCCTGGGGCGTGCAGTTCCACCCCGAATTTGGCCCCGATGCCACGCGCACCTACGTGCGGCACCTGGCCGACACCCTGCACAGCCAGGGCGTGGACGCCCAGGCGCTGGCCGACGCCGTGGCCCCCAGCCCCGAGGCCGCCCGTGTGCTGGCCCGCTTTGCGCACTGGGTGGCCCAGCGCGCATGACACCGGCTGCGGCACCCACGGAGCCGCCCTCACTGCCCCGGCGCATCGCCCACCTGGACATGGACGCGTTTTTCGCGTCGGTGGAGTTGCTGCGCTTTCCCCAGCTCAAGGGACTGCCGGTGGTCATTGGCGGCGGCCGACGCCACGGCGAACGCTTTGACGCGGCACTGCTGGCCGCCCACCGCGCGGCGCAGCCCGAGCGGTTTGACCCTGCGCTGGCGGACCTTGCCGACCCGGCCACACTCGCCGGTCTGCCCCCAGAGGAGGTCGCTCACCTGCTGCGGCGTGTGCCGCCCGACTGTTTCCCCCGGCTGCGCAGCTACACCGGGCGAGGGGTCATCACCACCGCCACCTATGCGGCGCGCCAGTTTGGCGTGGGCTCGGCCATGGGCCTGATGAAGGCCGCCCAGCTCTGCCCCGATGCCATCCTGCTGCCGGTGGACTTTGACGAGGTGCGCCGTTACTCGCGCTGGTTCAAGCGCCTGATCACCGAGATCGCGCCTGTCATGGAAGACCGGGGGGTGGACGAGGTGTACATCGACTTCACCCAGGTGCCCGGTGGCCAGCGCGAGGGCGGCCGGGTGCTGGCCAGGCTGATCCAGAAAACCATCACCGATGCCACGGGCCTCACCTGCTCGGTGGGCGTGGCCCCCAACAAGCTGCTGGCCAAAATGGCCAGCGAATTCAACAAACCCAACGGCATTTCCATCGTCCACGAGGCCGACCTGCCCACGCTGTTCTGGCCCCAGCCCTGCCGAAAAATCAACGGCATTGGTCCCAAGGCTGAAGGCCGGCTGGCGGCGCAGGGCATTCACACCATTGGCGAGCTGGCCGAGCGCGATCCCGCCTGGCTGCGCCAGCAGTTTGGCCCCAGCTACGGGGCCTGGCTGCACGAGGCCGCCTGGGGCCGCGACGACCGCCCCGTGGTGACCGAGAGCGAGCCCGTCAGCATCAGCCGCGAAACCACCTTTGAGCGCGACCTGCACGCCGTGCGCGACCGCGCCGAGCTGGGGGCCATCTTCACCCGGCTGTGCGAACAGCTGGCGGCCGACCTGATGCGCAAAGGCTACGCGGGCCGCACCATCGGCGTGAAGCTGCGGTTTGCCGACTTCAAAATTGTCACCCGCGACCACAGCCTGGATGCCCCCGTGCTGACGGCCAAAGACCTGCGCCACGCCGCTGGCCTGGCCCTCAAGCGTGCACCGCTGCAGCGCCCCCTGCGCCTGCTGGGCGTGCGCGTGGGCAATCTGTGCAAGCTGGGGCCAGACGGAGTCCCGCTGCCCCATGCCGTGCCAAGGGCCAACCTGTCCCCCACAACCCGGCCACGTCCACCGGAAACAGAAACACCCGATCTTTTTGATACTTAGCGCAGGATGGGCATAGGTGATTTGCTTTCTTTTTTGATGATTCACTTGCGCCTCACCACCTGCGCCACGGACACGCTGGGGACGGATAATCGGGGCACTTGAATCCACCCCCACCTGTTTCGCACCCTGCCATGCCCATTTACGAATACGCCTGCGGTGGCTGCGGCCACGAGTTTGAAACCCTGGTCCGAGCCAGCACGGTGCCTGAGTGTCCCCGGTGTCACTCCACCGCCCTGAACAAACTGCTCTCGGTGCCCGCCAAACCCAGCGAGGGGGGCGACGCACTGCGGCTGCCCGCCAACCCCTGCGGCTCGTGCGACAGCCCAGGCAGCCACGGCGGCTGCCCCTTCAGCGGCGCGCTGAACTGAAGCCCCACCAAGCCTGGACTGAAAAAATCAGTCAAATGTGCCGCTAGCGCCCGTCTGGTGAGTGTTTTCAGCTGCTTTTTTTAACCAACACCTTTCATGCCCACCCCGCCAGCACCCGCCCCCCAGAAAAACAACCCCCTGCACGGCGTGACGCTGGAGGCCATGGTGGTGGCCCTGTCAGAGCACTACGGCTGGGATGAGCTGGCCCAGCGCATCCCCATTCGCTGCTTTGCGCTGGACCCCAGCGTGGCGTCCAGCCTGAAGTTTTTGCGCAAAACCCCCTGGGCGCGCGACAAGGTGGAGGGGCTTTACCTCTTCATGGGGCGCGAGCAGCGCCGCGCAGGCGGGCGCTGAGCCCCTGGCCTGGTGCTGAAGGGGCATGGCAGCAACGGGCCGAACCCACGCGACAGCGCTCCAGCCGATTGGCTTTTAGAGTGGTCAGCCCTCATCCGCTCGCCTGCCCACGGTAGGCTGCGCTTTTTGAACCGACCCACCCGCCCCACCATGCTGACCTGCTTCACCGTCACCCAGACCAACCATGTGGCCCACCTGGTGCTCAACAAGCCCGAGGCCATGAACACCATGCACCCCACCTTCTGGCGCGAGCTGGACGAGGTGCTGACCCAGATCCACCGCGAGGGCACGGCGCGTGCGCTGGTCATCTCCAGCACGGGCAAGCACTTCAGCGCGGGCATGGCACTCGACGTGTTTGCCGGGGCCGTGGCGCTGGACGACCATACCGCCACCGGGCGCGCCGCCGTGTTCGACCTGCTGGCCGACATGCAGGCCACCTTCACCAAGCTGGAGACCTTGCGCATCCCGGTCATTTGCGCCATCCAGGGCGGCTGCATCGGTGGCGCGGTGGACATGGTCACGGCGGCCTGCATCCGCTACGCCACGGCAGACGCCTTCTTTTGCATCCAGGAAATCAACATCGGCATGGTGGCCGACGTGGGCACGCTGCAACGCCTGCCCAAGCTCATCCCGCTGGCGGTGGTCAAGGAAATGGCCTACACCGGCCGCCGCCTGCCCGCCGCCAAGGCGCTGGCCCACGGCTTGGTGAACGAGGTGTTTGACACGCCCGAGGCCATGCTGGCCGCCGCCCTGCAATGCGCCGCGGAAATTGCCAGCAAGCCGCCCGTGGCCATCTGGGGCACCAAACAGGCCATCCACTACGCACAAGACCATTCGGTGGAAGACAGCCTGCGCCAGATGGGCTGGCTGCAAGGCGCCATCTGGAGCAGTGCCAACGTGCGCGAATCCATCCTGGCCATGCAGGCCAAGCGCGCCCCGCAGTTCGACCCGCTGGCACCGCTGAAGTCTTTCCGCGAACTGGGCTGACACCGGTCTGGCCGCTGGCACACTGGGGGCCATGAAAACCTTCCACAACCCCGAACACACCCGCCATGTGGGCCAGCATGAGATGTTTCGCGGCAAGCTGGTGGCCTGCCACGAGGTGCCCGCCCGGCTGGACCATGTGCTGGCCGAGCTGCAGCGCCGCCCGCTGGGTCCGCTGCTCACACCCGACCTGACCAGTGCCCCGGCCAGCACCGCGCTCGATGCCGCCCTGGCCCGCGTGCACAGCGCCGACTACCTGGCCTTTCTGGCCGGTGCCTGGGCCGAGTGGGTGGCCATGGACCCGGCCAACGCCCACCAGGACGCCCTGCCCTCGGTGTGGCCGCTGCCCCACCGCCACGGCTTTCGCACCGACCGGCTGCCGAGCAACTTCGCCGCCCGCCTGGGTGCGTACAGCTTTGATTCGGGCTCGCCGCTGACCGCAGGCACCTGGGTGGCCGCGCGCGCCGGGGCGGCCTGTGCGCTGGCCGCCACGCAGGCCGTGCTGGCGGGCGAGCGCAGCGCCTTCGCCCTGACGCGCCCACCCGGCCACCACGCCGGGCCGGACTTTTTCGGGGGCTACTGCTTCATCAACAACGCCGCCGTGGCCGCACAGGCGCTGCGCGACGGCGGTGTGAGCCGGGTGGCCGTGCTGGACGTGGACTACCACCACGGCAACGGCACCCAGACCATCTTCTATGAGCGGGCCGACGTGCTCACCGTGTCCCTCCACGGCGACCCGGCCACCGAATACCCGTTCTTTTTGGGCCATGCCGACGAGCGCGGCGCGGGCGCGGGCGAGGGCTGCAACCTCAACCTGCCGCTGCCACGCGGCACCGGCCTGGCCACCTGGCGGGCCGCGCTGGACAGCGCCCTGCAAGCCGTGGCCGACTTTGGCGCGCAGGCCCTGGTGGTGCCGCTGGGGCTGGACACGTTTGCGGGCGACCCCATTTCGGGCTTCACCCTGCACAGCGCCGACTACCTGGGCATTGGTGCGGCGCTGGCTGGCGCGGGCCTGCCCACGGTGTTCACCTTCGAAGGCGGCTACGCCGTGGACGAGGTGGGTGTGAACGCCGTGAACGTGCTGCAAGGCTTCCAGCACGCTGCGGCACCCTGAGCCAGCCCCGAGCGGGTTGCCTCAGTCAGCGGGCCGCACGGGCAGGCAAGCAGTGCTCACCACACGCTGGCCGGGGCCAGCAAGCGCTCCACAGGCTGGCCGCCTTCGAGGTGGCTGGTGAAGATGTCGGCCACATCCTCGGGCGTCACGCCCCGGTACAGCACGCCTTCGGGGTAGACCAGCACATTGGCCCCCTGGTCGCACGGGCCAATGCAGCCCGAGTAGGTGATGGACACCCCCTCGTAGGCCTGGCGCTTTTGCTGCTCGGCCCACAGGGCCTGCAGCACCGCCGTGGAGCCTTTGGCCGCGCACGACCCCCTGGGGTGTGCGGGCGGGCGGTTTTGGGTGCACACGAACACGTGGCGTTGGGGCTTGGGCATGGGACCTCCGCTCAGCCGAACTTGAACAAAATGCCGTGCCCACCGCGGGGGTAGTCCCAGTCCACGTTCTGGTGCTCGGAGCAAATGATGCGGCAACTGCCGCACTCCAGACAGCCGTCGGTGATGAGCGTGACCTTGCCATTGCCCTCGGCCTTGTAACAGGATGCCGGGCACACATGGGTGCACGACTGGTCGGCGCATTCGCTGGCACAGACCTCTGGCTGGCGAATTTTGATGTGCGGGCGCCCAGCGTCCACCCGGTAGCGGTTTTGAAACAGCTTGTCTTCGACATTGACGGCAATCATCGGAAGGCCCTCCAGAGTTTGACGGCGTCACCCACCAGGCCGGTGAGCGAGCGCGACTGGCGAAAGCTGGCAAAGATTTCGCGTTCCTTGGTCTTTTTGTCCACGCCGTCCACGGTGAACATCTTGTGCGCGGCCTTGGACACCAGATCGGGGTAGGTGGTGAAGAACTGGCTGTTCTGGTGAAACACCCCGGGCATGTCGCGGTACTTGTGCAGGTCCTTCATGACGAAGCTGCCGTCCAGTGCGGTCTTGTAGGGCTTGAGCGCGTCGGCCCGAAAGCCCTTGCCCGCTTCCTTGGCCGCAATCACGGTTTCAGCGGCCAGGCGACCCGTGGTCATGGCCAGGTTGGAGCCTTCGCGGTGCACGGCATTCACAAAGCCACCCGAGTCGCCCACGATCATCCAGCCGTTGCCGTACACCTTGGGGATGGCGTAGAAACCGCCTTCGGGAATCAGGTGGGCGGCGTACTCCTTCATTTCGCCACCGGCAATCAGCGGGGCGATGGAGGGGTGGCGCTTCATCTGCTCCAGCAGCGCGTAGGGCGATGTCTTGTTGGGGCTGGCCTTGAAGTCGCCCAGCATGCAGCCAATGCCGATGGTCAGCGACTCCTTGTTGGTGTAGAGAAAACCCGTGCCCATCATGCCGTCGGTGATCTTGCCCACCATCTCGATGACCACACCCTCTTCCTCGCCAATGTTGAAGCGCTGGCGAATGGTGTCTTCGGGCATGAACAGGATTTCCTTGACCGCCAGGGCCACGTTGCCCGCCTGGATCTCGCCATGAAACCCCGCCTTACGCGCCAGGGTGGAGTTGACCCCGTCGGCCAGGATGACCACATCGGCAAACACCTCGCCCGCTTCGCGGTCACAGTGCACGCCCACCACCTGGTCGCCGTCCATGATGAGGTGCTCAACCGTGGTTTCGCAAATGACCAGCGCACCGGCCTCGCGCACCTTGCTGTTGAACCACTTGTCAAACTGCGCCCGGATGATGGTGTAGCGGTTGTAGGGGGGCTTGTTGTATTCGTCGCTGCGGTAGTGCGTGCCCACAAAGGAGTTGTCGTCCAGCACCCACACGCGCTGCTCGATGATGTGGCGCTCCAGCGGGGCGTCGTCGCGGAAGTCGGGGATGATTTTTTCCAGCGCGTCCGAATACAGGATGGCCCCCTGCACGTTCTTGCTGCCGGGGTATTCCCCGCGCTCGATCTGCAACACCTTCAAGCCCGCTTTGGCCAGGGTGTAGGCGGCGGCGTTGCCCGAAGGCCCTGCCCCCACCACGATGGCATCGAATTGGGATGGTTTTTTCATGTCAGTTCTCCGTTCAGGCCACCTGGCGGCTGCGCTGCGCGAGGTGCGCAGCAAAAGCCTGGGTCAGTGCGGGCAGCACCTGCATGGCATTGCCGACGATGCCGTAGTGGGCAAAGTCAAAAATGGGGGCATTGGGGTCGGTGTTGATGGCCACGATCACGTCCGACGCTTCCATGCCCACCCGGTGCTGGATGGCCCCGGAAATGCCCGCGGCAATGTAGAGCTTGGGTCGCACGGTTTTGCCGGTCTGGCCCACCTGGCGGTCGGTCTCCACCCAGCCCGCCTGCACCACCGGGCGGGTGGCGCCCACTTCGGCCCCCAGCACGCGGGCCAGTTCGAACACCAGCTTGAAGTTCTCGGGACTCTTCATGCCCTTGCCACCGCTGACGATCACGTCGGCATACGGCAGGTTGATGGTGTTGCTGTTGGCATCGGCAATGAAGTCCAGCAGCTTGGTGACGATCTGCGTCTCCACCATGCCCAGCGTGTCGTGGGTGGTGGTGCCCGTGCGGCTGGCATCGGCCTGTGGCATGGGGGCCGTGCGCGGGCGCATGGTCGCCATCTGCGGGCGGTAGGCCAGGGTCATGATGGTGCACAGCAGCGAGCCACCAAAGGTGGGCCGCGTGGCCGCCAGGGCCTTGGACACGGGGTCGATGCGCAGCTCGGTGCAGTCCGCCGTGAGGCCGGTCAGCAGCGTGGTGGCCACCGAACCGGCCAGGTCGCGGCCCATGGACGTCGCCCCCAGCAGCAGAATTTCGGGCTGGTACTTGTTCACCAGGTCGGTCAGGCCCTTGGTGAAGGGCTCGTTGCGGTAGCCCTTCAACACCGGGTCGGTCATGGTGAAGGCCTTGTCCGCGCCATAGGTGAAGGCTTCGGCGGCGAACTTGTCCAGGTGTTCATCCGGGCCGCCCAGCAGCACGGCACCCACGTAGCTGCCCAGGGTGTCGGCCAGTTTGCGGGCTTCGCCCAGCAGCTCCCACGACACGCTGTGCACATGTCCCCGGTCGTGCTCGATGAACACCCACACGCCCTTGTAGGCCTTGAGGTGTTCGGGCAGCTCGGTGTTGCGGCCTGCACGGCCTGCGGGGCGTTTAGCCGGTGCGGCGGGGTTGGCGGCTGCGGCGGCAGGTTTGGGGGCTTCACTCATGACAGTTCCTTCATCAGCAGGTCGGACTCCAGCGTCGGGTGGCGCGTGAAGATTTTTTGCAACAGGTTGAGCGACACGTCCCGCAGGTTGGACGTTTCCAGGTCCAGCATCTCGGCCTTTTCGCTGCGGGCGGTGGGGCCGAACACCTTGCTCACCACCGTGGGCGAGCCTTTCAGGCCGATCTTGTCCAGGTCTTCGATGGCCGCCTGCTCCTTGCTCCACTTGCGCACCGGGTAGGCGGCGGCGTGGATCATGGCGGGCAGGCTGGCAAACCGCATCTCGTTGGTGTTTTCCAGCATGGTGATGAGGCAGGGCAGCGCCGTCTTGAGCACCTGCACCCCGCCCTCGGCGCGGCGCTCCACCGTGATGGTGCGGGCCTCCAGGTCGGTTTCGACGATGCGCGACACGTAGGTCAGCAACTGCAGGCCCATGCGCTTGGCAATGCCTGGGCCCACCTGGGCGGTGTCGCCGTCAATGGTCTGCTTGCCCGTGAACACCATGTCCACCGCCTGCTCACGGGCAATCTGGCGGATGCCAGCGGCCAGCGCGTAAGACGTGGCCAGCGTGTCGGCCCCGGCAAAGGCGCGGTCGGTGACCAGCACGGCGTCGTCTGCGCCGAAGCTGATGCACTTGCGCAGCGCCTCCTCCGCCTGCGGCGGGCCCATGCACAACACCGTCACGCGGCCACCGAACTTGTCTTTGAGCCGCAGCGCCTCTTCCAGCGAGAACAGGTCATAGGGATTGACGATGGCAGGCACCCCCTGGCGCATGATGGTGTTGGTGACCGGGTGGACGCGGATCTGCGCCGAATCGGGCACCTGCTTGATACAGACGACGATGTGCATGTCAATCTCCAATGAGCCGCCTCAGCGAGGCCGAAACCCCTTGCGGGGGCGGGGAAACAAAACCAGTCCGACCGGAAATGCGGGGGCCATTCGCCCTGCCGTCAGGCCACGGCCCGCATGGGCATGGAGGCGCGCAAGTTGTCCAGCGACACGTGCTGCTTGCCGTCGATGTCCTGAAACACCTTGAACACCTTCTCTTTGGCCGGGGTGGAGGTGACGAAGTCAGCGTAGGCGCGTGTCAGCAACCCCCGGTAGGCGGTGAACATCTGCACCTCATTGGCCTCGGCACCGAGGTTTTCCTGGCGGATGTACTGAAAAAACCGCTTCAGGATGTGCAACCGGCTCACATTGACCACGCTCTGATCAAACGGCACACCAAAGAAATGCAGGAAGTCCTCGGCGGAAGACAAGGCCTTGAGTTGGAGCAGAAAGTTTTCCATCAGAGTGACTCCTCGGTGGCGTGGGTGGTGAGAGGGGAACGGGGGGTGGCGGAGGTTTTTTGGAACACGGGTACCGCGCAGTCGTCGTCGCAGGCGCCGCACGCCGCACCGGTGTCGTGGGTCGCAGTCCCCGGGTGGGTGGCGCCGCGGTGGGCCTCGGCCCGTTCCAGCTGGGCCACGCGGTCCAGCAGACAGGCCATGGCCTTGCCGACCGGGTCGGGAATGAGGTGGTGGTTCAAATCAAAGCCATGGGTACGGGCACGGCGCGGCGCCACCACCCGACCCGGAATGCCCACCACGGTGGCATCGGCGGGCACCGCGTCTATCACCACCGAATTGGCGGCCACGCGCGCCCGCTCACCCACCACGATGGGGCCCAAAATTTTGGCCCCCGCCCCCACCACCACATGGTGGCCCAGGGTGGGGTGGCGCTTGCCCACGCGCCAGGTGGTGCCGCCCAGGGTGACGCCGTGGTAGAGCGTCACGTCGTGGCCGATCTCGGCGGTTTCACCGATCACCACCCCAGCGCCGTGGTCAATGAAAAAACGCGCCCCAATGGTGGCCCCCGGGTGAATGTCCACCTGCGTCCACCAGCGTGCCCAGAACGACAGCCAGCGCGGCAGGTAACGCCAGCCCCTGGTCCACAGCGCGTGCGCCAGTCGGTGCATGGCCACGGCCTGCACACCGGGGTAAATGGTCCAGACTTCCAGCAGGTTGCGCGCGGCGGGGTCGCGGGCCAGCACGCAGTGCACGTCTTCGCGCACCAGCCGCCACCAGGCAGCGCGGGCGCTGGCGGGCGCATCGCCGGTGGCAGCGTGCAGGGTGGCGGTGGGCTCGGGGTTCATGGCGGTGTGGTGCTCAGACGGCCAGTGCGTGAACGCCGCAACCGGCCTGGGCGTCGGCCCAGAAGCGCTGCAGGTCTTGTACAGACGGCGGCTGCTTGGTCAGCATGGCGTGCTCGCGGATGCGCGAGAGCAAGCCGCCCACCACCCCATCGTTGTCCAGCGCCAGCCCCAGCGCGGCATAGGCCTGGCGCACGGCCTGCGAGCCCGAATGTTTGCCCAGCACCGTGCGCCGCTCCCGGCCCAGCTCGGACGGGTCAAAGCTCTCGTAGGTGGCGGCGTTTTTCAGCAGCCCGTCGATGTGGATGCCCGACTCGTGGGTGAACACCGCCTCACCCACGATGCTTTTGTTGAACGCCACCTGGCGCCCCGACGCATGCTCGACCAAGCGGGAGATGGCCACCAGGGCCTGGGTGTGGATGCCCGCGTCGGCCCGGTGCAAATGGCGCAGGCCCATCACCACCTCTTCCAGCGCGGCGTTGCCCGCCCGCTCGCCCAGGCCGTTGACGGTGGTGTTGGCGTGCGTGGCACCGCCGCGCAGTGCGGCCAGGGTGTTGGCCGTGGCCAGGCCCAGGTCGTTGTGGGCGTGAATTTCAATGGCCATGTCCACCGCATCGCGCAGGCGGGCAATGGCCTCGTAGGTGGAAAACGGGTCCAGCACACCCAGCGTGTCGGCAAAGCGCACGCGCTGTGCCCCGCAGGCCTGGGCGCGCTGCGCCACCTGGGCCAAAAAGCCCGCATCGGCCCGCGAGGCGTCTTCTGCCCCCAGCGACACATAGCGGCCCGTGGCCGCCGCCGCGCTGATGACGCGGGTGACTTGCGCCAACACCCACTCGCGGCTCTGGCGCAGTTTGTGGCGCAGGTGAATATCGGACACCGGCACCGACAGATGGACCATGTGGACATCACAGCGCAGGGCGCTGGCCAGGTCGGCATCGGTCAGGCGGCCCCACACCATCAGGCGGGCGGGCAGGTGCAGCGCGGCCATGGCGTTGATGCAGGCCACCTCTTCCTCGCCCATGGCGGGAATGCCGATTTCCATTTCCGGCACACCGGCTGCGGCCAGCACCCCGGCAATGGCGCACTTTTCTTCAACGGTGAACGCCACGCCAGCGGTCTGTTCGCCGTCGCGCAGGGTGGTGTCGTTGATGACGAGACTGTGGGCCATGTGGGGTGCGTCCTTTGCCCCCTCCATCGCAATCTGCGTGCCATGCCCAGCGACCTTCAAAAAGCATCCAAAAGCCGCCAAAACCAGCGCTGGCAAAGCGGTTTTGTCGCGTCTGGTCGCCTTCACGCCCATGGCGGGCAACGCAGGGCTGTCGGGATTGTGTGGTTTCGGACAGGTGGTCCGACAAGGCCAGTGGCCAGACGGCAGGCGCTGGGCGCGTTGGCTGGCTAGGTGCCTGTTGCGAACCCCATGAACGCAAAAAAACCAACTTCACCATGCAAAGTCGGCCTTGAGACACATATCAACAAAAATAGCTACAAACGATTATGTATGAATCGTTGAGTGGCTATTTCATTGAAAATTTATTCTCGAAACGCACCCACATTTTGTGCGCACGGGCATGACTCATCAGGACTGGTCGGCTTGTCTTAACCGCGCAGCCAGTTCGTCATGCTGCATCTTGAACTTGGGGGCATTCTTTTTGAGACGCAGCAAGTTCTGCAACTTCCATTGCAGTGCTGGCAATTGCTCAAGGTGGGCATGGGGCAGCAGTGACCAGTCCGGCTCGGCGCGCAGCATGGGCAGCAAAAAGTTTCGGTGCCTTGGCAGCAACGCCCGTGGCAACTCGGTCAGCATGCGCCGACGCGCAGCCAGCAGCTCATGCAATGCCACTGGGACCAAGCACATTCAGCGTCAGCCAGGATGTAAACGTCAGCCTCTGCGGGAAGGCACTGGGCCATCGTTTCACGAGGGGGGCCCAGCGTCACACCCCAACCATCGGGGCACAGAAAAGGCACAAATCTGTACGCGGAACGTTCGGGCGCACCAGCGCGGGCTTGCCCGATTCATCGACGCCGTGAACAGCAAAGACGTTCTTTGCCAGATCGATGCCAACGGATATGATTGCCATGGGACTTCCCCTTCCAACAAACGAGTGAGTTGATGAGAGTTCGAACTTCCCATCGTGGCACCTGGATGCCGTACCCCGCAACTGCGCGGATCACTCGGGACGGGGAAGTCCCTTTCATTCGTTAGGCGTCACAACCACACCCACCTCGCTCATGGACGTCACCACTTGGTTGATTTATCTCGCCGCAGCCGTCGGCCTGTCACTGTCTCCTGGTCCGAACGGGCTACTTGCACTCACTCACGGCGCGCTGTACGGCCATCGCAAGACCCTCAACACGATCCTGGGTGGCACCCTCGGCTTCGTCACGCTCATCGGACTTTCGATGTTTGGAATTGGAGCCCTGCTCCAGTCCTCGATCGTCTGGCTTACGGTCCTCAAGTGGCTCGGAGGTTTCTATCTGGTCTACCTCGGAGTTCAGGTCTGGAGATCTCCCCCGATAGACCTCGAACCCAAGCAAGCTGCACAGGCGGCGTCATCCCTTGAACTGTTCCGCCAGGGTGCGCTGTCTGCGGTTACGAACCCGAAAGGTTTGCTTTTCTTTGCGGCGTTCCTTCCTCAGTTTGTTGATCCTTCGCGCAGCCTGTTTGTCCAGTTCGTAGTCATGGCCGCAACTTTCGCGCTCGTCGAGTTTGTGACTGAATTTGCACTCGCCAGTGCCGCTCAACGTCTACGTCCCTGGCTTCGCAGAGTCGGGAAGCAATTCAACCGCGCTTGTGGTGGCGCCTTTGTCGCCATCGGTGCGGCCTTGCCCTTGCGCAACTGAGTCTGCGCCCAGCGGTGACGCCTAACTCGAACGTTGAACGGCTGGTCTCCCGCCTGACCGATGACGGCTTCTGGTCGATTCCTGCCAAAAAGCCGGCTCCGCTGCGGCAGCACATCTGTTAATTCGCTGGCGCAATTGATTCACACCGTCTGGTGGCATCGAATCACCGCACCGTGACCTCCCCCCACCAAACGCCCAGCCTTCTTCCCCGCAAAGTCGTTTTCAACCGCTATGCTTTTAATCACGGTTTTTGCGATCAAAAATACCTTTCATCGCATGATATGGATTTGATGACAGCTATCTGAAAATCGTCAATTTTCAAGTAAATCTCAGCAAAATAGCGGCCGCCAAACACCCCCACCATCGCCCCTCAAACCCCAAACCACCCGCCCCAAACCTCAAGCCTCCCGCGCATGGTTGCGGGTGTGGCGGGGCAGTTCGATGGTCAGGTCGACGTCGCGCACTTTCACGCAGCAGGCCAGGCGCGACTGGGCGTCCAGGCCCCAGGCGTTATCGAGTTGGTCGTTTTCTTCATCGTCGGGTTCGGCCAGTGACGCACTGCCTTCGCGCACGTGCACGTGGCAGGTGGAGCAGGCGGCGACCATGTCGCAGGCATGCTCAATGGCCACGCCGGCCTTCAACAGGCTTTCGCACAGCGAGGCGCCGCGGCGGACGTCAAACTCGGTCCCCTGCGGACACAGGTCGGGGTGGGGCAGGATGCGGATGTGGGGCATGGTGGGGGCTCCGCGTCGTCAGGCCAGGCTGTCAATGGCGCGTCCCGCCAGCGCCTGCTGGATGGAGGCGTTCATGCGCCGGGCGGCAAACTCGCCGGTGGCGGCCGACAGCTCGGCGGCCACGGCGCGCAGCGGGTCCACCGCCGCTTCGGTTTCCAGCGCGTCGGCCACTTGGAACATGGCCTGGCGAATCTGGGCCAGCTCCTGGGGTGACAGCAGCTGGGCATCTTTGGCCAGGGCCGATTCGGTGGCATCGAGCAGGCGGCGGGCATCCAGCTGCACTTCGCGCAGGGTGCGCAGCAGCATGTCGGCCTTGGACGATCCGATGGCGTCTTGCAGCATGGCGGTGATCTGCGTGTCGTCCAGCCCGTAGGTGGGCTTGACCTCCACGTGCGCCTCCACCCCCGTGGTTTGCTCGCGGGCGGTGACGGACAGCAGACCGTCGGCGTCAATCTGAAAACTCACGCGTATGCGTGCCGCACCGGCCACGGAGGGCGGAATGCCCTTCAGCTCGAAACGGGCCAGCGAACGGCAGTGCGCCACGGCCTCGCGCTCGCCCTGCACCACGTGCAGCGTCATGGCGGTTTGGCCGTCTTTGAAGGTGGTGAACTCTTGCGCCCGTGCCACGGGCAGCGTGGAGTTGCGGGGGATGATTTTTTCCACCAGCCCGCCCATGGTTTCCAGGCCCAGCGACAGCGGGCACACGTCCAGCAGCAGCCAGTCGTCGCCCGTGCCGTTGCCGGCCAGCACATTGGCCTGCAGCGCTGCGCCGATGGCCACCACCTGGTCGGGGTCGATGTCCACCAGGGGCTCGCGGCCAAAGAAGCTGCGCACCGCATCGCGGGCCACGGGCATGCGGGTGGAGCCGCCCACCAGCACCACGCCGGTGATGTCGGACACATCCAGCTGGGCGTCGCGCAGCGCACGCCGCGTGGCGGCCATGGTGCGCGCCACCAGGGGCGCCGTCAATTCGGCAAACTGGTTGCGCGACAAAATGGCTTGCAGCGCCTGGCCATGGGCCGGGTGCAGGGCCACCGCTGCGGTGTCGTGCAGCGACAAGGCCTCTTTGGCGGCCCGCGACGCGGCCAGCAGGCTGCGCTGCGAGGTGGCGGGCAACGCGGCCAGTCCATCCAGTCCGTGCTGCGCACAAAACCACTGGGCAATGGCGTGGTCAAAGTCGTCGCCGCCCAGGGCAGAGTCGCCGCCTGTGGCCAGCACCTCGAACACGCCTTTGGTCAGTTTCAGCACCGAAATGTCGAAGGTGCCACCACCCAGGTCGTACACCGCAAACGTGCCCTCGGCGGCTTTGTCCAGCCCATAGGCAATGGCGGCGGCGGTGGGCTCGTTCAGCAGGCGCAGCACGGTCAGCCCGGCCAGGCGGGCGGCATCTTTGGTGGCCTGGCGCTGGGCGTCGTCAAAGTAGGCGGGCACGGTGATGACCACACCGGCCAGCGGTCCGCCCAGGGTGTGTTCGGCGCGCTCGCGCAGCGCCGTCAGGATGTCGGCGGACACCTGCACCGGCGACCGTTCCCCGCACACGGTTTGAATGCCCAACATGCCCGGTGCATCGGTAAAGCGGTAGGGCAGTCCGGTGGCTTCTTTCACGTCGGCCAGGCGGCGGCCCATGAAGCGCTTGACCGACACGATGGTGTTCTCGGGGTCCAGCGCCTGGCTGTCCTGGGCCTCGCGGCCCACCACAAGGCCATTGCCCGGCAGGTAGCGCACCACCGAGGGCAGCAACAGCGCGCCGTCGTCATCGGGCAAGGCACGCGCCACGGCGCTTTGCACGGTGGCAATCAGCGAGTTGGTGGTGCCCAGGTCGATGCCAGCGGCCAGGCGGTGCTGGTGGGGGGCGGCGCTTTGACCGGGTTCGGCGATTTGCAGCAGTGCCATGGGGCGTGGTTCTCCGTGGTCAGACGGCGAAGCTCTCGCCGCAGCCACAGTTGGCCTTGGCGTTGGGGTTGTTGAACTTGAAGCCTTCGTTCAGGCCTTCGCGCACAAAGTCCAGCTCGGTGCCGTCCAGCATGGCGAGGCTGCGCGAATCCACGATGAGCTGCACGCCATGGTTCTCGAAACACTGGTCGTCGTCATTGACCGCGTCCACGAACTCCAGTGCGTAAGCAAAACCGGAACAGCCACTGGTTTTGACCGCCAGCCGCAGCCCTATGCCGCTGCCGCGCTTGGCCAGCGAACGCGCCACGTGGCTCGCCGCTGCGGGGGTGAGAGAAACACTCATGGTGGCACCTCAGACCGAAAACGAGCTGCCGCAGCCACAGGTGGCCTGGGCGTTGGGGTTGTGAATGACAAAACGGGAGCCTTCCAGGCTGTCCTCAAAATCCACCCGGGCGCCCAGCAGGTACTGCTGGCTCATGGCGTCCACCACCAGGGTCACGCCCTCGGTGACCACTTGCACGTCGTCCTCAGCCACCTGGTCATCAAAGGCAAAACCGTACTGAAAGCCCGAGCAACCGCCGCCGGTGACGTAGAGACGCAGCTTGAGCTCGGGGTTGCCCTCTTCAGCAATGAGCTCGGACACCTTGGCCGCGGCCTGCGCCGTGAATTCGATGAGCACGGGCATGTAGCTGGGAATGTCTGCACTGGCGGGGGCAGCGTTGGTTTGCATGGTGAACTCCTGTGTTCGGACGGCAATGGTGAAAGGGAAGGTGGCGGGGCGTCAGCGAGCGACCGATTCGCACACGGGCTGGTCTGTGAGCACCGGTGCGCCCTGGCTGGGGGCGGCGGTGGCCTGGCGTGAGCGGAAATCGGCCACAGCGGCCTTGATGGCGTCTTCGGCCAGGATGGAGCAATGGATCTTCACGGGAGGCAGCGCCAGCTCTTCCGCGATGTCGGCGTTCTTGATGGCCAATGCCTCGTCCAGCGTGCGTCCGCGCACCCACTCCGTGACCAGCGAGCTGCTGGCAATGGCCGAGCCACAACCGTAGGTTTTGAACTTGGCATCCTCGATCACCCCCTGGGCGTTGACCTTGATTTGCAGGCGCATCACGTCACCGCAAGCGGGGGCGCCCACCATGCCTGTGCCGACGCTGGCATCGTCTGCCTCGAAGGCACCCACGTTGCGGGGGTTTTCGTAGTGGTCAACCACTTTGTCGCTGTAGGCCATGGGGTGCTCCGTGTGTCTGTGAAGGGATGAATGAATGCGACCGAATCAGTGCTCGGCCCACTGGATGGTGCTCAGGTCCACGCCAGCCTGGACCATGTCCCACAGCGGGCTCATGGACCGCAGGCGGTTGACCACGTCAGTGACCTGGCGGACCGTGACATCAATGTCTTCGGCGGTGGTGAAACGTCCCAGCGAAAAGCGCACCGAGCTGTGGGCCAACTCGTCACTGCGGCCCATGGCCCTGAGCACATAGCTGGGCTCCAGGCTGGCCGAGGTACACGCCGAACCGGACGAGACCGCCACGTTTTTGATGCCCATGAGCAGCGATTCGCCCTCGACGTAGTTGAAGCTGATGTTCAGGTACTGGGCCGCGCAGTGTTCGGGCGCACCATTGACCGCCACGGCCTCCAGCTTGGCAAACCCTGCCAGCAGGCGGTGTTTGAGCGCCAGGATGCGGGCGTTGTCGCTGGCCATGTCCTCCCTGGCCAGGGCAAAGGCCTTGCCCATGCCCACGATCTGGTGGGTGGCCAGCGTGCCCGAGCGCATGCCCCGCTCGTGACCACCGCCGTGCATCTGCGCCTCAATGCGCACTTTGGGCTTGCGGCGCACGTACAGGGCACCAATGCCCTTGGGCCCATACAGTTTGTGTGCGGAGAACGACATCAGGTCCACCGGCAAGGTCGCCAGGTCAATGGGCACCTTGCCCGCGGCCTGGGCAGCGTCCACGTGCAACAGCACGCCGCGTGCCCGGCACAAGGCGCCCAGTGCGGCAATGTCCTGGATGACCCCGGTTTCGTTGTTGACCATCATCACCGAGGCGAGCACGGTGTCGGGGCGCAAAGCCGCCTCGAACACGGCCAAGTCCAGCAGGCCACTGGGCAGCACCGGCAACACCGTGACCTCACAACCTTGGCGTTCCAATTCGCGCATGCTGTCGAGCACGGCTTTGTGTTCGGTGGCCACGGTCACCAAATGGCGTCCCCTGGCTTTGTGGAACTGCGCCGCACCTTTGATGGCCAGGTTGTTGGATTCGGTGGCGCCCGAGGTCCAGACCATCTCACGGGGATCGGCGTTGACCAGCGAGCACACCTGCTCCCGCGCCAGTTCCACCGCCTCTTCAGCGGCCCACCCATGGGCGTGCGACCGACTGGCGGGGTTGCCATACAACTCGGTGAGGTAGGGCCACATTTCGCGCGCCACCCGCCTGTCCACGGGGGTGGTGGCCGCGTAGTCCAGGTAAACGGGCAGGGGGGCACGGGGGATTGCACTGTGTGGACCTGGTTCCGGCATGTCGGGCTCCTGGGTGGGTGAATGGGTTCGACGTCCCTGCATTGCAACTTCGGTGCCACCGGCATTTGCCGTGCACGCCACTTGAAAACCCCAAAAATGTGTCGGTTTTGTTCCGCCCGCGACACCCTCCCCGGTCACCACCTGTCGGCTTCAACACAAACCACCCGCCGCGTTGTTCGGGTAAGGACAAACCCCTACAGACGGTATGTTTTTTGCATGCAGCGGGGACCAAACCTTTTCTGCATGAAAGTGGTGCACCCATGGTCCATCCCCAAACCGTTGCGGCCCGGCGCGAGCTGGAGGCGGTGTACGAGGTCAGCAAAACGCTGGCCACGTCACTGGACATTGGCAAGACCTTTCGCGAGGCCCTGAACTACCTCGTCCACGCATTCGACTGGCGGCGCGCCTTTGTGGTGCTGGCCGAGGCCGATGGCCACCTCAAAGGCCTGTGTGCCATTGGCCTGTCCCGGGAGGAGCAGCAGCGGCTGAGCTTCAAATCGGGGGAAGGCATTGTGGGCAGGGTGTACGTCAGTGGTGTGCCCGTGGTGGTCCACGATGTCCGGACCGAGCCCCTGTTCCTCAACCGCACCGGCGCAGCCGACCAGTCTCCGGGGGTCACCGTGGCGGTCCTGGTCACGCCCATCCGGGCAGACAGACGCACCGTGGGGGTGATTTCCATCGACTGCCTCAACCCCGATGACAAGCGTGTGTTCTCCGACGACCTGCGGTTGCTCAAAATGGTGGCCACCCTCATGGGTCAGGCATTGCTGTTGCACCGCAGCGTCAGCCAGGCCCACGACCAGTTCCAGGATGAGGTGCGGCGCATGCACAAGGTGCTCAAGCCCGCCCAGCAGCTCGACCAGGTCATAGGCGTGTCGGTGCCCATGCAAGCCGTGTTCGAGCAGGTGCACCTGGTGGCGCCTGCCCGCACCACGGTGCTGCTGCGGGGTGAAAGCGGCACAGGCAAAGAGGTGATCGCCCGTGCCATCCACAACCTGTCGCCGCGCAAGCGGGAGGCCTTCATCCGCGTGAACTGTGCGGCACTGACCGAATCGCTGCTGGAAAGCGAGCTGTTCGGTCACGAAAAGGGCTCGTTCACCGGCGCTCAGGGCCAACGCAAAGGGCGCTTCGAGCTGGCCCATGGTGGCACCTTGTTTTTGGATGAGATTGGCGACATCTCGGCTTCGTTCCAGGCCAAGCTGCTGCGTGTGTTGCAGGAGCGCGAATTTGAGCGGGTGGGTGGCAGCACGCCCGTCAGGGTCGATGTGCGCCTGATCCTGGCCACCAACCGCAACCTGGAGCGCATGGTGAAGGCGGGTGAGTTTCGGGCCGACCTGTACTACCGCATCAATGTGGTCAGCATCCAGCTGCCGCCCCTGCGGGAGCGGCGCGAAGACATCCCGGCCATGGCCCAACACTTTTTGGAGCGCTTCAACGCCGACAACCAGCGCGAGACCCGCTTCAGCCCATCGGCCATCCGTGTCCTGACCAGTTGCTACTGGCCCGGCAATGTCCGGGAGCTGGAAAACTGCGTGGAGCGCACCGCCACCATGACACACGACGGCGTGATCAGTGACCTGGCCTTTCCCTGTCGGGAAAACCGCTGCCTGACCCAGGTGCTGCACCACATCGACCGGGAAGACGCCGTGCGCCCCCTGCGCCTGGGGGACATCCCCATCGCGGAAATTCCCAACAACGCCCCGAGTGAGCCCGTTCCCCACACCGCTGCGCCTGACCCGTCCGCGCCTTCGGCAGATGGGGACAGCGCGCCCCCGCCACCGGCCACCACCGACCATGAAGCCGACAAACCCGACGGCGAACGCGAGCGCTTGGTGTGGGCCATGGAACGCTGCGGCTGGGTACAGGCCAAGGCCGCGCGTTTGCTGAAAATTTCTCCCCGGCAGATGGGCTACGCCCTGCGCAAATACGACATCGAGGTGCGCAAGTTCTGACACCCACCAGAGGCTGTGGCCTTTGTCTGAACACCGACATGGACTTGCAGCATTTGTCGCACACCGGGCAGGCCGGAGACGCGACAAACACAACGACTTCAGGCATTTTGGTGGGTTTTTCAGGTGGCACGGATTTGGCATAGAGGGGGCAGGCGGCCACACCTGGCCGCGAGGAAGGCCCCTCATGCAACTCAGCGCGAACACCCCATCCCTGCCGGCTGCCACCTACGTGGGTATCGGTCAAATCAAACCCCTGGGCGCCAAGCTCGATCTGCCGGAAGCGGGCGGTGGTTGCGGCACCGAAGGGGGGAGCGGCAAATCCAGCTGCGGCTCTTCTGGTGGCCCGGAGGACATGCCCGCAGAAATCTGGGACAAGATCAAGAACCACCCCTGCTACTCGGAAGAGGCACACCACCACTTCGCCCGCATGCACGTGGCCGTTGCCCCTGCCTGCAACATCCAGTGCAACTACTGCAACCGCAAATACGACTGCAGCAATGAGAGCCGACCCGGCGTCGTGAGCCAAAAGCTCACACCCGAGCAGGCGGTGAAAAAAGTGGTGGCCGTGGCCAGCGAGATTCCCCAGATGACCGTGTTGGGCGTGGCTGGCCCGGGCGACTCACTGGCCAACCCCAAGAAGACGTTTGACACCTTCCGCATGCTGCAACAGCAGGCGCCCGACATCAAACTGTGCATCTCCACCAATGGGCTGGCCTTGCCCGACCTGGTGGATGAAATTTGTCAATACAACATTGACCACGTGACCATCACCATCAACATGGTGGACCCGGCTGTGGGCGAAAAAATCTACCCCTGGATTTTCTGGAACCACAAGCGCGTGACCGGCTACGAGGCCGCCAAAATTCTGCACGAGCGCCAGATGCTGGGGCTGGAAATGCTGACCGCTCGCGG
>PNML01000052.1 GCA_013823635.1 Polaromonas sp. | reverse complement strand
GGGCTGCGCCATTGTTCCGCGCAGATGCCGTGGTAGATGAAGGTGGAATACACCAGCTCGGTGATCTCGGGTTTGTCCATCTGCAGACGCAGCACGCCGTTGTCGAGCTGCGCAGTTTTGAGCCCATGGTGGCTCAGAGATTTTTGCAGCGGCGCAGGCACGTTCTTGAACTCTGGCGCAGCAATCGCCAGCGTGGAGGCTGCACAGATCAGCAAGGCAAGCAGTTTTTTCATGGGATGACCTTCCTAAGTTGAAGCACCGCCGCCGCCTTGTGGCATGGCGCAGGGCCGAGAGACGGCCGTATTTTGCCGGTTTTCAGGCACCACAACACAGGCATGGGCATGGCGGGGCCTATGGGCGCCCGGCGCCAGCGGCTTCCTGTGACAATCGCCCGCATGAGCGATAAAAAGACCCTGCTGCTGGTAGACGGCTCCAGCTATCTCTACCGTGCCTTCTTCGCGGGCGGCGAAGCCATGAGCACCACCCTGCCCGATGGCACGGTGCAAAAAACTGGCGCCATCCGCATCATGATCAACATGGTGCAAAAGCTCCTCAAAGACCACCCCTGCACCTACGCGGCCTGCGTGTTCGACGCCAAAGGCCCCACCTTCCGCGACGCGCTCTACCCCGAATACAAGGCGCAGCGCAGCCCCATGCCCGACGACCTGCGCAGCCAGATCGTGCCGATCCACGAGGTGGTGCGCCTCATGGGCTGGCCGGTGCTCGCCGTGCCCGGGGTAGAGGCCGACGACGTGATCGGCACCCTGGCCGTGGCGGCCGCGCGCCAGGGCATTGACGTGGTCATCTCCAGCGGCGACAAAGACCTGGCCCAACTGGTGAACGAGCACATCTCCATCATCGACACCATGAGTGGCAAGGTGCGTGACCTGGCCGGGGTGGAGGCCGAATTCGGCGTGCCCGCCCGCCTGATGCTGGACTACCAGATGCTGGTCGGCGACACGGTGGACAACGTGCCCGGCGTGCACAAGGTGGGCCCCAAGACCGCCGTGAAGCTGCTGCAGGAATACGGCTCGGTGGACGCCCTGGTGGCGCGGGCCGGCGAGGTCAAGGGCGCCGTGGGTGAGAACCTGCGCAAGGCCATCGACTGGCTGCCCACCAGCCGCCAGCTGCTGACCATCAAGACCGACTGCGACCTGAACGGCTGGGTGCCCGGCATGCCTGCGCTGGACGCCATCCGCATCGGCGCGCCCCAGATCGCGCCGCTCATGGCCTTTTGCGACACCTACGGCTTCAAAGGCCTGGCGCGCACACTGGCGGGCGACGCCCCGGCCGCCGCGCCCGCGCCCGTGGTGGCCATGCCCGGCCAGAGCGGCGACCTGTTCGCCGACCATTCCGCCAGCCCCGTGGCCGAGGCGGCGCAGCACCGCACGGTGGTGTACGACACCATCCTGAACTGGACCGATTTCGACCAATGGCTGCAGCGTTTGATGAAAGCCGAGCTGGTGGCGCTGGACACCGAAACCACCTCGCTCGACGCCATGCGTGCCGAAATCGTGGGCATCTCTTTCAGCGTGCAGCCCGGCGAGGCGGCCTACATTCCGCTGGCCCATGCCGGGCCCGACGCCCCCGCGCAGTTGCCGCTGGCCGAAGTGCTCGCACGGCTCAAGCCCTGGCTGCAAGACGCCAAGCGCCACAAGCTGGGCCAGCACGTCAAATACGACCGCCATGTGTTTGCCAACCATGGCATCGAAGTGCACGGCTACGTGCACGACACCATGCTGCAAAGCTACGTGCTCGAAGTGCACAAGCCCCACGGCCTGACCAGCCTGGCCGAGCGCCACACCGGCCGCACCGGCATCAGCTACGAAGAGCTGTGCGGCAAGGGCGCGCACCAGATCCCGTTCGCCCAGGTGCCGGTGGACAAGGCAGCCGCCTATTCGTGCGAAGACTCGGACCAGACGCTGGACGTGCACCTGGCGCTGTGGCCGCTGCTGCAGGCCGACGACAAGCTGCGCTTTATCTACGAACTGGAAATCGCCAGCAGCGAGGCGCTGTACCGCATCGAGCGCAACGGCGTGCTCATCGACGCGCCCACGCTCGCGCAGCAAAGCCATGAGCTGGGCCAGCGCATCCTGCAGCTGGAGACCGAGGCGTACGAGATTGCCGGCCAGCCCTTCAACCTCAGCAGCCCCAAGCAGCTCGGCGAAATCTTCTTCGACAAGCTGGGCATGCCCGTGGTGAAGAAAACCGCCACCGGCGCGCGCAGCACCGACGAAGAAGTGCTGGAAAAGCTGGCCGAAGACTACCCCCTGCCCGCCAAGCTGCTGGAGCACCGCAGCCTGGTCAAACTCAAAGGCACCTACACCGACAAGCTGGCCCAACTGGCCCACCCGCGCACCGGCCGCGTGCACACGCACTACGCGCAGGCCGTGGCCGTCACCGGGCGGCTGTCGAGCAACGACCCGAACCTGCAGAACATCCCCATCCGCACGGCCGAGGGCCGGCGCGTGCGCGAGGCCTTTGTGGCGCCGCCCGGCTGTGTGATTGCCAGCGCCGACTACAGCCAGATCGAGCTGCGCATCATGGCCCACATCAGCGGCGACCACGCTCTGTTGCATGCCTTCCACGCCGGGCTGGACGTGCACCGCGCCACCGCCGCCGAGGTGTTTGGCGTGGCGCTGGACCAGGTGACCAGCGAGCAGCGCCGCTACGCCAAGGTCATCAACTTCGGCCTGATCTACGGCATGAGCAGCTTTGGCCTGGCCAAAAACCTCGGCATCGAAACCAAGGCCGCCGCCGCCTACATCGACCGTTACTTTCAGCGCTACCCCGGCGTGAAGCAGTACATGGACGAAACCAAGGCCGCGGCCCGATCCATGGGCTATGTCGAGACGGTGTTTGGCCGCCGCCTGTACCTGCCCGAGATCGGCGCCAGCGGCCCGCGCCGCGCGGGCGCCGAGCGCGCCGCCATCAACGCGCCCATGCAGGGCACGGCGGCCGACCTCATCAAGCTGGCCATGGTGAAGGTGCAGCAGGTGCTGGACGCCGAGAAACCCGCCATCAAAATGGTCATGCAGGTGCACGACGAACTCGTCTTCGAGTTGCCCGAGGGCGAGGTGGACTGGCTCAAGAGCCACATCCCGCGCCTGATGGCCGGGGTGGCCGACCTCAAGGTGCCCCTGCTCGCCGAGGTGGGCGTGGGGCCCAACTGGGACAAGGCGCATTGAACCCATTTGCTCCTGAAATAGGAGCTGCTTGCGTTTATCCCGCAAGCTATTCAATACGATTTATATTTGAAACCATTGTGAAACAAGCGCCGCAAGCTATCAAAACATGAGTGCTTTGGCGCTTGCCCCGCCGCAGGGCTAAGCGACGCCGCTCATCCCTTGGCGGATGGGCGCCGCCAGCGGGGCCAGCGCATGGCGTTGGGGTTGCTGCGTCACTGCTTTTCAGCTGCTGCAACAAGTCTGGCAACAATGGGCCTTGCTCTGTCGTAAATTCCCTGCGCGCCAAAACGACGCTCCAGTCGCGCAAGCCCTTTGCCCAGCGTAGGGCCCAGCTTGACGCCCGCCTCCTCCAGCCCCAGTTTCGACCGCTGAAGAGACGCCAGCAGCTCACGCGACGAGCCCTCGACGCCGTTTTCGAGCAGCGCGTAAAAAACACTCTTGGGCATGCCGATGTGGGCAGCCACCCGGTTGCCGAAGGGACGGCCCGACCCCGGGCCGTTGTGCACCCAGAAAAAGACCATCACTCCAACCAGACCCAGCAAACCCACGATGGCAGGAAAGAACATCAGATTTCAACCTATATTGGAAATGCGTTCGCCATTGGAACCTAAAAACCGCCGGTGTACAGTGCTCTGACCCCCAGGCCGGACGATGGTCCGGGGAACATTCCCCAGGCTGCTCTGGAGGAAAACGTTCGCACTAAGCGGGCGCTCCGCTTGAGCGAGGGGCTAGGAGCCACTTGGCACGGCCTGCGCGTGAAGCCTCACGCCAAGTGCCTTGGCGACTTTGAGGACAGTGGAAAAGCTCGGGTTTCCTTCGGCGCTGAGCGCGCGATAGAGACTCTCGCGGCTGAGGCCAGCATCCTTTGCGACCTGAGACATTCCTTTGGCTCGGGCAATGTCGCCCAATGCACGGGCAATGCCAGCGGCGTCTTCGGGTGATTCTTCAAGCCAGGCGTCCAAGTAGGCCGCCATCTCTTCGGGGGTGCGCAGATGCTCCGATACGTCGTATGCAGACGCCTTCGTCTTCACAGGCTTCCTTGCGGGCAATTTGGTCATGACGACTTCTCCATGAAGTGCCGGTTGAGTTCCAGTGCCATGGCGATGTCCTTGGCCTGGGTTGACTTGTCGCCGCCTGCGATTAGCAAAAGCAGTCTGGCTCCGCGCAGCGAGTAGTACACCCGGTAGCCGGGGCCCACGTCAACTTTGAGTTCAGACACACCTTCGGTCAGATTGCGATGTGAGCCAGGATTGCCATGAATCAGGCGATCAACGCGCATCAGTACACGGGCACGGCCGATCTGGTCTTTCAGGCCGTCAATCCAGTGGCGGTACTCGTCAGTCTTTTCGACTTGCATTGGCTAAGTGTAGCCCGGGAGCTACAGGGATGCAACGAGTGCCGCAGAAGGGCGTTTGTGGGGCATAACGTCGGAGCTGACCGGAACACAACATACACGGCGGAGCCGCAGCCTGCAGTTGTGTTTCCGAGTCGAGCGACATGTTATGCCTTTGATGGCGAGGCATCTGGGTGCGACGGCGACCCTTCGCCAAACACGCAGGCGGTAACGAACATGCAGAGCGCCGTGCATGAATGAATCACCGCCGCAAAAACGGCCCACTGCGGCCAAGCTTCGAACGAAAGAGCAGGAGGGAACGAAATGTGGGCCGCCTGCAGGATTGCAATGCCGAGAGCCACGCCGAAGACCGGGGCAGTGGCTACGAAGACCTTGCGCGTGAACTCTCTCATGATGTTTCTCCAGTAGTGGTGAAGGAACTGCGCACGCCCCCAGGCGCAGACAGAAGGCACGAGCCGTTGTACTTCATAGAGGCATAACTTGTGGTTTATCCGACCAAACACCGGATACCCACAACCGTAGTCGTTAAACAAAGTCGCATGGGACCCCAAAAAAAGTGTTTGAAATCAATCCTGTAACGCATCATGCTGGATGCATGAACAGGCGTAACAGATCCGACAAACTTGACTGGGCACCTCCCCGGTCCGTCAAGCTGCTCGATCAGGTGCGCGAACGGGTTCGCTACCTGCACTACAGCCTACAGACCGAGAAGGCTTATGTCTACTGGGCCAAGGCGTTTGTGTTGTGGGCGGCTCGCAGCCATGATGGGTTTCGACACCCGCGCGAAATGGGGCAGACCGAGGTCGAAGGTTTTCTGACCATGCTCGCCACTGAGAAGCAGGTGGAACCAGCCACCCACCGGCAGGCACTCAACGCACTGTTGTTCTTGTATCGGCAGGTGCTGGGCATGGAGTTGCCCTGGATGCAATAGATATGGGTCGATTTCGGCCCTTCAAATATCTTTTTATCCCTGCAATGGTTACCAATGCATGCCTCGCCGCCGCAGGGCTTCGGGCAAAGCAAATTCCGGCCCGCGTCAGTACACTCGTTCAGCGCCAGACCACATAGCCCGTGGCCCACCGATTTGCCTGAAGGAGCCCCCTGCATGACCGATTCGTCCCCCTACACCCCGCCCGCCATCTGGCAATGGAACAAGGAAAACGGCGGCAAGTTCGCCAGCATCAACCGGCCCATTGCCGGTGCCACGCACGACAAGGACCTGCCGGTGGGCAAGCATCCGCTGCAGCTCTATTCCCTCGCCACGCCCAATGGCGTCAAGGTCACTGTCATGCTGGAAGAGCTGCTGGCGCTGGGCCACAGTGGCGCCGAGTACGACGCCTGGCTGGTGCCCATTCAGGAGGGGGCGCAGTTCAGCAGCGGTTTTGTGGCGGTCAACCCCAATTCGAAGATTCCGGCGCTGATGGACCGCAGCGATGCGGCCAATCCGGTGCGGGTGTTCGAGTCCGGCGCCATCCTGTTGTACCTGGCCGAAAAGTTTGGCGCCTTTCTGCCCCGGAAGCCCGCCCAGCGGGCCGAGTGCCTGTCATGGCTGTTCTGGCAGATGGGCAGCGGGCCGCTTCTGGGCGGCGGGTTCGGGCATTTTTATGCCTACGCGCCGACCAAAATCGAATACGCCATCGACCGCTATGCGATGGAGGTCAAGCGCCAGATGGATGTGCTCAACCAGCGCCTGGCCGCGCACGAGTATCTGGCGGGCGACGAATACACCGTGGCCGACATGGCGGCCTGGCCGTGGTACGGCGCTCTGGCCAAGGGCCAGCTTTATGAGGCGGGTGAGTTTTTGCAGGTGCATGAATACACCCATGTGGTGCGCTGGGCCGACCAGATTGCCAAGCGCCCCGCCGTGCAGCGCGGCCGCAAGGTCAACCGCACCTGGGGCGAACTCGCCAGTCAGTTGCATGAGCGCCACGACGCGACGGATTTCGACACCCGCACGCAGGACAAGCTGGCGGCCACCTGAGGGGGCAGGGGGGGGGGCGAGGCGTGCCGTTCGGGGGCTAGGCAAGCCAGGGATTGATGAGCGCGACGCCTGTATCGGCAAAGTCGGACACGTTGCGTGTCACCACGGTAAAGCCGTGCTCAATGGCCGTGGCCGCGATCATGGCGTCGCGTTCAGAGCGGCGGTCTGGTATGTGCAGTGAAGCGCACACGGGCGCGGTGTCTTCGGTGAATGGCAGGATGCGGCCCGCAAAGGCCACACGCACCCCTGCCAGCCAGGCGCGCAGTGCACTGCCCTGGGGCGGCATGCGGCGCTCCAGCGAGCGGATGCCGATCTCCAGCTCCAAAATGGAGATGGCAGACAGAAAAAGCCTGTTGCTGGGCTGCCCTGCCGCCCAGGCGCGCACCTCGGCAGACTGCTGGGGTTTGCCATGGCGCAGTTCGGAAATGACGTTGGTATCCAGGATGAACATGGATGCCTTTCAGTCGAACGACGTATCCTGGATCTGGAGTTGCAATCGCGGTGGTTCGAAATCAATGCCTTCCCCCCCGGGGATGCCATCCATCACGTCAAGAAGCGAGCGTTCGCTTTGCCCTGCGATGCGGTAGTAGTCGTCGATCTTGAGCAGTGCAAAAGCAGGGCGCCCCCGGTCGGTAATAAACACCGGGCCATCCACCGTTGCGCGCTTGGCAGCGGATACATCGCGCGTGAAGTCACGGCTGGAGAACGTATGAATGCCCATGCTGACCTCCGGAATTCATGCAATGTTTGTATGTTATGACAAGCCTGTCGGGTCGTCAATTCGCGGAGGCCGAAAGAAGAATACTCAACCTTGACAGTGACTTGGGATGGCTTTGCCCCTGCCGATCTTCGGGGTGCCTTTGGAATCGCATCAATTTGCTATTTTTTAAATAGCTGTTAGCGCTTGTTTCGTAAGTGCTAGAAGCTGATTTGACTTGAATTTTGGGGGCGCAGCCTCAGAACGTGTTTACGATGTCGCAGGGGCCGCGTTGGAGCGCAATCGGGATGAGTGGATGCGTCGGATGTGCCGCATGGGCTCGTGCCCATGCAAGCAGCCGGGGCGTCCAATCGCCCGATTTCGCTCTAACCCTTTGGGCAGTGGTCTTTGCGGGCGATCTGCGGCGTTGCGGCGCTTGTGGATAGCCGAGCTATCCACTGCGCCCCGCGCCTTGCATCCCATCCCGCAAAGACCGCTGCGCGACCCCTGGGAGATCGTAAACACGTTCTCAGCGCCACGCCCCCGCCACCAACTGGCTGTAATGCACCCCCGGGCGGCCCAGCAATTGCTCGAAGGCTGCCGGATTGCCCACGTTGTCGCTGTCCAGCAGGGCCAGCGATTCGCTGCACCAGGGCACCGAGGCGGGCAGCAGGTCGCCCAGGCGGGCGCTCAGGCGGGTCAGCGGCAGGGGCAGGCGCAGCACCAGCGCCGGGCCGTGGCCTTGCTGCTGGCGCAGGCTGGCGACGAAGTCGGCCATGCGCACGGGTTCGGGGCCGGTGCAGGCCACGGTGCCGGTGTGCTGCAGGGCCGGGCCGAGCAGGGCCACCACGGCGGCGGCCAGGTCGTGCACCGACACGGGCTGGATGCGCGCGGTGAGCATGGGCGCCGGGAACACCGCCACGGGCAGGCGGGCCAGGTTCATGAACAGGGCGCTGCTGTCGCCGCCTTTGCCAAACACCACGCTGGGCCGCAGGATGACGGGGTCGAGCTTGTCGGCGTCGGCCAGGCTGCGCAGGCAGGCCTCGGCGGCGAGCTTGGTGCGGGCGTAGCGCGTGGCGCTGCCTTCGATGCCCAGGGCTGAGATCTGCACCACACGGCGCACGCCCGCACGGGCGCAGGCCTCGAAGAGTGCGCAGGGGGTGTGCTGGTGCACGGCATCGATGGGGCGCGCGGGGCTGTCGCGCAGCACGCCGACGGCGTTGACCACGGCGTCGATGCCCTGCAGCCGGGGCAGCCAGACTTCGGGCATGGTGTCGCGGGCAAAGTCCATGGGCACCTGGTCGGGGGCCTCTGAGGCACGGTGGGGCGATACGCCACCGTGCACCTGGTGGCCTGCGTGCTCCAGCGCCTGGCGCAGTGTCTGGCCGATGAATCCGGTAGAGCCGGTCAGAAGGATGTGCATGGTGGGCGTAGGGTGTTTTGGTAGTGCACGCAATCTAACCCGCTTTGCGGTGGTGCGCAGGCAGCGGCCCGCCGTGCTTTGGCCTTGCCAGGGATTGGCGCGGCGTGCCCTGCAGCCGCAGGCCAAAGCGCCTAGACTGCAGCCTCGCTTTTCAACCACCCGCAATTGCAGGAGAAACGCCATGAAGCTCGACGATTTCCGATCCGATGTCAGTGCCTTGCTGCCCGGCCGCAGCACCGAGGCCGGTGCCACGCGCCGCACCGCCCTGCAGGCGGCACTGGGCGTGGGCTACGCGGCCGCGGCCGCGCCGCTGATGGCGCAGACCGCCATCGCCACGTCGGCCGAGGGGCTGGACGCCGGAACGATCCAGTACACCGTGGGGGGCTTCAGCGTGCCCGCCTACCGCGCCGCACCTGCGGGCAAGACGGGGCTGCCCGTGGTGCTGGTCATTCAGGAGATTTTTGGCGTGCATGAATACATCGCCGATACCTGCCGCCGCTTTGCGCGTGCAGGCTATCTCGCAATTGCGCCGCAGCTGTATGCGCGCCAGGGCGACCCATCCAGCTACACCGAGATCGCCAAGCTCATGGCCGAAGTCGTCTCCAAGGTGCCCGATGCCCAGGTGCTGGCCGACCTGGACGGCGCCGTGCAGTGGGCCACCGCCCACGGCGGCGATGCCGCACGCATCGGCATCACCGGCTTTTGCTGGGGCGGGCGCATCACCTGGCTGTATGCCGCGCACGGCCCGGTGAAGGCGGGCGTGGCCTGGTATGGCCGCCTGGTGGGCGAGGCCACGGCAAACACGCCCCGGCACCCGCTGGACATTGCGCCCACCCTCAAGGCGCCGGTGCTGGGCCTTTATGGCGAAAAAGATGGCGGCATACCGCTTGACACGGTTGATAAGATGAAAGCAGCCTTGGCCGGTGGTTCTGCCGCCGCCAAGGCATCGGAGTTTGTGGTCTACCCCGACGCACCGCATGCCTTTCATGCCGACTATCGCCCCAACTACCGCAAGGGCCCGGCAGAAGACGGCTGGCAGCGGGCGCTGGCGTGGTTCCAAAAGCACGGCGTGGCCTGACCACTGCACGCTGATCGCAAAAGCCGCCGGGTGTTTGCCGGGCGGCTTTTTTGGTGAGCGAAGGCCGTGCTTTTTATGGTGAAAATCACCTGAAAGCATTACAGAGAAAGCGCTAGCAGCTATGGTTTTGTTTGCAATTGTGGTGGCCACTCTGGTCACGGGCATTGGCAGCGTGTGGGTGGCCGCGTTGCTCATGCGGTTCGGCCTGGGCGGGAAGGAGGGCACACAGCACCTGCTCAGCCTGGCTGCGGGCGCCTTGCTGGCCACGGCGTTCATGCACCTGTTGCCCGAGGCGTTTGAAAGCCAGGCCGGCGCGCACGACCTGTTCACCACGCTGTTGGTGGGCTTGGTGTTCTTTTTTCTGCTCGACAAGGCCGAGTTGTGGCACCACGGCCATGAGCACAGCCATGCCGCGCATGGCCATGCCCATGCAGACCCCCCCCCTGGCCACGCCCACGCCCACGCCGGGCACCCCCATGCGCACGACCACGGGCACCGCCCGGCAGGCGGCTGGGCGCTGCTGGCGGGCGACAGCGTGCACTGCTTTGGCGATGGTGTGCTGATCGCCTCGGCCTTCGTGGCCGACATGCGTCTGGGCATTGTGGCGGCCGTGTCGGTGCTGGCGCACGAGGTGCCGCACCATATCGGCGACCTGGCGGTGCTGCAGCAGACCAGCGCGAACCGGCACATGGCACTGGTCAAGGTGTCGCTGGCCGGCGCGGTGACGGCCATCGGTGGCCTGGTGGGCTACTTTCTGGTGGCGCAGTTGCACGACTGGTTGCCGTACTTTCTGGCGGTGGCGTCAAGCAGCTTTATTTATGTGGCGCTGGCCGACCTGATCCCGCAACTGCAAAAACGCCTGAGCGCACGCGAAACCACGTTCCAGATTCTCTGGCTGGCGGGGGGCATTGGGGTGGTGGTTGTATTGAGTGGTTTGGCTCATGCGCATTAGAAGGGCAACCCCCTGAGCGGCTTCGCCGCTCCCCCCTTCTCTCGCATTGCTGCGCAACGCGGGATGGGGGACGCCGCCAGTGCGGCGGGGCGGCCCTTGCACGGCGGCCCTGGTCTGAATCGCGCCAGTATTGGAGGTCGCACGCGCTGTTGGGGCGCGTGCAGTTCTCGAATTCAGCAGCCGAGCGCGAACACCACAGGCGTGTGCTTATCGGGCGCCTCGGGGCGCTGGCGCCACTGGTGCACCGGCTGGCTCTGAATGCGCGCCGTGGCCAGCGTCAGGCCGCTGGCCAGCGCCAGGCGGGTGCCGGGCTGCAGCGTCTGCAGCAGGGCCTGGAGCAGGGCTGCATTGCGATACGGCGTTTCGATGAACAGTTGCGTCTGGCCGGTCTTGAGGGTGATGGCCTCCAGGGCGCGGATGCGCTGGGTGCGCTCGTCGGCGTCCTGCGGCAGGTAGCCGACAAAGGCAAAGTTCTGTCCGTTCAGCCCACTGGCCGCCAGGGCCAGCAGCAGCGACACCGGCCCCACCAGCGGCACCACGTTCAACCCCAGGTCGTGCGCGGCGCGCACCACCGAGCTGCCAGGGTCGGCCACGGCGGGCATGCCGGCCTCGCTGACCAGGCCGATGTCGTGCCCGGCCAGGGCTGCGGCGAGCAGGGGGCGGGCGTCGAACACCGGCGCGCCCTTGCCGCCGTGGTCGCCTTTCTTGTGCACTTCGCGTGGCAGTTCGGTGATCTGTTGCTCTTGCAGCGGCAGCGCCAGCGGGTGGGTGGCGTCCACGCGCTTGAGGTAGGCGCGCGTGCTCTTGGCGTTCTCGCAGATCCAGTGCGTCAGCCGTGCCGCCGTGGCCAGCGTGCCGCTGGGCAGCACATCCTGCAGCGAAGCCTGGGTGGCGCAGCCGAAATCGAGGGGGGCGGGCACCAGGTAAAGCTGGCCACGCGCGGGGGTGTGCGTGCTCATGGCAGGGTCAGCCCGGCGGCGCGCAGCATGCGGCAGGTGCGAATCAGCGGCAGGCCGACCAGGGCGGTGGGGTCGTCGCTGACGATGGCGTCGAGCAGGCTGATGCCCAGGCCCTCGCTCTTGGCGCTGCCGGCGCAGTCGTAGGGTTGCTCGGCGTGCAGGTAGCGTTCGATCTCGTCGTCAGCCAGCGTGCGAAAGCGCACTTCAACCGGGGCCAGGTCCAACTGCTCGAAGCCGGTGGCCTGGCACACCACGGCCAGAGCGGTCTGGAACACCACGGTGTGGCCGCTCATCAGGCGCAGCTGGGCCACGGCGCGCTCGTGCGTGCCGGGCTTGCCCAGGGCGTGGCCGGCCAAGTCGGCCACCTGGTCGGAGCCGATCACCACCGCATCCGGGTGCAGGGCCGCCACGGCGCGGGCCTTGGCCAGCGCCAGGCGCAGGGCCAGGGCGCGCGGGGTCTCGCCGGGCAGGGGGGTTTCGTCCACTTCGGGGGCGGTGACGGTGAAGGGGGTGTTCAGGCGCTGCAGCAATTCGCGCCGGTAGCGGGAGGTCGAGCCCAGAACCAGGGTTCTCGGCAGGGGAAGGGCTTGATGCATGCCTTGATTCTCTTACACTGCGTGCATGACCAAGGAATTCAACCCCGACCGGCTCGACGCCAAGGCCTTCGTGCAGGCACGCGCACGTCTGACGGGGCACGATTCCCTGCTGAAATACGAGCGACTGGCGCAAGAGGCCAAAGGCCTGCACCCTGACCTGCGCGTGGACTGGGAGGCCCAGGGCGAATGGCGCGCCGAGGTTGGCGGCGATGGCGGGCAGATGTGGATGCACCTGCAGGTGCAGGCGACCTTCCCCATGGTGTGCCAGCGTTGCCTGGGGCCGGTGGATGTACCGCTGAAGGTGGATCGGTCGTTCCGCTTCGTGGCAGATGAAGCCACAGCCGAGGCGCTGGACGACGAGGTTGAAGAAGATCTTCTGGCGCTGAGCCGCGAGTTCGACCTGCACGAACTCATTGAAGACGAGCTGCTCATGACCCTGCCCGTGGTGCCGCGCCATGAGGTTTGCCCCACGGACGTTCCCATGGCTTCGAGTGACGACGATTTTGAGGCTGCGACAGCCGAGCGCCCCAATCCGTTTGCTGCCCTGGCCAGCCTGCGTGCGGGCAAGACAGATAAATAGACCGCTTTGGGCTATAATCGAGGGCTTCGCGCGAATCCCCTCGTGTCTTTTAATGGGCTGATCGCGTTTTACCAACCCCCTTTTCAAGACCAGGAGCCAACCATGGCCGTTCAGCAAAACAAGAAATCTCCGTCCAAGCGCGGCATGCACCGCTCGCACAACGCCCTGAATGTGCCCGGCATCGCTGTCGAGCCCACCACCGGCGAAATCCACATGCGCCACCACATCAGCCCCAACGGCTTTTACCGTGGCCGTCAGGTGCTGAAGAACAAGTCCGAAGCCTGACACCCGTCTGAGGCAAGAACCCAGGGGCCCGTTGCTACCTTCCCGTAGCACGGGCCTTTGTCATGCGTGCTTCGCACGCGAAACCGGCCGCCAATCCGGCCAGAACCTTTCTCCATGATCACACTGGCTGTTGACTGCATGGGCGGCGATCACGGCCCCTCTGTAACGCTGGCGGCATGCCGCCACTTTCTCGACGCGCATCCCGAGGCGCCTGCTGATGGTTGGCCTGCCCGACGCGCTGAAAGGCTTTGCCCATGACCGGGCCACGCTGGTGCACGCCAGCGAGGTGGTGGCGATGGATGATCCGATCGAGGTGGCCCTGCGCCGCAAGAAGGATTCGTCCATGCGCGTGGCCATCCAGCAGGTCAAGGACGGCGCGGCGGCGGCGGCGGTGTCGGCAGGCAATACCGGTGCCCTGATGGCCATTGCGCGCTATGTGCTCAAGACGCTCGACGGCATTGACCGCCCGGCCATTGCCTACCCGTTGCCCAACGCCAAGGGCGGATCCACCACGGTGCTCGACCTGGGTGCCAACGTCGATTGCAACGAGCGCCACCTGCTCGAATTTGCCGTGATGGGCTCTGCGCTCGACTCCGTGCTCAAGGGCAATGAGCAACCCACCGTGGGTCTGCTGAATATCGGTGCCGAGGCCATCAAGGGCAGTGAAGTCATCAAAAAAGCCGGTGAATTGCTGCGTTCTGCCGCCAACTCCGGTAATTTGAACTTTGTGGGCAACGTGGAGGGTAACGATATCTTCAAGGGCACGACGGACATCGTGGTGTGCGATGGCTTTGTGGGCAACGCGGCTTTGAAAGCCAGTGAGGGCGTGGCGACCATGCTGGCGGGCTTCATCAAGCAGGAGTTTTCGCGCAACTGGTTGACCAAGCTGGCTGCTTTGTGTGCTTATCCGGTGCTAACTGCATTCAAAAAGCGTGCAGATTACCGACGCTACAACGGTGCGGCCCTGTTGGGGCTGCGTGGACTGGTGTTCAAGAGCCACGGTTCGGCCGACGCTTTTGCCTTTGAGCAGGCGCTGGCCCGGGCTTATGATGCGGCCCACAACCGGCTGCTGGAAAGCGTGCAGCAGCGCATCGCGCACGCCGCACAGTTGATTTCTCCGGACGCGGTGCCGAGCGATCTCAAAAACATTCCCACCATCTGAACCCTCCTTTCCCCGCATGACACGCTTCGCACGCATCTCCGGCACCGGCAGCAGCCTGCCCCCCCAGCGCCTGACCAATGCCGACATGGTGGTCAGGCTGGCGGCGCGTGGCGTGCAGACCAGCGACGACTGGATCGTCGAGCGCACCGGCATCCGCGCGCGGCATTTCGTGTCCGACGGCGTGTTTGCCAGCGATTTGGCGGCAGAGGCTTGCCGCCAGGCGCTGGAGGCCTCTGGCACGAAAGCCAGCGAGATCGATCTGATCATCGTGGCCACGTCCACGCCGGACATGGTGTTTCCGTCCACGGCGGCCATCCTGCAGCACAAGCTGGGCATCGCGGGCTGTCCGGTGTTTGACGTGCAGGCGGTTTGCAGCGGTTTCATTTACGCGCTGACCGTGGCCGATTCGCTGATCCGCACCGGCAGCGCGAGCAAGGCGCTGGTGGTGGGCGCTGAAGTGTTCTCGCGCCTGCTCGACTTCACCGACCGCACCACCTGTGTGCTGTTCGGCGACGGGGCAGGCGCGGTGGTGCTGGAGGCCAGCGACACGCCGGGCATTCTGGCCACCGACATCCACGCCGACGGCAAGCACACCGGCATCCTGTGTGTGCCGGGCCATGTGTCGGGCGGCGCCGTTCTGGGCGACCCGCTGCTGAAAATGGACGGTCAGGCGGTCTTCAGGCTGGCCGTGGGTGTGCTGGAAGACACGGCCCGCGCCGCGCTGGCCAAGGCCGGCAAGACCGAGGCCGATGTTGACTGGCTGATCCCGCACCAGGCCAACATCCGCATCATGCAAAGCACGGCCAAGAAGCTGAAGCTGCCCATGGACAAGGTGGTGGTGACGGTGGACCAGCATGGCAACACCTCGGCGGCCTCGATTCCCCTGGCGCTGGACCACGCGGTGCGCGCGGGCCAGGTCAGGAAGGGCGACACCGTGCTGCTCGAAGGCGTGGGTGGCGGCTTCACCTGGGGCGCGGTGCTGCTCGATTTCTGAGTCCCCGTCCGGCGGCTTTTATCTCTGATTTCACATCCATGAAACCGTTTGCATTTGTCTTTCCAGGTCAGGGGTCGCAATCCGTCGGCATGCTCGATGCCTGGGGCGATCACCCGGCGCTGCGCGAAACCCTGAGCGAAGCGTCCGACGCCATGGGCGAGGACCTGGCGCGGCTGATCCACGAAGGCCCCAAAGAAGCGCTGGCCCTGACCACCAACACCCAGCCGGTGATGCTGGTGGCCGGTGTGGCCGCCTGGCGGGTGTGGCGGGCCGAGGGCGGGGCGCTGCCGGCCGCTGTGGCCGGTCACTCGCTGGGCGAGTACAGCGCACTCGTCGCCTCGGGTGTGCTGACGCTGGCGCAAGCCGCACCGCTGGTGCGCTTCCGTGCCGCGGCCATGCAGGAGGCGGTGCCGGTCGGGACCGGGGCCATGGCCGCCATCCTGGGCATGGACGCTGAAAAGGTCCAAGCCGGCTGCGCCGAAGCACAGGCCACGTTTGCCGCCGACAGTGGCGAGGTGGTCGAGGCGGTGAATTTCAACGATCCTTCGCAAACCGTGATCGCGGGCAGCAAGGCGGCGGTTGAAAAAGCTTGCGAGGTGCTCAAGGCCCACGGCGCCAAGCGCGCGCTGCCGCTGCCGGTGTCGGCGCCGTTCCATTCCAGCCTGATGAAGCCCGCCGCCGACAAGCTGCGCGAGCGCCTGGCCGCCACCGCTTTCGGGTCGCCGCAGATCCCGGTGATCAACAACATCGACGTGGCCGTGGAAACCGGTGCCGACCGCATCCGCGACGCGCTGTTCCGCCAGGCGTTTGGCCCGGTGCGCTGGGTGGAGTGCGTGCGCGCCATCAAGGCGCGTGGGGTGCACACCCTGGTGGAATGCGGCCCAGGCAAGGTGCTGGCGGGCATGGTCAAGCGCATCGACACCGAACTGACGGGCGCCGCCCTGTGCGACCCGGCCTCGCTGGCCGAGGTGAAAATCCTGCTGGCCTGAAACGTTGACCTGATTGGGAGTCTTGAACATGTCTGAAATCAAATTCGCGGGCCAGGTGGCCCTGGTGACCGGTGCCTCGCGCGGCATCGGCGCGGCGATTGCGCACGAACTGGCGGCCAAGGGGCTGGTGGTGGTCGGCACCGCCACCAGCGATGAAGGCGCGGCCAAGATTTCCGCTGCTCTGGGCGCCGTGCCCGATGCGGCCCCGGGCTGCCGTGGCGCGAAACTGGATGTGAACGACGCCGCCGCCGCCGAGGCCCTGATCGACGAGATCAGCAAGGCCCACGGCGGCCTGCAGGTGCTGGTCAACAACGCCGGCATCACCCGCGACATGCTGGCCATGCGCCTGAAAGACGAAGACTGGGACGCCGTGCTCGACACCAACCTCAAGGCGGTGTTCCGCATGAGCCGCGCCGTCATCCGCCCGATGATGAAACAGCGCTACGGTCGCATCATCAGCATCACCAGCGTGGTGGGCGCTTCCGGCAACCCGGGCCAGGCCAATTACGCGGCCGCCAAGGCGGGCGTGGCCGGCATGACGCGCGCGCTGGCGCGCGAACTGGGCAGCCGCAACATCACGGTCAACTGCGTGGCGCCGGGCTTCATTGAAACCGACATGACCGCAGCCCTGCCGGAAGAGCAGCAGAAGGCCTTGCTGGTCCAGATTCCGCTCGGGCATCTGGGCAAGCCGGCCGACATCGCCCACGCCGTGTCGTACCTGGCCAGCCCGCAGGCCGCCTATGTGACCGGGCAGGAGCTGCACGTCAACGGTGGCATGTTCATGGCTTGATCCTGCGCACGATCCAGCGTTTTGTTGGCGCCGAAAAGCCGTCCGGCGGGCCATCTAGGGACCCCTCTCTAGCCCGGCTAAAATGACGGCCTGTAATTCAACCACCCTCAGAGGGATTTATGAGCGATATCGAAGCACGTGTGAAGAAAATCATTGCCGAACAACTCGGCGTGGAAGAAAGTCAGGTCACCAAAGAGAAAGCCTTCGTGGCCGATCTGGGCGCTGACTCGCTCGACACCGTGGAGCTGGTGATGGCCCTCGAGGACGAATTCGGTATCGAAATTCCGGACGAAGACGCTGAGAAGATCACGACCGTCCAGAACGCCATCGACTACGCGATGACCCACCAGAAAGCCTGAAGCCCCCATGAGCCGTCGCCGCGTCGTCGTGACCGGTCTGGGCTGTGTCAGTCCCGTGGGCAACACGGTGGCTGAAGCCTGGGCCCATATCCTCGCTGGTCAATCCGGCATCGGCCTCATCACACGGTTCGATGCGTCCACCTTCTCCTGCAAGATCGCGGGCGAGGTCAAGGGGTTCGACCTGGAGTCCTACATCAGCGCCAAAGAGGCGCGGACCATGGACACCTTCATCCATTACGGCATTGCGGCGGCCCACCAGGCGGTGGTCGATGCCGGCTTGCCCACGGGCGAGGCACTGGATGAAGAGGCGGCCACGCGCATCGGTTGCATCATTGGTTCGGGCATCGGCGGCCTGCCGCTGATCGAGGAAACCCACACCGAGTTCACGAACCGCGGCGCCCGCCGCATTTCGCCGTTCTTTGTGCCAGCCTCGATCATCAACATGATCTCGGGCCATGTGTCGATGCGCTACGGCTTCAAAGGCCCGAACCTTGCGATCGTCACGGCGTGCACCACCGGCCTGCATTGCATCGGTGAGGGCGCGCGCAAGATCGAGTACGGCGATGCCGACGTGATCGTGGCGGGCGGCGCGGAAGCCACCGTGTCGCCGCTGGGCGTGGGTGGCTTTGCTTCCATGCGGGCGCTGTCCACGCGCAACGACGACCCGGCCGCCGCATCCCGCCCCTGGGACAAAGACCGCGATGGTTTTGTGCTGGGCGAGGGCGCCGGCGTGATGGTGCTCGAAGAGTACGAGCACGCCAAAGCCCGCGGGGCGAAGATTTACGCCGAGCTGGTGGGCTACGGCATGAGCGCCGACGCCGGTCACATGACGGCGCCCAACCTGGACGGCCCGCGCCGTGCCATGGTCAACGCCCTGCGCAACGCCGGGGTGAACGCCGACCAGGTGGACTACCTCAATGCACACGGCACCTCCACGCCATTGGGCGATGTGAACGAAACCAACGCCATCAAGGCGGCGCTGGGCGAGCACGCCAGGAAAACGGTGGTGAACTCCACCAAGTCCATGACCGGGCACCTGCTGGGTGGCGCGGGTGGCATCGAAAGTGTGTTCACCGTGCTCGCGCTGCACCACCAGAAGAGCCCGCCCACCATCAACCTGGACAACCAGGACCCGGAGTGTGATCTGGACTACTGCGCCAACAGCGCGCGAGACATGAAGATCGACGTGGCCGTGAAGAACAACTTCGGCTTCGGCGGCACCAACGGCACGCTGGTTTTCAAGCGGGTCTGAGTTCCACCAGTCGGCCCGTCGCGCCTCGTTTCCCCGAGACCGAACATGCGCAACGCCCCATCGGTGATGTATCCGGTGGGGCGTTGCGCTTTTTACGCACGACTCCTGCTGTGTCTGGCGGTTCTGGGCGGGCTGGCGGTGGCGTTGGGCCCGGTGACGATGACGGATTCCGCATCGCGAACCCAGGCGCTTGTGGTGGGTGTGGGCTGTTGGCTGCTGTGGCTGGGTTTTGCCGTCTGGAGCTGGCGCCGCACGCCCGTGGGGCGCTTGCACTGGGACGCGCTGGCGGGCGGTGCAGCGCCGGGGCGCACGGTCGGCGCCTGGCGCTGGCACAGCGACGCTGGCCAGGATGGTGCGCTGCTGCAGCGTGTGGAGCCGATGCTGGATCTGCAGACCCGCATGCTGCTGCGCCTGCGCAACCCGGCCGCTGCGACGCGCTGGGTCTGGGTGGAGCAGGGCCGCGACCCGGCGCGCTGGGACGACCTGCGGCGCGCTTTGCAGGCCCATGGCTGAGCGTCCGCAGCGCAGCGGGGCATGCGTTGCAGGACGGGCGGGCGTGGGTGATTGGGTTATATTTCGCGCGGCCCCTCCCGGACCCGCATGACCACACCCGAAGACCATTTCTCGCCCCCACCACCCGACAGCGACGTCATGCTGGTTCAGCGCACGCTGGCCGGTGATCAACGGGCGTTCGAGTTGCTGGTGATCAAGTACCAGCGCCGGGTCGAGCGGCTGATCGGTCGCATGGTGCGCGACGTTGACCTGGTGCCCGATATCGCCCAGGAAACCTTCATCCGCGCCTACCGGGCGCTGGCCCAGTTTCGCGGCGACGCCCAGTTCTACACCTGGCTCTACCGCATTGCGGTGAACACCGCCAAGAAGCAGCTGATGGAACTCAAGCGGGACCCGCTGGTGTTCCCGTCGCAGATGAAATCGACCGATGAGGATGAAACTTCCTCGCTGGAACGCGAACTAAACGCCAGTGTGGCCGACAACGAGACGCCTGAAGCGGTGTTGGCCAGCAAGGAAATCGCCGAAGCCGTGAACGCCGCCGTGGACGCACTGCCTGAAGAGCTGCGCATGGCGATCACTTTGCGGGAGATGGACGGTTTGAGTTATGGAGAGATCGCCCAGGCGCTGGATTGCCCCATTGGGACGGTGCGTTCCCGGATCTTCCGGGCGCGCGAAGCCATTTCGCTGCGCATCAAGCCGATGCTGGAGCGCCAGACGGGCAAACGCTGGTGAAGAGTCCCGGCATCCGCAGCGCAAAGCCCGGGTGCTTTTTTGAAAGTCGATGATGAACGCCGCACAACACCCTGAACTGCAGACCACCCGCACCGGCTTGACCGCTGTCGCGCCTTCGGGCGGGTGCGACGTCGACCGCTCCGACGCCTTGTCGGCCCTGGTCGATGGTGAGATCGGCGCCGCCCAGATCGATGCCCTGTTGCGGGCCCAGGGCGAGCAGCCCGACCGGCTGCTGGCCACGTGGCACAGCTACCAGGTGATCGGTGATGTGTTGCGGGGTTCGGCACCTGCCGCTGCGGTGATGCCGCCGCCAGATTTTCTGGCCGGCGTGCGGGAGCGTCTTCGAACCGAGCCGAAGTTGCCCGAACCGGTGAGCGAGCTGGCGCAGCTGCGTGCGCCAGCCGCCAACGATGCGGTGTTTCGCTGGAAGCTGCTGGCGGGCGTGGCCTCGCTGGCGGCTGTGGTGGCGGTGAGCTGGAGCGTGCTCGGTGGTGCGCCGTCGGCAGCCGGGGGGGGTGGCCCGCAACTGGCTTTGCAGTCGCCTGCGCCCGCGCCGGTGCTGGTGACCACCGAACGCGGCACGGTGGTTCGCGATGCGCGGCTTGAAGAGCTGATGGCTGAACACCGGCAACACGGCGGCATGTCAGCCCTGCAGATGCCAGCCGGTTTCCTGCGTGACGCCACCTACGACGCTGCCCCCAAACGCTGAACCCAGCAACCGCCATGACTTTGGTTTTTCCGTTTCACGCCACCTTTTCACGCTGTGCGCAGATGCCGCCTGTTGCGCCCAAGTCCGACAGGCTGGCGGATCGCTGGTCGATGCGGGTCTTGGTGGTCATGGCCTCGCTGCTGTGGCTGCCGGTGCAGGCCCAGAGCACGGCGCAGGTCCCCACGCGCAGCGTCAACGAGTGGCTCACACGCATGCACGAGGCCTCGAACCAGCGCGCTTACATGGGCACGCTGGTGGTGACGACCGGCTCGACCATGTCGGCCTCGCGCATCTGGCACGTCTGCGACGGCACGCAGCAGATGGAGCGCGTGGAAACGCTCACTGGAACGCCCCGCACCACCATCCGCCGCAACAGCGACGTGATCACTTTTGTGCCCGAGACCAAGGTGGCCTGGGTCGAGAAACGCGAATCGCTGGGCCTCTTTCCCGATCTGCTGCGCACCCCGAGCAACCAGATTCCCGAGTTCTATGGCGCGCGCGAGAGTGGGTCTGAGCGCGTGGCGGGGCATCTGGCCGATGTGGTCGAGATCATGCCGAAAGACGGGCTGCGTTTTGGGTACCGCATCTGGGCCGAAAAAAAGACCGGTCTGGTGGTGAAGATGCAGACCCTGGGCGAGCAGGGCGCCGTGCTGGAGCAGGTGGCTTTTTCAGAGCTGCAGCTGGACGCACCGGTGCGCATGGACAAGCTCCAGCAGCTCATGCGTGACACCAAAGGCTACGCGCTGCTCAAGCCGGTGTTGAAGAAGACCACCGCCGAGGCTGAAGGCTGGCGGCTGAAGGAGTCGGTGCCCGGCTTCTTGCCCATGAGTTGCCACACCCGCGAGAGTGAGACGCCCGGCGCCAGTGCCACGCTCATGCAGTGGGTGTTTTCCGATGGCCTGGCTTCGGTCTCGCTGTTTGTCGAGCCCTACGATGCCGCGAGCCACTCCCAGGAGAAAACCGCCGTGATGGGTGCCACGCATTCAATCACGCGCCGCATCGGCAACCAGTGGCTGACCGCCATGGGTGAGGTGCCGCACGCCACCCTGCGCCGCTTTGCCGGTGCGCTGGAGCGAACCCGCTGAACCCTTGTCAGCACGCTGGCGGGTCGGGCCGTTTTCCCGTTGACCGTTTTATCGAGTGAGAGGACCATCATGACACTGCGTCTCTGGACTGTGCGGCCCACTGTGGCCATGTTGAACGCCGCGGTGCTCACCGCAGCAAGCCTGCTGGCGCAGCCGCTGGCCTTTGCTCAGACGGTGCCGACGGTGCCGACGGTGCCGAGTGTGCGGGGCCTGCCCGACTTCACCGACCTGGTCGATCTGGTGGGGCCGTCGGTGGTCAACATCCGCACGCTGGAGAAGGTCAGCAGTACCGATGCCGCAGGGCCCGACGAACAGATGCTGGAGTTCTTCAGGCGCTTCGGCATTCCGATTCCACCGGGTGTCACGCCGCGCACGCCGCGACCAGATCGCGGAGGGTCGGAAGAAGCGCAGCCGCGTGGCGTCGGCTCTGGATTCATCCTCAGTGCCGACGGCCTGATCATGACCAACGCCCATGTGGTTGAAGGTGCTGACGAGCTGATCGTGACGCTGCCCGACAAACGCGAGTTCAAGGCCAGGGTGGTCGGCACCGACAAGCGCACCGACGTGGCGGTGGTGAAGATCGAGGCCAGCGGGCTGCCTGCCGTGCGCATCGGCGACATCAACCGCCTGCGGGTGGGCGAATGGGTGATGGCGATTGGCTCGCCGTTTGGCCTGGAGAACACCGTGACGGCCGGCATCGTGAGCGCCAAGAAGCGCGACACCGGCGACTTCCTGCCCTTCATCCAGACCGACGTGGCGATCAATCCCGGCAACTCCGGCGGGCCGCTGATCAATATGCGCGGTGAAGTGGTGGGCATCAACAGCCAGATTTATTCGCGCTCCGGTGGTTTCCAGGGCATTTCGTTTGCCATCCCGATCGACGAAGCGGTGCGCGTGTCGGACCAGCTCAGAGCCAGTGGTCGGGTGACGCGCGGGCGCATCGGCGTGCAGATCGACCAGGTCAGCAAAGAAGTGGCCGAATCCATTGGCCTGGGTCTGCCGCGCGGTGCCCTGGTGCGTGGCGTGGAGCCGAACTCCCCCGCCGCCAAGGCCGGTGTGGAGCCGGGCGACATCATCCTCAAGTTCGACGGCAAGGAGATCGACAAGTCGGTGGACCTGCCACGCCTGGTGGGCAATACCAAGCCGGGCAGCAAGAGCACGCTCTCCGTGTTCCGCCGTGGCAGTCTGCGCGATCTGACGGTGACGGTGGCCGAACTCGAGGCCGACCGCCCCGAACGCAAAGCCGCGGCCCCGGAGTCCGCCAAACCCCTGCCCTCTGCGGTGGCCCAATCGCTCGGCCTGGCGCTGGCCGATCTGTCTGCGGCGCAAAAGAAGGAACTGGCGCTCAAGGGTGGCGTGCGGGTGGTGTCGGCCGAAGGGCCGGCTGCGCGTGCCGGCCTGCGCGAGGGCGATGTGATCGTGGCGGTGTCCAACACCGAGGTCCTGGGCGTGAAGGACTTCGAGGCGACGGTGGCCAAACTCGACAAGGCGCGACCGGTGAATGTGCTGTTCCGGCGCGGTGAGTGGGCGCAATACGCGGTGATCCGGCCGGGGCGCTGACCATCCCGGACTGGGCGCTGACCATCCCGGACTGGGCCGGATCGGCCCGGTCCGAATAACCCCGAACCCTGACCGGGATTCGGGGTTATTTCTTGGGGGTGGCCGATTTGCCACACCACCCTGTTCAGGACGGGCGCAACCTTCAGGTTCTGGAAAGTCAGTGAATGCTTACAATTTTTCAGGTCGCACGAACGAATTCGATAAAATCGGACCCGTTTGAGCGCGATTCAAGCGCTCACCCGGCGTCAGCATTCACGATGCGGGAAGTGCACAGCTTGTCCAGAGGCCATCCACAGATGTCCCACAAGAAGTGCTTTTGATCTGTGGATGAGTTGTTGACAAGTTTCATGTTGCTGCGCTGCAACAAGCTTCGGCGGGCGATTCGAGGGTGTGCATTCCGGGCTTTTTGCCTACAATGAAACCCCAACTATCGCAGTTGCCATTGATTGTTGGTTAGGGCGCGTCAACAGCTGACGCGCCCTTTTTTATGGCCGTGTGGCTGCCGAGTGCAGCACCGGTTTTCCCCGTGTTCGAGCCGCCTTTTTGATGAACCACATCCGCAATTTTTCGATCATCGCCCACATCGACCACGGCAAGTCCACGCTGGCCGATCGCATCATCTCCCGCTGCGGCGGACTCTCCGACCGCGAGATGAGCGAACAGGTGCTGGACTCGATGGACATCGAGAAAGAGCGCGGCATCACCATCAAGGCGCAAACGGCTG
>PNML01000051.1 GCA_013823635.1 Polaromonas sp. | reverse complement strand
CCCGCAGTTTGGGCACACCCAGGGTGTGCGCCAGGGCCTTGAAGTCCACCCGCAGCACGTCGGACTCCACCACCCTCAACTGGCTCTGGCCGCGCAACCGCGCGGCCAAGTCACGGTCCAGCTCGATGACGGTCAGCTGCCCCAACTGTTTGAGCAACGGCTGTGTCAGCGCGGCCAGCCCCGGACCAATCTCCACCACCGGCTGACCTGGCTCGGGCCGGATGGCATCCACGATGGCATCGATGACGCCCTGATCGTTCAGGAAGTGCTGACCAAAGCGCTTGCGCGCCATGTGCTTCATTGCGGAGGCTCCCGGTACTCGACGTAAGCGCGCACACGGATGTCCTCCAGCCACTTGGCGTAGGCTTCTTCCAGCTTTTGCTCCCGCACCAGCTGACGGATCTGCTCACGCTGCTCGCGGGGCGTCAGTTCCACTTGCCTGCGCTCCAGCACCTGGATCAGGTGGGCACCGAAGCGGGAAGCGATGGGGGGTGAGATCTCGTTGATGGCCAGCCGGTTCATGACCTCTTCAAACTCAGGCACAAACACACCGGCCCCCACCCAGCCCAGGTCACCGCCCTGGGGGGCCGAGCTGTCCTGGCTGAATTCCTTGGCCAACGCCTCGAAGGTCGCCTGACCGCCCACGATTTGCTGGCGCAGGGTGGCCAACTTGGCCAACGCGGCCGCCTCAGGCATTTGCGCCGTGGGGCGCAACAGGATGTGGCGCGCGCGGGTCTGCGGTGCCACCGCGTCGGGCAAACCCGCGATGCGTTTGTCCAACACCTTCAGGATGTGAAAACCCGCCGGGCTGCGCACCGGACCCACCACCCCCCCCGCCGCCGCCTGGCGGGTGGCCAGCACAAACAGGTCGGGGTAGCGGTCTGCCCCACGCAAGCCCATGGCACCGCCCGCAGAACGGTCAGGGGCGTCCGAATACTCGCGCACCAGAGCGGCAAAGTCCTCCCCGGCCCGGGCCTTTCCGGCCACCATCTGTGCGCGTTGCATGAGCGTGGCCAGGCGCGCCGGCTCCACGCCCTCGGGCACCACCACCAGCACCTGGGCCAGGTTGAGCTGGAGGTCGGCACCGGGGTTGTCCATTTTTTCCGACAGGAAACGGTCCAGGTCCAGCTCGGACACACGCACGCGCGACTCAACCTCGCGCTCACGCAGGCGCTGCAGGGTCAACTGGCGGCGGATGTTGTCGCGAAACTCCAGCAAACTCGTGCCTTGGGCCTGCAGCTGCGCGTGCATGGCCGCCACACTGACCTGGTTTTGCCGAGCGACGGTCTGCTCGGCCTCGTCCAACATGGACTTTTCCACGCGTATGCCCAGCTCTGCCGCCAATTGCAGCTGGGCCTTTTCGAGAATCAGGGCTTCCAGCACCTGTTTCAGGCCTTGATCGCGGGGGGGCATGGGGGTGCCGCTGCGCGTGGCCTGCTGCTCCAGCCGGTCCAGGCGGCTGCGCACTTCGTGGTTGGTGATGGGCTCACTGTTGACCACGGCCACGATGTGGTCAGCCGCCACCGGCTCGTTGGACTGCTGGATGGCGGCCTGCGCCCGAGGGCCCAGCAGGCTGGGGGCCACCTTGAGGCCTTGCGCATGCACGCTGCCGACCATGGCCAGGCAGATTGCCGTCAGCCCCAGGTGGTGCTTGGTGAAAAGGGTCATGGCGAAAGGCTTCATGGAGGAAAAAGGGTCAAGGGTTCGCCGAGTTCTCGCGGCTATTCGTAGCGCCCAAACCGACTGGGTGTCTGAACCTGCTCTTTCAGGAGCATGTAGCGTGGCACGTTGTCTCTGAGCGTTTGCAAGGGGTTGGAGCCGACGCGGGTGAAGCCCGTGAACTCCAGCTGGAACAACACCCGCTGACTGGCGTTGGCGGCACTGCGCTGCAAGCGCTCCAGCACCAGCCGCCCCACCCAGCAACCTGCATCATATTCAAGCCCGGCCACCAGATCGACCACCTTGCTGTCGGGCATGCTGTAGTTCACACGGCCCACGCTGTACCAACGCCCCGGCCCGGCCGCCGCAGCGTTGGCCTGGCCGCCTGGCCACCCCACGTTGTCCAGCGGCCACTGCCACCCCAGGTCCACCTGTTCACTGGGGGGCAGCAAGCCACCCGCGCGCTGCAAGCGATAGGCCGCACTCAGCACATGGAAAGGCATGGGGTGGTAGCGCCCGCTGACGGTGGTGCGCTGGGACCGGTTGGTCTTGGGGTTGAACTGCACCGAACTTTCGAACGACCACAAGGGGCTCCAGTTCAGGGTGGTGCCCAGCAACACGTCGCTGAAGCGGTCCGTCACCGCGCTGCCACCGGGCAGGGTGACGTTCTGGTCAGAGAACCGCAGGCGCTGTGCAATCCCAAAACGGGCGGCCTCCACCCCGGTGGTGGGATTGATCAACCGGGAACTCAGGCCCACGGTGAGGGCGTGGGTGTCGGAAATGCGGTCATTGCCGCCGAACACGTTGTCAGACCAGGCCGTGCCGGCGTTGAAGTCTTTCGCTGCCGAGTCGTAATTGGGCAACAAACTCTGGTCGCGGAACGGCGTTTTCACGTACAGCGCCCGAGGCTCCAGGGTTTGCAGCAGCTGGCGCCCCAGCAGCGTGGTGTCCCGCTCATAGACCAGACCGCTGTCCAGGCTGAAGGTGGGCACCGAGCGGCTGGCCGAGCGCCTGCCGTCCAGCAAGGCTTGGTCAAACTGGTACTGGGTGAGGTGCCACTGCGCCTTGGGCCGCACGAACCAGCCGGGCGTCTGCCAGGTCCGGCTGACCTGGGCAATGCCCAGCAGGCGGTTGCCGTTGATGTCGGCCAGCGTGCGGGTGACCGTGGGTTGGCGGCTGGTGGTGAAACGGGAGAACTGCCCGCTGAGCGACCAGTCGAGCCCGTCCAGGCGGCCCAAGCGCTGGTTGAGCTGCGACCAGCGCATGTCGACCTGGGGCACGCGGTCGTAGGGGGCGGTGATGGGCGCGGCGCTGTCTTGCAGCGTTTGCCACAGGTAGGTGCCCGCGGTCACCCCCACGGGGCCGAGGTTGCCCGACATCACCACGTCGTTGGGCAGCAGGCGCTGGGTGAGCGCGGGGGACGTGCGGGGGAAGTCGCGCCAGTAGTCATCGTCGCTGACGCGGTTGAGGTTGACGCGCAACCCCGTTCCGGAGAGGCCGGGCACCGCATCGGCCAACGCTTGCTCATGCTGCACCGAGGTGCCCCAGCGCTGCGTGCCGCGCAGGGTGTCGTGCGGCATGTAGGCCGCCCTGACCTGGCCCTTGTAGGCAGGCTGCAGGTAACGGAACTCACCGCCCAGGTCCACCCCGCGCTTGGTCATGAGGGTGGGGTAGAGCGTGGCGTCGATCTCTGGGGCAATGTTCCAGTAGTAGGGAAGCGTCAACTCCAGGCCACTGATGTTGGTGAGGTTGATGGTGGGCGGCAGCAGGCCCGATTTGCGCTTGTCCGACAAGGGAAAACTGACGTAGGGCGCGGCCAGCAAAGGCACGCCCTTGAAATACAGTGCACCACCGTCGGCGCGGCCGGTTTCGTCGGCGTGGTCCAGCTCCAGCCGCTTGGCGCCCACCCACCAGTCGGGCAAAAATCCGGGGGGCGCTTTGCAGGTGGTGTAGGTGGCGTCGTGGGCAATGGTGAGGTTTTCGCCCTGAAAGTCCACGCGCTCGGCGTCGCCCCTGCCCTCGTTGGCCAGCAGCTCGTAGCGCGGGTGGGTGAAAAACCCTTCGTAGGTGTCCAGGTTCAGCCGCAGGGCCGGCCCTTCAAACCGGTTGCCGTTGCGGATGATGGTGGCCGACCCACTGGCCTCGGCCTCGTTGGTGACGTGGTCCAGCGCCAGCCGGTCCGCCCGGATGACGGTGTCGTGGCGCCGCAGTTCGGCCTGGCCGTCCACCACGGTTTTCACATTGGTCTGTCCGCTGATGCGCTCCCCCCACACAAACGTGGGCGCGGGTTGGCGGGCGGCGGGCGGCAAGCGGTCCAGCAGCAGGGGGCTGGACTTGAGCGGCAGCGGTTGCGCCGCGTCGTCGGACTGCGCCCAGGCAGCCCCGCTGAGCAGCAGCAGTCCACACCAAACGGGCAACCTCACCCCAACACCGCCAGCCCCAGACCCGACAGGACCTGTGCAAAGCAAAACTGGAGGAAGGTGTGCGAAACGGCTCATTTGTAAAATCCCGCCGCATTATCGTATGGTGAGGCCCACACACCGGTCGGGCCACTTTGCCCTCACCGGCACCAGGCCCCAACGCCAGCGCTCACCCCCCACGCCATCCATGACCACGACCCACCCCCCCATCGAATGGGCCGATGCCCAACGCCAGTCCGCCTTTGGTGCCTGGCTGGCACAGCAGGCCGCCACCCACCGGCTGGTGGCGGACACCGTGCGCCCAGCCTCGGCCGACGCCAGCTTTCGCCGCTACTTCCGCGTGGACCAGGCTGGCGGGGGAAGCTGCATCGTCATGGATGCCCCCCCCGCCCAGGAGAACTGCCGCCCATTTGTGCAGGTGGCCGAGCTGATGGCCAGCGCCGGCCTGCGGGTGCCCGAGGTGCTGGCCTGGGACGAAGCACAGGGGTTCATGCTGCTGAGCGACCTCGGATCGAGCACCCTGCTCGACGTGCTGGACACCGAACACCCCAGCGCCAACCTGCCGCTGTACCAAAGCGCGGTGGCGGCCTTGTTGCCCTGGCAAACCGCCAGCCGGTCGGGTGTGCTGCCCGCCTACGACGAAGCCTTGTTGCGGCGCGAACTCCAGCTCTTCCCGGACTGGTACCTGGGTCAGCACAAGGGCTTTGTGCTGTCCGGCACCCAGGCCCAGGTGCTGGAGAAAGCCTTCACCAGCATCGTCACCCGCAACCTGGCCGGGCCCCGGGTGTTTGTGCACCGCGACTTCATGCCGCGCAACCTGATGGTGCCACCAGCGGGCTTCACACCACCCACGGCCGCGCAGGCCCTGGGCGTGCTGGACTTTCAGGACGCCGTGTATGGCCCCGTCACCTACGACGTGGCCAGCCTGATGCGCGACGCCTTCCTGACCTGGGAAGAGGACTTTGTGCTGGAAGTGACCATCCGCTACTGGGAAAAGGCGCGCAAGCTCGGGTTGCTGGACTTCGATGGCTGGAGCGAAGACTTTGGCGCGTTCTACCGCGCCGTGGAGTGGATGGGCCTGCAGCGCCACCTGAAAATTCTGGGCATCTTCGCGCGGCTGACGCTGCGCGATGGCAAGCCCAAATACCTCGCCGACACCCCCCGTTTTGTGCACTATGTGCGCAACACCGCCCACCGCTACCGCGAACTCGGCCCCTTCCTGCAACTGATGGACGAGGTGGAGAACCTGCAAGCGGCCAGCGGTTTTGCCTACGGTCGCATGTGAATTTTTGGTCAAAATGCCTTCCAGCGCTTGACCTCATTAATTATTCAGCTATTGTTTTTTAAAGCCACCCATGCCCCGTTTTTACTGCCCACTTCCCCTGACCGTGGGCACCACCGTGGACCTGCCGCCGAGTGCCGCGCGCCATGTCCAGGTGCTGCGCCTGCAACCGGGCGACGGCATCACGCTGTTCAACGGTGAGGGCGGTGAACACAGCGCCACCGTGACGCGCATGGGCCGCTCCGACGTGCAGGTGGCCGTGCAGTCCCACCAGGCGCTGGAACGGGAAGCCCCCGTGGCGGTGCACCTGGCCGTTGGCATGCCCGCCAACGACCGCATGGACTGGCTGGTGGAAAAAGCCACCGAGCTGGGCGTGGCCAGCATCCAGCCCCTCATGACCGCGCACAGCGTGCTTCGCCTGAAGGGCGAGCGGGCCGACAAAAAGCAGGCCCACTGGCACAGCGTGGCCGTGGCGGCCTGCGAGCAGTGTGGGCGCAACCGCGTGCCCACCATCCACCCGGTGAAAGAGCTCGCCGATTGGCTGGGCACGACCTGGCCCGCAGACCCCCTCCGTTGGGTGCTGTCGCTGGCGTCGCCAACCCTGGCCCTGGGCCAGGCGCTGCACCAGGCAACCCATGGCCAACCCACACCGCGTGCGGTGGCTTTTTTGAGCGGCCCGGAAGGGGGGCTGTCACCCGCCGAAGATGCCCAGGCACGGGCCGCCGGCTGGCAACCCACCACACTGGGCAACCGGGTGCTGAGGGCCGAAACCGCGGCCCTGGCCGCCTTGACCCTGGCCACACAGCCACCCCCCACCGGGCGTTGACCCCACGGCGACCCACCCGGGGCAACGGGCCGCTGTATAAACAGCGGCTTATGAATAAAAACCTCTGGCTGCTGGCCGCCGCGCAAGGCCTGTTCCTCACCAACAACGTGACCTTCATCGCCATCAACGGTCTGGTGGGGTTGAGCCTGGCGCCGTTGGGCTGGATGGCCACCCTGCCCGTCATGGGGTATGTGGTGGGCGGCGCCCTGTCCACCGGACTGGTGGCCCGCAGCCAGGCGCGCTGGGGCCGGCGGGTGTCCTTCCAGCTGGGGCTGCTGGTGGCGGTGTTGTCGGCCTTGCTGGGCGCCTGGGCCGTGGCCAGCCAGAACTTCTGGCTGCTGGTCACCGCCACGGTGGTGGCGGGCTACTACAGCGCCAATGGCCAGCTGTACCGCTTTGCCGCCGCGGAACTGGCGCTGCCCGCCTTCCGGGAAAAAGCCGTTTCACTGGTGCTGGCCGGGGGCCTGGTGGGTGCCGTGCTGGGCCCCAACCTGGCCAGCCGCACCCGCACCCTGACCGAAGTGCCCTTCATGGGGGCCTACCTGGCCCTCGCGGTGGTGGCACTGTTGGCCATGGGCCTGATGACACTGGTGACCTTTCCACCCGCCGCCCCCAAAACCCTGGGGGCCGATGGCCGGGTGGACGAGGGACGGCCGCTGGCCGTGCTCATGCGCCAGCCCGTGTTTGTGGTGGCCGCCGGTGCCGCCGCCCTGAGCTATGGCGTGATGAACCTGCTGATGGCGGCCACCCCGCTGGCCATGCAGGTGTGCGGCTTTCCATTCGAAGACGCGGCCCTGGTGCTGGAGTGGCATGTCATCGGCATGTTTGCCCCGGGGTTCTTCACGGGGCACCTGATCAAGCGTTTTGGCACGCTCACCATCATGGGGGTGGGCGTGGCGCTGAACGCGGTGTGCATCGGCATTGCGCTGTCGGGGCAGGACCTGCACCAGTTCCTGGGGGCGCTGTTTTTGCTGGGCGTGGGCTGGAATTTCCTGTTCACGGGCAGCACCACGCTGGCCATGCAGTCGTACCGCCCCGAGGAAAAGGACAGGGCACAGGCCGCCATCAACTTCTGCGTGTTTGCCACCATGGCATTCACCTCCTTCGCATCAGGCGCCCTGGTCACGACCCAGGGCTGGATGCTGCTGAACCTGGGCTCGCTCCTGCCCGTGCTGCTGATGGGGGCCGGGTTGGCTTGGCTGGGGGTCAACCGGGTCTCGCCGGGGAGCCACGTGTAAGAATCCACCCCTTCATCATTTCTTCAAATTGAGCAGAGTCCAGCATGCAGCAAAACATGTCCGTCAAGTTTGTGTTTCCCCCTGATGTGGCCCATGGCAGCCTGGCCAACATGTCGTTCACCGCATTCACAGGAATCCCCGCCATTGGTGATGTGGTCCGTCCAACGCCGACCGCCGAGCCGCTGCGCGTCACCCACCGCGACTGGTCTGTGGAAAGCGGTTTGACCACCATTGAAATACACCTGGGACGCCTGAACTGACGCGGTTCAGCCCGCGGACCATCGGGCATGGCTGCGGACTGCCAGCGAGGCATCCAACCACTCCACCAGGGACTCCATGGCTTCCAGACGGTGAGCGTCGGAGAAGATTTCATGGAAAGAACCATCAAAACATCGGGAATGTGCCACCCCGACAGGCGTGCGCTGGAGGAAGCGCTGGCAGCCCAACGGGTTCACCCGCAAATCGCTGCTGGCGTACATGAGCAAGGTGGGCACACGCCATTGAACAGCGTGGTCCATCACCTCTGGGCCCGCCCTGGTCATGAACCTTGCCAGACGCAATGACACACGGTCATGCACCAGTGGGTCAGGCCGGTACGCATCCACCACGCGGGGGTCGCGTGACAGGCGGCGGGGAGACCACCCGCTGCCGACCGTCGTGTGGGGCAGCCAGCGACACAGGGTGGCCAGCCAACCCCGCTGCCACAGGCGCAGATCCACCCGCAGCGCGGGAGAAGACAACACCAGGGCATCCACCGGCCATTGGCCGTGGGGCAGCGTCTGCTGGGTACGCCCCACCCACAGTGCGCTGACCAGCCCCCCCAGGCCGTGGCCGAACAGCACCAGCGGGATGTGGTGCGTCCGGCACAGCGTGGCGCGGGTGTCGTCCACCACCTCTGCCAGGTCCTGCAACAAGGTGTGGTCGCCGGGCAGGCAGCCCCGCGGGCCTGACGATTCCCCGTGGCCACGCTGGTCGTACGCGCGCACGGCACAGCCAGCGGCGTTGAGTTCGGTGGCCAGTTGGTGGTAGCGCCAGGCGTGCTCGCCCAGACCATGCAGCAACAGCACCACGGCCCTGGGGCGAGGGGCTGCGGCACCCTCCGGTGGTGGTGGGTCGCTGGCCAGCGGCCAATCGAACAGGGCCAGCGTGTGGCCATCAAAGGTCGTGAAAGGGCGTTGCGTGACGTGGGTGACGCAACCCTGGGTGACGGTCAACATGAAACTCCCTGCTCCGTGTTCTGAGAACATCTTTGTTGGAGGGGCGGATTCTGCCGCCAGGAGCTTGTACCAGGCTGACCACGGGCCCTGGGCCCGCCCACGCTCAGGGCATGGCCGCGACCACCTGCGCCACCGCCGCCGTCAGGCGCTGGGCATAGGGCAGGTGCAGGAACTCGTTGGGGCCGTGCGCATTGCTTTTGGGGCCCAGCACGCCACAGACCATCATCTGCGCCTGGGGGAAGCCCTGGCTGAGCAGGTTCATGAGCGGGATGGTGCCGCCCTGGCCGATGGTGCCGTAACCCGCCCCAAACTGCGCCTGTGAGGCCGCCTGCAAGGCTTGGTGGAACCACGGCGCGGTGGACGGCGCGTTCCAGCCCGTGGCGCTGCCGCTGCTTTCAAACGTCACCCTGGCCTGGTAGGGCGCGTTGTCTTCCAGCAAGGCCTTGAGGTCTTGCACGGCCTGGGCCGCATCCACCAGCGGGGGCAGGCGCAGGCTGAGTTTGAAGGCGGTGTAGGGTCGCAACACATTGCCCGCGTTTTGCAGGCTGGGAAAGCCCTCGGCCCCGGTGACCGACAGCGTGGGCCGCCAGGTGCGGTTGAGCAGGGCCTCCACCGGGTCGGTGGTGGTGGGCAGGGCAAACAGGGTGGCGCCACCGCAGTCGGCGTGTGCCCAGGGAAAGCGTTGGTAAATGTCGCTGCCCAGGATGGCCGCCGTGGCCTGGGCCTGGGCCACCCGCTCGGGTGGGACTTCGCAGTGGAAGCTGGCGGGCAGCAGGCGGCCGGTGGCGCTGTCTTCCAGGCGGTCGAGCACCTGGCGCATGACCCGAAAGCTCGACGGCACCAGGCCAGAGGCATCGCCCGAGTGCACGCCCTCGGTCAGCACCTGCACCTTCAGCACGCCGCTGGCCATGCCGCGCAGGCTGGTGGTCAGCCACAGCTGGTCGTAGTTGCCCGCACCGCTGTCCAGGCAGATGACCAGGCCCACGTCGCCCAGGCGGTTGGCACCCGGCGTGCGCAGGGCGTCGATGTAGGGCAGCAGGTCGTAAGAGCCACTTTCCTCGCAGGTTTCGATCAGGCCCACGATGCGCGGGTGTGCCGCCCCCTGCGCCTGCAAGGCCTGGATGCTGGCGATGGCGGCGTACACCGCGTAGCCATCATCGGCCCCGCCACGGCCATACAGCTTGCCGTCGTCGATGACCGGCGTCCACGGCCCGAGGTCGCTGCGCCAGCCGTCGAACTCGGGCTGCTTGTCCAGGTGACCGTACATCAGCACGGTCTGGCCGCTGGTGTGTTCGGGCGCAGGGCCTGCGCCGTTGCTGGCGGGCAATTCGAAGAACAAAACAGGCGTTCGCGCTTGTCCCGTGTGGTTTTTCAGCTGCAATATTTCAAGCTTCAAACCCGGCACCTTCTGGGCCAGCACCCAGTCAGCGGCGGATTGCAGCACCCGGGTCAGGTGCCCCTGGCTGGCCCAATCGGGTGCGAACATGGGGGATTTGGCGGGCACGGCGATGTAGTCGCGCAGCGCGGGCACGATGCGCTCGCGCCAGCTGGCCTGCGTGTGTTCGGCCAGGGCCAAGGGGTCCAACAACGGAGCGGTGGCGGTGGGGTGCAAACGGTCGTTCAAGGGGATCTCCTTCACATGGGCATGGGTCGCCCGAACAAATAGCCCTGGAAAGCGCGGCAACCCATGATTTCCAGCAACTGCTTCTGGCCCTCGGTTTCCACCCCCTCGGCCACCACGTCCAGTTCCAGGCTCTGGGCCAGCTGCAGGATGGTGCGGGCAATGGCGGCGTCGTTGGGGTCGGTCAGCAGGTCGCGCACAAACGACTGGTCAATTTTCAGCACCGACAGCGGCAACCGCTTGAGGTAGCTGAGCGACGAATAACCGGTGCCGAAGTCGTCCAGTGAGAAGCGAATGCCTTGACGGGCCAACAGGGTCATTTTGGCGATGGTGTCTTCCACATCGTGCAGCAGCAGGCTTTCGGTCAACTCCAGTTTCAGCTGCCCGGGCGGCGCCCCGGTCTCGCGCAAAATGGACTCGACACTGGGGACAAAGTCTGCCTGACGCAACTGGCGTGCACTCAGGTTGACGGCCAACGACCAGTGCGCCGTGCTCGCCTCTTTGGCCCAGGCGGCCAGGCGCTCGCACGCGGCGCGCAAGACCCATTGGCCAATCGGCAGGATGAGACTGGTCTGCTCGGCCACGGGAATGAATTCGGCGGGTGACACCATGCCCCTGACGGGGTGACGCCAGCGCAGCAGCGCTTCAAAGCCCTGGGTCTGCCCAGCCACGTCCACCACGGGCTGGTAGTACAGCTGCAACTCATGGCCAGTGAGGGCGTCTCGCAGGTCACGCTCCAGCTCGGAGCGGCGCACCACCACGTCCTGCATGTGCGGGTCAAAAAAGCGCACGGTGTTGCGGCCCGCCGATTTGGACTGGTACATGGCCAGGTCGGCCCGCTTGAGGATGTCTTCGACACGCTCCTCGTGGTCCCGGAACAGGGTGATGCCAATGCTGGGCGTGTTGTGCTGGGGCCCGCTGCGCAGGTCATAAGGCGCAGTCAGCGCTTGCAGCAGTTTCTGGCCCACGGTGTTGGCGTACAAAGCCGCCAGGTCTTCGTCGGGGCCCATGGCTTCCAGCAGCACCACGAATTCATCGCCCCCCAGGCGCCCCACGGTGTCCTGTTCCCGCACAGCTTCCTGCAAACGGCGACCCACCTGCTGCAGCAGCAAATCCCCCTGGTCATGCCCCTGGGTGTCGTTGAGGTCTTTGAAGTTGTCCAGATCGATGAAGCACACCGCGCCCCACTGCTGGTTGCGCGCACTGGTGGCCATGGCCTGCGTCAGCCGCTCATGGAACAGGCGGCGGTTGCACAGACCGGTGAGGGGGTCGTAGAACGCCAGCCGCTCGATCTGTGCCTCGGCGCGCTTGCGTTCGGTCACATCGCGGGCCATGCCCAACACCCCAATGGGGTCGCCGTGCTGGTCAAACACCGCGCGCTTGACCACTTCAAACACCCCTTCATCCGAGCCGCCCGGCACCAGGGGCATGGCCTGCTCGTACATCACCGGGGCGTGGCTGCGCAGGGCGCGGATGTCGGTGTCCAGGTGGCCGGGCTGCGTGTGGGGTGAAGGGCTCACCTCCCATTCGGTGTGCCCCGTCAGCTCATGGGCAGACAGGCCAAAGGCCGACGCCGCTGGCGGGTTGCACATGATGAAGGCCCCCGCGGTGTCCTTGAGCCAGACGCGGTCGGGGATCGCATCGAACAGGGCGCGCAGGTGCAGTTCGCTGCGCTGCAGCGCGTCCTGGGCGTCCACATAATTGGTCACATCGGCAAAGGTGCGCACCCAGCCACCGCTGTCCAGTTGCTGGGTTTTGACCTCCAAGGTACGACCATCGACTGTTTTGCGCACATACTGCACGGGGCAGGTGGCCTCTCCCAGCGCGTCCAGCTGCGCCAACAGGCGCACCTGATCGGGTCGGATGTCTGGCGGCAAGCGGTGGTTGACCAGCTGCCACTCCACCAGCTCCGCCAGCTGGGGCTGGCGCGCCAGCAGGCTGTCGGGCAACTGCAGCAGCTCCACCAGGGGCTGGTTGTAGTAGGTCACCCGGTGGCTGGCCGAAATCATCATGACACCCTGGCTGAGGCTGCCCAGCGTCACGTCCATGAGGTTGGTGCGGGCGCGCATCTGGTCATGGGCCCGTTGCAACTGGGCCTCGGTCTCCACACGCTCGGTGACGTCACTGGCGAACCCATACCAGACGATGCTGCCATCGGCCTCCCGGTAGGGCACGGCGTTGGCCTCGTGCCAACGGGGCTGCTCACCGGGGAGTTGCACGCGGTAGTTCTGCACCCAGGGGGTGACCGTGTTGGCCGAATGTTCCAGACTGGCCCGGCAACGGACGTAGTCCACCGGCAGCACCCGCCGAAACACGCCACCGGCATCCACCTGTGCCTCTTCCAGCCGGACCTGGAACATGTCCACCAACGCGGCGCTGGCGAACGGGAAGCTGAACCAGCCGCTGGGGCTGCGCCGCAGCTGAAACACCAGCCCGGGCACCCGCTGCACCAGTTCCCGCGTCAGGGCTTGCTGCTGGGCGAAGGACTGCTGGGAGCGGCGCAGCGCGGATATGTCCCGGCCCACACCACAATAGCCTCCCGGGCTTGAGGGCGTGTGGACGCGTGGGCAGCCGTTGATGAGAAACCACTGCACACTGCCATCAGGCTGCAAACGCGCCACCTCCACATCGCGCAGCGGCTGCCCCGATGCCATGCACTCCCGCACCGCACCCCAATCGGTGTGGGCCAGGTTGGGGGTGAACACTTCCCAAGGGGGCTGGCCCACCCCACAGCCCAGCAGGTCGTTGGCCGAGGCCTGGCCGCGCAACACCGTCAACCGGTGCTCGGCATCGGTTTCCCAGTACAGGTCGTTGGACAACGCCAGCAGCGTTTGCAGCAGTGCCGCGTCCCCCAGCGGAATGTGAAGCGGCTGCCCATGCACGGCTTCGTCCCCACCCCGAAACGGCAAAGCAGAAGCATCAAACGCGCTGGCGTCAGGTTTCATTGAGGATGGGTATGGGGGGATCGCTGTCGGCAAAACCCAATACTAAGTCAAGCGCACCACTTTGAACCAGTGCTGCAGCGACTGACCCCACGCGGGCGAGGCACCGCTGAATTGCGACAGATCAAGACACCAGGGCTCAAGGGGTTGACAATGGGGCATCGGAGACCGACCAACCATTGGGAGACACCTTTGCTCAGCGCCTTCATCACCCACGCCGACTGCGCCCGCCACGAAATGGGTCCGCACCACCCCGAATGCCCCGAGCGCCTGGCCGCCATACAAGACCACCTGCTGGTCAAAGGCCTGCTGGACTACATGCTCCCGCACGACGCCCCACTGGCCACCGAGGAGCAACTGGGTCAGGCTCATTCCATGCTGCACGTGAAGGAAATGTTCGCCGCGTCACCCACCGAAGGCTACGTGCATGTGGATCCGGACACCAACATGAACCCCCACACCCTGGCAGCCGCCAGGCGCGCCGCCGGGGCCGCCGTGCTGGCCACCGACCTGGTGGTCAACGGCGACGTGCCCACCGCCTTTTGCTGTGTGCGCCCGCCCGGCCACCATGCCGAGTATGCGGCCGCCATGGGGTTTTGCTTTTTCAACAACGTGGCCGTGGGTGCCCGGCACGCGCTCAATGTGCACGGCCTGGAACGGGTGGCCATCATCGACTTCGATGTGCACCACGGCAACGGCAGCGAGAGCATCTTCAAAGGCGACGACCGGGTGCTGATGTGCTCCATTTACGAAACCGGCCTGTACCCGTTCACCGGCGAGGACTCTTATGGCCCCAACATGATCAACATCGGTCTGCCCAGCCGATCAGGGGGCGACAAACTGCGCGATGCCGTGAACGACCACTGGCTGCCCGCCCTCAACGCCTTTCGGCCGCAGATGATTTTTATTTCAGCGGGTTTTGACGCCCACCGCGAAGACGACATGGGCAACCTCGGGTTCGTGGAGGCCGATTACGCCTGGGTGACCCAACAGATCATGGCCGTCGCCCAGGCGCACAGCCAGGGTCGGGTGGTGTCCTGCCTGGAAGGGGGCTATGTCATGAGTCCCCTGGCGCGCAGCGTCGCCGCCCACGTCAAGGTGCTGATCGGTGCCGACTGAGCCCCTGACAGTTGTTTGACAGGACCTGTCATTTTTCGGCCCCACACTGAAGGCCCACCCACCCCCACCCCCCATGGACAAGCACTACCTCACGCCCCTCTTTTCACCCCAGTCCGTGCTGGTGTTTGCCGGCAACCTGGCCGAGGCCGAGAACGCCTTCGCCCAGGCCAGGGCACTGCACGACAACCTGACCGCCCAGCGCTTCAGCGGTGAGTTGCATTTTGTGGACATCCACACCAGCGGAACGCTGGCCGATTTGGCGCTGGCAAGGGCCGACCTGGCCATCATCGCCCTGCCCCACGACGAGGTGAGCGCGGCACTGGAGGTGGCCGGGCGCATGAAATGCAAGGCCGCCCTGGTGCTGTCCACCGGCATGGGGGCCGACCTGTCGGCCGAGCTCAAACGCATCGCCCGGCGCGCCGGCATGCATTTGCTGGGCCCCAACTGTCTGGGGCTGCAACGACCGATGACCGGGCTCAACGCCAGCCTGGCCGGGCCCCTGGCGGCCAAAGGGCCGCTGGCGCTGGTCAGCCAGTCGGGGGCGCTCACCGCGTCCATCCTGGACTGGGCGCGCAGCAACAGCGTGGGCTTTTCCGCTGTGGTCTCTCTGGGACCCAACACCGTGGTGGACCTGGCCGATGTGCTCGACTTCCTGGCCGCCGATGCACAGACCCAGAGCATCGTGGTGTACATGGAAGGCATTGGCAACGCACGCCGCTTCATGAGTGCCCTGCGCGCCGCCGCCAACGCCAAGCCCGTGGTGGTGCTCAAGGCCGGGCGCAAACCGGCTGGCAACGCCGCCGCCCTGACACACAGCGGCGCCAAGGTGGGCAGCGACGACGTGTTTGCCGCCGCCCTGCGCCGAGCGGGTGCGGTGCGGGTGCGCTCGTTTGTGGAGCTGTTCTCTGCCGCCAAATGCCTGGCCTCGCGCTACCGCCCGGTGGGCAAACGGCTGGCCATCGTCACCAATGGCGGTGGACCAGGTGTGTTGGCCGCCGACTGGATTTCGGAGCTGGGTCTCACCTTGGGCAAGCTCTCGCCTGCCGTTGCAGAGGAGCTCAGGCCCCACATCTCGCCGCTGGCCAGCCTGGTGGACCTCATTGACCTGGGGGAAGACGCCCACCCCGATTGCTACACCCGCGCCCTGGAAGCGGCCGCCAAGGACTCGGGCGTGGACGGCCTGCTGGCCATCCACTCCCCCAAGCATGGCACGGACACCATGGCTGTGGCGGAGGCCTTGGCCACCCTGAAACCCAAGCTGCGCAAGCCCCTGCTGGCCTGCTGGATGGGCGACACGGCGGTGGGCAGCGCCCGCCAGGTGCTCAGCCAGGCCAACATCCCCAATTTCCGCACACCGGAAGCGGCGGTGGGCGCTTTCAGCAACATCGCCACCTTCTACCAAAACCAGTTGCTGTTGCAACAGACGCCGCCGCCGTTGTCGCACCTGGCCCAGCCGGACGTGGAGGGTGCCCGCCTGCTGATCGAAAGCGTGCTGGCCGAGCGCCGCAAGGTGCTGACCGAGATGGAAAGCAAGGCCTTGCTGGCGGCATTCCACATCCCGGTCACGCAAACCATCCTGGCGCGCAACGCCAACGAGGCCATGATGATCGCCACCCAGCTGGGGTACCCGGTGGCGCTCAAGATCGACTCGCCTGACATCAGCCACAAGTCCGACGTCGACGGTGTGGCCCTGAACCTCGCCAACGCCACCGCGGTGCGCGACACCTTCAACGACATGATGCAGTCGGTGGCACGGCTGCGTCCCGACGCCCACATCAATGGCGTGACCATCCAGAAAATGGCGCCCACGCGCCGAGGGCGCGAAATCTACGTGGGGCTGGTGACCGACGACCCCTTTGGTCCGGTGATTGCCTTTGGCGCGGGCGGCACCATGATTGAGCTGATCAACGACCGGGCCATGGCCTTGCCGCCGCTCAACCAGTTCCTGGCGCGCAGCCTGATCGAGCGCGCCCGGGTGGCCGAAACCCTGGGCGAATGGCGCGGGGCCAGCGCGGCCAACATCAACGCCATCGAGCAGATTTTGCTGCGCGTGTCCGAAATGGTGTGCGAGCTGCCCCAGCTGCGCGAGATGGACATCAACCCCATCATCGTGGACGAGCACGGCGCGGTGGCGGTGGACGCCCGCATCGTGATCGACCAGGCCCCCCACTCGGCCCGCGACTACAGCCACCTGGCCATCCTGCCTTACCCGGCGCACCACGAACAGGTGTGGCCCCTGCGGGGTGGTGGCCAGTACACCATCCGGCCGATCCGGCCCGACGATGCGCAGATGCTGCAGGCGCTGGTCAAGGGCATGTCGCCCGAGAGCCGGTATTTCCGGTTCGTGTCGTCGCTCACCGAACTGCCGCCCGGCATGCTGTCGCGGTTCACCCTGATCGACTACGACCGCGAGATGGCCCTGGTGGCCGTGCACCAGACGCGCGAACCGCAGGATGACGGCAGCGTGAGCATCACCGAACGCATCGTGGGCGTGTCGCGCTACGTGACCAACGTGGACGGCACCACCTGCGAGTTCGCCCTGGCGGTGGCGGACGATTTTGGCGGCAAGGGCCTGGGGTCTCGCCTGATGCTCAGCATCATGGAGGTGGCGCGCGAAAAAGGACTGGTCGAGATCGAGGGCTTGGTGCTGGTCAACAACCCCGGCATGTTGCGGCTGATGAAAAGCCTGGGCTACACCATCAAGCCCTACGCCGAAGACGCTGATTTCCGGCTGGTGAGCCACCCGCTCTGACGCGGCCTCCCCCGCCCGCCGACCGGGGCGACGGGCTGGCGAAGGGGGTCAGAAGGTTTCCCAGTCGCCCTCGGCGGCTGCGCTGGCTTTGGTCGCAGGCCGGGGGGCAGCAGCGGCGGCGCGTGCCGCTGGGCGTGCCACGGGTGCCGGCGGCGGCAATTTTGATGCTTTTTGGGCTACAGCGCTTTTACTCATTGGCTTTTCAGCTACTGTTTTTGTGACTGGCTTGGCCAACCTGGGTGCATCGGCATCGGGGTGGCGGCGCGGTGGCGGCAAAGACGCGGGGCCACTCGCCTTGGCCGTTGCTGCGGTTTGGCCCCCCGCCAGCCTGGCCTGGCGCACCTGAGGTGCCTGGCGTTTGACGATGGCGCTGTCGGGCACGCCGTCGTTGCCCGTGACATACACCGCCAGCGCCTGCTGCAGGCGCATGGTCTGGTGCGTGAGGCTGTCGGCGGCGGCCGCAGCCTGCTCGACCAGGGCGGCGTTCTGCTGTGTCATGTGGTCCAGCTGCCCCACGGCGGTGTTGACCTGGGCAATGCCCTCGCTCTGTTCACCCGAGGCGGCGGTGATTTCACCGATCACATCGGTGACGCGCTGCACACTGGCCACGATTTCGCCCATGGTGTTGCCCGCGTTCTGCACCAGCTGGCTGCCGCTCTGGACCTTGCCCACACTGGCGTTGATCAGCTCCTTGATTTCCTTGGCCGCACCGGCGCTGCGCTGGGCCAGCTGCCTGACTTCACTGGCCACCACCGCAAAGCCCCGACCCGCCTCACCCGCCCTGGCCGCTTCCACGGCGGCGTTCAGCGCGAGGATGTTGGTCTGGAAGGCGATGCTGTCGATCACCCCGATGATGTCGGCAATCTTCTTGCTGCTCTGGGTGATGTCGTCCATGGTGGCCACCACCTGGTGCACCACCTCCCCACCCTTGGCAGCCACTTCGGCCGCGGTGCTGGCCAGCTGGTTGGCCTGGCGGGCGGCATCGGCGCTCTGGCGCACGGTGTCGGTGAGGTGGGTCATGCGGTGCGCGGTCTGCTGGAGGTTGCTGGCCGCCGTTTCGGTGCGGGCACCCAGCTCCATGTTGCCCTGGGCCACCTCGGAAGCGACCACATCGATGTCCCGGGCAGACTGCTCCATCTGCCGCATGTTGGCGCTGAGCTGGCGGCGCATCTGCTCCAACGAGGCGATGAAGTGCCCCAGCTCGTCCCGGCTGGGCGGCACCAGCGGTTGCGAATAGTTGTTGTTGCGCAGCAGCTCCACATCGGCCAGCACGCCGCGCAGCGGAAACAGCACCATGCGGCGGATGGCCACCAGCACCCCGATGGCGGCCAGCACCGCACCGCCGGCCACCATGCCCCACAGCAACATCAGCACATGGCGGGTGGGGGCAATGGTGTCGCTGTCGCGTTCGGCCTGTATCACCACCCAGCCCCAAGGCGCGAAATGTGTCCAGGCAATGTGGGTGGTGCCGCTACCCGGCAGTTGGCTGTCCAGGCCCAGGTGGCTGATCACGCCAGACTGCTCGCCGCCCTTGACGGCGCTGCGCAAGGCTTGCAGCAGCGGGTCGGTGGCATCGAGCTTGCCGGTTTTGTCGCTGGCCTCCAGTTGTCCCAGTGTGGCGCTGTCGGTCACGTCCACCGCCAGGCTGAGCGCGGTGGGCGTGCTGGCCAGCTGGAAGGCCTTTTTGATCGTCTCCATCTGCTGCCCCATGTCCAACCCAATGAACAGGATGCCGATGACCTTGCCGTCGTCCACGATGGGCTCATAGCGCGTCATGTAGCTTTTGCCGAACAGCACGGCGCGCCCCAGGTAGGTCTTGCCCTCCAGCATCAGCGGGTAGGCAGGGTGCTTGCGGTCCAGCAGGGTGTCCACGGCACGCTCGCCGCTTTGTTTTTTCAGGCTGGTGCTGATGCGCCTGAATTCGTCCCCCTCACGCTGGAACACCGTGGCCACACCGCCCGTGAGACCGGCAAAGGCGTCGACCGCATCAAAGTTGGCCTCCACCGGGTAGCTCGCGTGCTGCAACTGGGGCTTGCCGTCCACGTCCACCAGCTTGAACATGATGGTGGGCATTCGGTCGCGCAGGATGCCGAACGACTGTTCCGCCCCACGGCGTCCCGCCTCATCCACCTGCTGGAGGCTGGCCACCAGGCCCTGGCTGCGCTGCGCCATGGCGGCCAGCCCCGAAGCCCGCTCCTGCTGGTACAGCACCACCGAGAACACACCCAGCCCCACAAAAATGAGCGAACAGGCCACCGCCACCACCATCAGCAGCTTGGGGGCCAGGCCCCAACCGGGCGTCCAGCCATCGGTGGAAGTCGACGTGGGGGTGATGTGCGGTGCGGGTGTGGCAGACATGGCAGGAATTCTTCAAAACAATGGAAAGGGGGTCACATGGAGGCTCCGCCGTCTGTGACGTCAGGCTGTCAACCGAAACACCGACACGGCCTGCGCCAGCCGCTCTGCCTGTTCCCGCAGCCCGCTGACCGCTGCGGTGGACTGCACCACCAGCGCCGCGTTTTGCTGGGTCATGGTGTCGAGTTCGGACACCGACGCGTTGATGACTTCGATGCCCTGTGACTGCTCAGTGGCAGAGCGGGTGATTTCGCCGATGAGAACAGACACCTCACGGGCATTGGCCACCACGCCGTTCATGGTGTGTCCAGCCTGCTGCACCTGTTGGGTACCCGCCTGCACCTTCTCCACGCTCTGGGTGATCAGGGTCTTGATTTCCCGTGCCGCCTCGGCGCTGCGCTGGGCCAGGTTGCGCACCTCGCTGGCCACCACCGCAAAGCCCCGGCCTGCCTCACCCGCCCTGGCGGCTTCCACGGCGGCGTTCAGGGCCAGAATGTTGGTTTGAAAGGCAATGCCGTCGATCACCCCGATGATGTCGTTGATCTTCTGGCTGCTGTCGGCAATGGCCTCCATGGTGACCACCACCTGCGCCATCGCGTCACCCCCCTGCTGCGCCGCCAGCGCGTTGGACTGGGCGCTGCCGCTGGCGCGAGCGGCCGCGTCGGCCGTTTGGCGCACCATGCCCGTCAGCTCGTGCAGACTGGAAGCGGTCTCCTCCAGGCTGCTGGCCGCGTGCTCGGTGCGCGCCGACAGGTCGTGGTTGCCGCTGGCAATCTCAGCGCTGGCACGGCGCATGGACTCGGCCACCTCATGCATGTTGCGCACGATGCGGGCAATGGCGGTTTGCATGTCCGTCTGGGCCTGCAACAGGGTGGCAACTTCGTCTTGACCAGCGGTGTTGACCCGTCCAGTGAGGTCACCCCCGGCAATGGCCTGCGCAAACCGCTGCGCCTGCACGATGGGGTGGCAGATGCTCTGCATGTTGGCCAGGGTGGTGGGCACCACCACCAGCATGGCCACCGCCACCGCCGCGCCGAACAGCCACAAAGATTGCTGCGACGCAGCCAGTTGTTCGGCCCGCACGGCCTCGGCCTCGGCAGCCACCATCTGCGTCAGCTTGGTGGCCATGGCCTGGGCCTGGTCCATGTGCTGGTGGGCCTTGACCAGGCGCAGATTGGCCACCGTGGCCGTGTCGAACGCACCGGTCTTCAACTGGCCAATGACGGATTCCGCCGCCTGGACATAGGCCTTCACGCTGGCCTGGAGTTCGCGGGCCGACGCGTTGTCGGGTGCCGCCGCCAGGATGGCCGTCATGCGCTTGTCCACCTGGCTGGCAGCAACGTACCACTTGCCCTCCAGCGCCGCGATTTCGGTGGGCTTTTCATACTGGATGATCATGGCCTTCTCATGGATCATCAGGTCGGCCAGCGCCACCCGCAGATCGGCCATGGCCATGCTCGCGGCAAACGACTGCCGGGTGAAGCGCTCGCTGAGCGACTCCAGTTTGGACATGCCCCACAGGCCCGAGGCCCCCACCACCCCCAGCAGCAGCAACACCACGCCGATGGCGGACACCGTCCGCAACCGGATGGAGAACAAACGCATGATGGACAGCAGGTAACCCATGTCAGAGGCCCTCGGGTAACGGTGGGTCGGCACGGTGGCGCAGGGCAGCACCGCGGCGCAATACTCGGGTGACGCATCCGTCACCCAGGCGGAAGTCGGCGCGGGCTCAGCCCGGGTTTTCCATCAGCCCCATGTCGGGGCTGGACATCAGTGCCTCGATGTCCATCATGATCAGCATGCGTTCACCCACGCTGGCAATGCCGGTCACGTAGGCGTTGTCAGCGGCGTGGCTGTTCATTTCGGGAGACGGCTTCAGGTCGGACAGCGGCAGCTCCAACACATCGGACACCGAATCAACCACGGCCCCCACGATGCGGCCCTTGACGTTGAGCACGATGACCACCGTGAAGTTGTTGTACTCCACCCTGTCACAGCCGAGTTTGATGCGCAAATCCACCACCGGAACAATCACACCCCGCAGGTTGACCACCCCTTTGATGAAGGCGGGTGAGTTGGCGATGCGGGTGGGATCTTCGTAGGAGCGGATTTCCTGCACCCGCAGGATGTCGATGCCGTATTCCTCGGCCCCCAACTGAAAGGTCAGAAACTCTTTCGTGGGCCCGGTGGGTTTGCCTTTGTCTTTCGCCTGAGCGGGGTTGGCGCCCATCATTTGTTTCACGGAGGTGGCAGAGATCGCCCCCATTCCGCCTTTGCCCGGCGAAGCCGCATTTGCCTGTGCTGTGTTCATGCCCACGTCCTTGCAAGGTGTTGATGTCTGGGCCCCACGCCGGGGCCCCAAGACGGTGTTTTAACTCAAAAGCTCTCCCACTCACCTTCGTCGCCCGCCGAGGGTTTGCTCACCTTTTGGCTGGCTGTGGCAGTGTGACCTGGCGTGGCGGCGCTCGATACACCACCGGAAGGCGCTGGCCGCTTCAATGGGCCTGCGGCAGCAGTGGTCGACGACTTTTTAGCTCCCAAATCGCCAGAAGCGCTTGTTTTATCTGAATTGTTTGATATGCTTTTAGAAGCATTGCGTCCCAATGCTGCCTTGGCCGCCTGCGGGTGAGGTTTGGGGGGGGACAGCGCTGGCCGGGCAGCGGGCGCCGCACCGCTTGATCGGGTGCCGGCCGGCCTGGCCCTTGGCACGCCCACCCCACCGCCCGCCTGGGCACCCAGCCTGAACACGCTGACCACCGACGTCAGGTGCTGGGCCTGGTCGCGCATGCTTTGCGCCGCCGCAGCACTCTGCTCAACCAGGGCGGCGTTTTGCTGGGTCATCTGATCGAGCTGGGTCACGGCCACGTTGATCTGCGCAATGCCATTGCTTTGCTCGCCGGAAGCCGCGGTGATTTCGCCAATGATGTCGGTCACGCGCTGAACGCTGGCCACGATGTCACCCATGGTTTCACCGGCAGAGCGCACCAGGTCGCTGCCGCTTTGCACCTTGTCCACGCTGGCGCCGATCAGTTCCTTGATTTCCTTGGCGGCCTGCGCACTGCGCTGCGCCAGGTTGCGCACCTCGCCCGCCACCACGGCAAACCCGCGCCCCTGTTCACCCGCCCTGGCGGCCTCCACCGCCGCATTCAGCGCCAGGATGTTGGTCTGGAAGGCAATGCCGTCGATCACCCCAATGATGTCCGCGATTTTTTTGCTGCTCTGGGTGATGTCGTCCATGGTGGACACCACCTGCCCCACCACCTCGCCCCCAAGCACCGCCACTTCGGCGGCGGTGCTGGCCAGCTGGTTGGCCTGGCGGGCGGCATCGGCACTTTGCTGCACGGTGGCGGTGATCTGCTCCATGCTGCTGGCCGTTTCCTCCAGGCTGCTGGCGGCACTCTCGGTGCGGCTGGACAGGTCCTGGTTGCCCGCCGCCACCTCGGCGCTGGCCGACTCGATGCTGCCCGCTGACTGCTGCACGGCGGCCACCACCTTCACCAGCGAAGCCTGCATGGCGGCCAACGCCTGCAACAACTGCCCCAGTTCGTCGGTGCGCTCGGTGCGCATGGCCTGGTCCAGGTTGCCCGCCGAAATGCCCTGGGCAAACGCCACCGCCTCATGCACCGGCTGGGTGATGGAGCGTGTGATGAGCACCGCCACCCACACGGCCATCAGCAAGGCCGCCGCCGCCAGCCCCCCCAGCCACAGGATGCGACGGGCCTGAAGGTCTTTGAGCAGCCCCACCTCGGCGTCGACCATCGCATCTTGCAGCTTGGCCAACTCGTGCATCTTGCCCAGGTACGCTTCGGACGCAGGCAACACCGCCGAAGCCAACAACCCGTTGGCCTTGTCCACGTCACCGGCCTTGAGCACGTCAAAGTACACCTTGCGGGCATCGATGTAGCTGGCGCGCAGCTGCGCCACCGAGGCCAACAGGGCCTTGCCCTCCGTGGACACCACACTGGCTTCCAGCTGCTTTTGGAGTTCGTTGATGCGCTGGGTGGTCTGGGCCATCTGTGGCTTGAAGAAGTCGTCCACCGCGGGGTGACCCTGGGACTTCGCCACCGCCAGCACGCGTGTGATGTTGAGCTGGGTGTGGGACACCCACTCCTCGGCGAGCTGTGCCTGTGCCTTTTTGTTGAGCAAATCGGCCATGGCGCTGCCGTTCTGACGCAGGTTGACCACGGCAACCACAGCCATGGCCACCAGCAACAGGCACACCACCCCAAAGCCCAGCGAGATGCGCAGTCCGGTTTTCAGGTTTTGGATGTTCATGTGGAATCCTTGTGTCGGCCCCTGCGAACAGGGTTTGGCACAGTATCGGCCAAAACCGGCCCGGTATTCAGCGGGAAAACCTGAACACCGCCGTGCTGGCGAGCAGGTTGGGCAAGCGGCGAACCTCGTGGCCGTCTTGCAAGCCAAAGCCGTCGTGCACCACCAACCCATTGCGCCTGGCCAGCACCTCGAAATCGGCATAGGTGCCCACCCGGATGTTGGGCGTATCGTACCACTGGTAGGGCAGTCGCTTGGTCACGGGCATGCGGCCTTGCAACACACTGAGCCGGTTGGGCCAGTGCGCAAAATTGGGGAAGGCCACCACCCCCATGCGCCCCACGCGGGCGGTTTCCAGCAGCATGGTCTGGGCATTGCGCAGGTGCTGCAGGGTGTC
>PNML01000050.1 GCA_013823635.1 Polaromonas sp. | reverse complement strand
CTCGGGAATTTCAGGGATGTCGGACTGGCGGTAGAACACCACCTTGGCCGGGTCCAGCCCGGCGGCCAGCCAGGTGGCCGCAATTTCCAAGGTGGAGCGCTGCACGCGGCTCGGGTCACCGGTCTTGATGAGGGCGTGGTAGTCGGCCAGGAAGTAAAAGCTCTGCACACCGGGCCGGGTGCTGGCTTGCACGGAAGGGCGAACCGCCCCCACGTAATTGCCCAGGTGGGGCGTGCCCGAGGTGGTGATGCCGGTGAGAACGCGCTGTGTCGTCATGGGTGTCAAATTTCAAATAAAAAAGGTATCTATCGCTTTATTTGTATCAATAGTTTGCTATACAAATAAAAATCGCACGGATGATCAAAACAGCAGCCAGCGCAGCGGGGTCAGCAGCAGTTCGATGGCGTGGGCGGTGAAGCCCATCAGCGGGCGCAGCCACAGCGCGCCCACCACGCCGCTGATGACCAGCGCCATGACGATGAAAAAACCGTAGGGCTCCAGGCGAGACACCAGCATGGCCTGGCGCATGGGCAGCAGCCCCACCAGGATGCGCCCGCCGTCCAGTGGTGGCAGCGGAAACAGGTTGAAGGCAAACATCACCAGGTTGACCAGCACACCGGCCCTGGCCATTTCCAGAAAGAAGCGCTCTTCACTGCCCAAGGCCACCAGCAGGTAGGCCAGCAAGGTCCAGCCGATGGCCTGCACCAGGTTGGCGCCCGGACCGGCCAATGCCACCCACACCATGTCGCGCTTGGGGTGGCGCAGCCGCCCGAAGTTGACGGGCACGGGCTTGGCGTAGCCGAACAAAAAGGCCCCCGACGTGGCGAAGTACAGCACCAGCGGCATGAGCAGTGTGCCCACGGGGTCGATGTGTTTGATGGGGTTGAGCGTGATGCGTCCCAGCATGTGGGCCGTGGGGTCGCCAAAGTGCAGGGCCGCGTAGCCGTGCGCCGCCTCGTGCACGGTGATGGCAAACAACACCGGCAGGGCGTAAATGGCGACGGTCTGAATCAGGTTGGCAATGTCCATGGGGGCCATTGTCCCAGACGCATGGGCTCAGCCCAGGCCCAGCGGGGCCAATGGCCCCTGGCCCTGGCGCACCACCACGGGGTCGTCGCCCGCGCCCATGGGCACCAGGTCAATCACGGTGGTGGGCTCCAGGGTGCACGCGCCGGCGTCGATGACGGCCGCCAGTTCGTGCTCAAAGCGCTCGCGGATGTCGTGCGGGTCGTTCAGCGCATCGGTTTCGCCGGGGGCAATCAGCGTGGTGGCCAGCAGGGGGGCGCCGTGTTCACTCAGCAGCGCCTGCAGTGTGGTGTGCTGGGGCAGGCGCAAACCAATGGTCTTGCGCGACGGGTGGCTCAGGCGGCGCGGCACCTCCTTGCTGGCTTCCAGAATGAAGGTGTAGGGCCCCGGTGTGGCCAGCTTGAGCAGGCGGTACTGCCGGTTGTCCACCCGGGCGTAGTTGGCCAGTTCGCTCAGGTCGCGGCACAGCAGCGTCAGGTGGTGCTTGTCGTCCACCTGGCGGATGCGGCGCAGTCGGTCGGCGGCGGCCTTGTCGTCCAGGTGGCACACCAGCGCGTAGCTGGAGTCGGTGGGCACGGCCAGCACACCGCCCTTGGCCAGCAGGGCCACGGCCTGTTTGATCAATCGGGGCTGCGGGTTGTCGGGGTGAACTTCAAAAAACTGTGACATGGCCCGATTGTCGGGCACCACCTGCACCGGCTGCCTGACAGCGGGTTTGTTGACCTGGGTCAAGCCAGACTGACGCGAGGTTGACATCCGTCAATTGGCACGGCGATCAATCACGGTGCAATGGCCACTGTTTCCCACACCGAGGAGTGACCATGAAAGCAGTTGTAGACCTTTTTTCCACCGACTATGGTTTGTTCAGCATCGGGGTGATCTCGTTCACGCTGGGCATGGGCGTGTGGTTCTACCGCTATTTCAACCGCCGCATGGACGAGGACGCCGCCAAGGCGGGCAAATGAGCGTTTGGGCTGGCGGCCTTTTGGCCGATGCCCGTGGCATTTGCCCGGTTTTTCACGCGGGGCAGTGCCGGTTGGGCGGGTGAGGTGGGTACGATGGGCGGTGTCCAAAATTCACTGGATTGCCCACCATGTCTTTTCCCACCCGAGCCATCGTTTGGCTGGTGACCGCGGCCTCAGCCGTTGTGTTGCCAGCCTGCCAGACCACCCCAGCGCCCGCGCCTGCACCGACCGCGCCGGTGGCCTACACCGGGCCGGTGCTGCCCATTGAGCAGTCGGAACGGGGCGTGCAGATTTTCCTGCCCAGTTCGGTCCTGTTCGAAGTGGGCAAATCCAGCCTGGACAACGCCGCAGCCGATCCCTATCTGGACCGGGTGGCCCACCTCCTGACAACCAAAACGGACAAAACGGTGGTGCTGGAAGGCCACGCCGACAGCACGGGCACGGAGGCCATCAACACCGCCCTGTCGCTGCAGCGGGCACAAACGGTGTCCAAAGCGTTGGCTGAGCGCGGTGTGGCGGTCCAAAGGCTGTCCGCTGCCGGTTTTTCATCGCGCCGCCCTGTGGCCTCCAACGCCACCGAGGCCGGGCGCCGCCTGAACCGCCGGGTGGAGGTGGTGGTGCTGGACGAAACGGTGGAAAACATCACCCGGGGCGAGCCCGCCAACGCATTCGCGTCGGCATGGGCGCAGCTCAAAACCCTGATCGAGCAGGGCCAGGTGCAGCCGGTGGGCAAACAATGACCCTCGACCGCCGCCAACTGCTGGCCTGGGGTGGTGCGCTGGCCGCCGGACAGGTGGCCGCTCAGCCCAACGCGCGGGCGGGGCGCTCTGCCCAGGCGGCCGTCGGCGCTGGGCCGCGCCGCATTGGCCTGGCCCTGGGTTCCGGCTCGGCCAGGGGCTTTGCCCACATCGGCGTGCTGCAGGCCCTGGACGAAGCGGGCATCGCGGCGTCAGCCGTGGCGGGCACCAGTGCCGGCTCCTTGGTGGGGGTGATGTACGCGGCGGGCATGTCCCCCTGGCGCATGCAGGAATTGGCCCTGACGGTGCGCGACATCGACGTGGTGGACATGGCCAGCGGCAACCGCCGGGGCATGGTCTCTGGCTACGCGCTGCAGCGCTTGGTCAATGGCTACCTGAACAACAAGCCCATCGAGGCCCTGTCTCGTCGTTTCGCGGCGGTGTGCACCGACCTCTCCAGCGGTGAACTCGTCGCGCTGGCGCAAGGCGATGCCGGAGCGGCCGTTCGCTCGTCCTGCTCAATTCCGGGGGTGTTCGTGCCCAACCAGCACGCTGGCCGTGAGCTGGTGGACGGTGGGCTGGTCAGCCCATTGCCCATCCAGACCGTGCGCAACCTGGGGGCCGATTGGGTCATCGCCATCGATGTGGGCAGCCGCCCGTCCAAGTCGCCCCGTGCGGGTTTGTACGAAATCATCCTCCAGTCGTTTGAGATCATGGGACGGGCACTGTCCACCCTGGAGCAACAGCAGGCCGATTTCCTGATCCAGGTGGACACCGACCGTTTTGACAGCGCCGATTTCAACAAGCGCAAAGACCTGATCGAGGCGGGTTACCTCGCGGGCCAACGGGCATTGCCCGCACTGCGCCGGCTGCTGGCGCAGGCCAACGGCTGAAGGCCTGCGCGGGGCGGTGCACCGCTGCGGACAACTGGCAAAATGGGCGAACGTCGGTCGCTGGCACCGGCATTCTGGGCTTGCCCGCCCCCGACACATGGCCTTACCTTCCTCCCTTCCCGGTCTGTCTCCCCAAGCCACTGAGCCCGAAGTGCCCGCCCAAGGATTGACCCTTGTCCAGCTGGAACAGGTGTTGAACCAGACGCTGCGGGCCGGTGAGTTCCGGGATTACGGGCCCAACGGCCTGCAGGTGCAGGGCAAGGCCGTGGTGTTCCATGTGGTCACGGGTGTGACCGCCAGCCTGGCACTCATCGAAGCGGCGGTGGCCGCCGGTGCCGATGCCCTGCTGGTGCACCATGGTCTGTTCTGGCGGGGGCAGGATGGCCGCGTCACGGGCTGGATGCACCGTCGACTCAAGGCCTTGCTGCAGCACGACATCAGCCTGCTGGCCTACCACCTGCCGCTGGACGCCCACCCCACCTTGGGCAACAACGCCCAATTGGCGCGTGTGCTGGGCTTGCAGCCGCTGGCTCACGCCAACGCAGCACCCCTGGCGCCAGACCAGGCATCGGCATTTGGCCGGTTTGGCGAACAAGACCTGGGATTCTTGGGTACCAGCGGTTGCGCCACGCTGGGTGAGTTGGCCGCGCTGGCGGAAAAGCGCCTGGGCCGCCCCGTCACCTGCGTGGGCGAGCCCAGCATGTGGCTGCGCACCGTGGGCTGGTGCACCGGGGGGGCGCAGTCCTACTTCGAGCCTGCCGTTGCGGCGGGTGCCAATGCGTTCATCACTGGCGAAATTTCGGAGCCCCAGGCCCACCTGGCCCGCGAAATGGGCGTGGGCTACCTGGCCTGCGGCCACCACGCCACCGAGCGCTACGGCGTGCAGGCGCTGGGTGAGCACCTGGCCGCAGTCCTGGGCATCAGCCACACCTTCATCGACGTCGACAACCCCGCATGAACACCGCTGCAGCCCCTTTGCCCGTGGTCATTTCCATGGGGGATCCGGCGGGCATTGGCCCGGAAATCATCGCCAAGGCGTTTCGTGACCAGCCCGAACGGCTGGCCGGCTGCGTGGTGGCGGGTGACGTGGCCGTGATGCAGCGCGCCGCCCACTGTGTGGGTGGCCTGTTGCCCGTGGCGGTGCTGGACGGCCTGGCCGACGTGGCCCAGGTGCCGCCCCGCTGCCTGCCGGTCATCCAGGCCTGTCAGCCCCTGGGCGCTGGTGCGGTGGGTGCGCCCCAGCTGCCCGCGTGGGGTCAGGTCAGCGCCGTGGCCGGACGGGCGGCGGCCGACTGCATTGCCTGGGGCGCAGGCGCGGCATTGCGTGGCGACGCGGCGGCCCTGGTGACGGCCCCCATCCACAAAGAAGCCTTCAGCGCGGCGGGCATCAGCCACCCCGGACACACCGAGTTCTTGCAGGCGCTGGCCGCGCAGCACCTGGGGCGCAGCGTGGCCGATGTGCCGGTGCGCATGATGCTGGCCAACCCCGAACTCAAAACCGTGCTGGTGAGCATCCATGTGTCGCTGCGCCAGGCCATTGAGGCGGTGACCACCGACAACGTGCTGCAAACCTTGCGCATTGTTCAGCACAGCCTGGGTGGCGGTGCCGCCAGGGGTTCACGCCTGAAGGTGGCGGTGGCCGGGCTCAACCCACATGCGGGCGAGGGGGGGCTGTTCGGGCACGAGGAGCAGGACATTATTGTCCCGGCCATTGCCCAGGCCCGCGCCGAGGGCGTGGACGTGCACGGCCCGTTCGCGCCCGACACCGTGTTCATGCGGGCGCGCACCGGCGAGTTCGATGTGGTGGTGGCCATGTACCACGACCAAGGCCTGATTCCCGTGAAGTACCTGGGGGTGGAGCAGGGGGTCAACGTGACCCTGGGCCTGCCACTGGTGCGCACCAGCCCCGACCACGGCACCGCCTTTGACCTGGCGGGCACCGGCCGTGCCGACCCCGCCAGCCTGTTGGCGGCCATCCGCTGGGCCCAGCAGGCCAGCTGACACCCATGAAAAAAGGCCTGTTTTGTATCAAAACAGGCCCCATCGCTTGTTGGTATTGAGTAGTCAGCTACTTATTTTTTCAGGCTGTCGCGGATTTCACGCAACAGCGTGATGTCTTCGGGTGTGGGGGCTGGTGCGGCAGGGGCTTCGGGTTCAGCGGGCGTTTGGCGCTTGAGGCGGTTCACCTGTTGAATCATCAGGAAGATGATGAATGCCAGGATGAGAAAGTTGACCGCCACGGTGATGAAGTTGCCATAGGCCAGCACAGGGACGCCGGCTTTCTTCAGTTCGGCCAGCGTCATGACCGTGCCTTCCGGCACTTTGCCCAGCACCACAAACAGGTTGGAAAAGTCCAGACTGCCCACCACCCGGCCGACGACCGGCATGATCACGTCCTCGACGAGCGAACCGACGATCTTGCCAAAGGCCCCGCCGATGATCACACCCACGGCGAGATCGATGACGTTGCCCTTGACGGCAAATTCCTTGAATTCCTGCATCATGCCCATGGTGTTTCCTTTGAAAAGTGAATCGCCCCGTTGAAATGTGGTGGTCGCTGCGCCCCGGGGGACGGCGCAGCGGGACAACGGTCAACCGTCTGCGTTGATGGATTGGATGAGCTGGGCCAGCACTTCGCTGGCGCGGTCGTTGTCGACCTGACAGGTGCCGGCGGCGTTGTGCCCGCCGCCGCCGTGTTTCAGCATCAGTGCGCCCACATCGGTTTTGCTGCTGCGGTCCAAAATGGATTTGCCCGTGGCAAACACGGTGTTTTGCTTTTGCACCCCCCACATCACGTGGATGCTGATGTTGCACTGGGGGTACAGCGCATAAATCATGAAGCGGTTGGTGGCCCAGATGGTTTCTTCGTTTCGCAGGTCCAGCACCACCAGGTTGCCATGCACCTGGCTGCAGCGCTTGAGTTGCGCCACTGCCTGCTCGGCATGGGCGTTGTAGATGTCGATGCGCTCTCGCACATCGGGCAATTGCAGAATGTCCTCGATGCCGTGGCGGCGGCAGTATTCAATGAGGTCCATCATCAATTGGTAGTTGCTGACGCGGAACTCGCGAAAGCGACCCAGCCCGGTGCGGGAGTCCATCAGGTAGTTCAGCAACACCCAGTCTTTCGGGTGCAGGATTTCATCCCGGCTGAACTGGGCCGAGTCGGCTTTGTCCACCGCTTCCATCATGTCGGCAGTGACGTGGGGGAATGCCTGGGCACCGCCGTAGTACTCGTACACCACGCGGGCAGCAGACGGCGCGGTGGCCGAGATGATGTGGTTGGGCCGCTCCCCGGTGTTGCGGATGGTTTCCGACTCGTGGTGGTCAAACGCCAGGTGGGCGCTGGCCACATAGGGCAGGTTGGTGGTGATGTCGCGGTCGGTGATCTCGATCTTGCCGTCCTGCATGTCTTTGGGGTGCACGAACTTGATGTCGTCAATCAGGTTCAGTTCTTTGAGCAGCACGGCGCACACCAGGCCGTCGAAGTCGCTGCGGGTCACCAATCGGAACGTCTTGTGGTTCATGGGCTTCCTCAGGGATGGGGATCAAGTGGGGCTGAAAAGCGTGGGTTTTGCCACTGGCGTGCCTGTCCCGGTCGGGCCTGGGCACAGATCATCGTACCCCAGAACGACACAGGCCAGCGCGTTGGCTGGCCTGTGTGGGTCGGGTGTGAGAAGTGTCACGCCCCTGTGGGGAAAGTGCCCGGCAGCAGGATGTCGCGCGTGACGTTTTCCAGCTGTGTGTGGCCGCTGAAGGCCATGGTCAGGTCCAGCTCCTTGTGGATGATTTCCAGGCATTTGGTCACGCCTGCTTCGCCCATCGCGCCCAGGCCGTACAGGAAGGGGCGGCCAATGTACACACCCTTGGCGCCCAGTGCCCAGGCGCGCAGCACGTCCTGCCCGCTGCGGATGCCGCCATCCATGTGCACCTCGATGTCTTTGCCCACCGCCTCCACCACGCGCGGCAGGGCGTGGATGCTGCTCTCGGCGCCGTCCAGCTGGCGGCCACCGTGGTTGCTGACGATGAGGGCATCGGCCCCGCTGTCCACCGACAGTTTGGCGTCGATGTTGTCCTGTATGCCCTTGATAATGAGCTTGCCGCCCCAGCGCTTCTTGATCCAGGCCACGTCGTCCCAGTTCAGGGCGGGGTCAAACTGCTTGGCCGTCCATTCGCTCAGAGAGCCCATGTTGTCCACGCCCTTGACGTGGCCAACGATGTTGCCAAAGCCATGGCGTTTGGTGCCCAGCATGCCCAGGCCCCAGCGGGGCTTGGTCATCATGTTGATGATGTTGGGAATGGTCAGCTTGGGTGGGGCAGACAGGCCGTTTTTCAGGTCTTTGTGGCGTTGTCCCAAAATTTGCAGGTCCAGCGTGATGACCAGCGCGCCGCAACCAGCGGCCTTGGCGCGGTCAATCAGGCGTTCAATGAAATCGCGGTCCTTCATCACATAGAGCTGAAACCAGAACCCCTTGCCCGCGTGCTCGGCCACGTCCTCTATCGAGCAAATGCTCATGGTGGACAGGGTGAAGGGCACGCCAAACTTTCTGGCGGCGCGGGCGGCCTTGATTTCGCCATCGGCGTGCTGCATGCCGGTCAGGCCGGTGGGGGCCAGGGCCACGGGCATGGCCACTTTCTGGCCAATCATGGTGGTGGCGGTGCTGCGGTTTTCCATGTTCACGGCCACGCGCTGGCGGAACTTGATCTTCTGGAAATCGCTCTCGTTGGCGCGGTAGGTGCTCTCGGTCCACGAGCCGGAATCGGCGTAGTCGTAGAACATGCGCGGCACGCGCTTTTGCGCCAGGATGCGCAGGTCTTCGATGTTGGTGATCACGGTCATGCGGGTGTCTCCTTGGTTGGGGCGCATGGTAGCTTCAGGCCGTTGGGCCAGGTTGTGAAAGCAGCCGGCTGGCGTGTGAAAAATTTTGGTGGTGCGCTGGTGCGGCAGGTGCTCAGTCGGTTACCGGTGCCGGCTTGCCGAACAGATAGCCTTGAAAGAAATAACAGCCGGCGGCCACCAACGCATCGCGCTGTGCGGTGGTTTCCACCCCTTCGGCCAGCACTTCCAGACCCAAGCTGCGGCCCAGCGTGACGATGGCTTTGACAATGTTGTTGCTGACCTCGTCACTCGGCAGGCCGCTGACAAAGGACTGGTCAATTTTGAGCTGGTGCAGCGGCAGGCGGTTGAGCAGGCTCAGCGATGAATAGCCTGTGCCGAAGTCGTCCAGCGAGAACTGCACACCCAGCTTTTCCAGTGCTTCCATTTTGTGGATGACCTGGTTCACGCCCTCCAGCAGCAGGCTTTCGGTCAGTTCCAACTTCAACCGGTGTGCTGGTGCGTGGCTGCGGTGCAGCGCGTTGCGCACGCTGTCCACGTAGCCCATCTGCAGGAATTCCTTGGAGCTGACGTTGACCGAGACAGTGAGGTGTGCCTTGTCCGGCACTTGGGCCCAAGCGGCCAGTTGCCGGCAGGCGGTTTCCAGCACCCAATGGCCCAGGGGCAGAATCAGGCCACTGGATTCAGCCAGGGGTATGAACTCGCCGGGGGGTACCAAGCCCCGGATGGGGTGTTGCCAGCGCACCAAAGCCTCCACCGCCAGCCATTCCCCCTGGGCGTTGACCTGGGGTTGATAGAACAGCACCAACTCATCCGCTTGCAGGGCGTGTTGCAGTTCTTTTTCCAGCGTGGTGCGCGAATTGACCCGGGTTTGCATGTCCGGGTTGAAAAAGCGCATGGTGTTGCGGCCATCGGCCTTGGCTTGGTACATGGCCAGGTCCGCCTGGCGGTACAGGGTGTCGCTGTCGGTGTCCGCCTCACTGAACAAGGTGATGCCGATGCTGACGCTGGCCTGGTGCGCGCCAGCACGCATGTTGAAGGGCTGGACCACAGCAGACAATATTTTGTGTCCCACCTCACGGGCCTGCTTCTCGGCTTCATCGGGCTTCGCGCTGAGGTCAGTGATGAGCAACACAAACTCGTCCCCACCCTGACGTGCCAGGGTGTCCTGTGCCCGTGTGCAGGCTTTCAGGCGCTGGGCCAGTGCCTGAAGGAATTCGTCACCGGTCGCATGACCGAGGGTGTCGTTCAGGTCTTTGAAATTGTCCACATCAATGAACAGCAAGGCGCCCCCGCGCTGGCGCCTCTGGTTGGCGGCGAGGGTCTGATTCATGCGGTCCAGCAGTAGACGTCGGTTGGGCAGACCCGTGAGCGCGTCGTAAAACGCCAACTGGTGAATGGTGCGCTCGGCCTGCTTGTGGCGCGTGATGTCGGTGGAAATGCCGCACAGTGCGTACACCGTGCCGTCGGGCTTGCGCAGCGGAATTTTGATGGTCAGGTAGGTGCGTGGGCTGTGTTCTGTGTGGGTGGACAGCGTTTCTTCATCCTCCACCCGTTCCCCGAGCTCAATCACACGTCGGTCGTGGGCACGCATGGCGTCCATGCCGGTGACGTCAAAAAAGGCGTCATCGGATTGCCCAACCACTTCGGCCAGAGGCCGACCAAACAGCTCGCACACCTTGCGGTTGGCGTACTGGTAACGCAGTTCGGTGTCTTTGATGAAGATGTAGGCGTCCACGCTGTTGAGGATGGTGGTCAGCTTGTCTTCTGATGCCCGCAGGTGGCGTGTCTGCTTGGCCACTGCCCGTCGAAGCCACAGGCTGGTGACCGCGGTCATCAGGAACAGCAGGCTGAGACCTGCCAATACCCACCAGATGACCGTCGGAACACGGGTCTGGGTGGCAGGCTGCATCCAGCGTTTCATGGTCTGCTGGTAGTACGAATCTGTTTGCGTGGACCACCGGCCCAGGCGCACATCAATGGCCGCCAGCAGAGTCTGGTTTTGACCACGGCCAGTGGCGTAAAAGAGCTGCACGGGTTGAAACAGCACCGGGGTCGTTGTCAGGCCAAACCGGGTAGCGTTCAGGTCACCGAAAAAGCGGTTGGCCACCGCCACGTCAGCTTGCCCGGTGGAGACGGCTTCGAACGTTTGTGTGTAGGTGGCTTTTTCCACCAACGGTGCGCTGACACCCAGTGCCTTCAGTGTGTTCCTGAGGTAGTCGAGCTGGATCGAGTTTTCCAGGAGCGCCACCCGTTTGCCTTCGAGGTCCAGCAGGGAGTTCAGTGACCAGCCCGGGCGCTTGTACAGCTCGGACCATGACAGCAGCGCCGGAATCTGGTGGAAGCTGAACCGTTGGGCGCGGTCTTCCGAGTAGGCCACGTCTGGCATCAGGTCGATGGTGCCTGCCTGCAATCCGGTCAGGCATTGCTCCCATTCGCAGGGCACAGGCTGCAGTTGCCAGTCTTCATCTGTGGCGATGTGCGTCAACAGGTCGCCCAGGATACCGCTGATCTGGCCATCCGCACCCAGAAAAATTTTGGGCTCATTGCTGTACACGCCCACCTTGACCACACGGGGGGTGGCTTGGGCCGCCCCATGCAGGGCCCAGCAAAAAATGCCCAAAACCAGCCACAGGGTGTTGGCCAGCCAGCGCAGGTCCTTGGCCCGGCGCCGACTGGCAAAGGAATGGGATGAGGGCCTCATGGCCACATTGTGCGCCCGTGTGGATGGCGGGCGATGGGCCCGCCCGTGTGGTTTCGCTGGCGATCAGCTGCAGCTCACGCTGCCACAGCCACTCATGGTGGCGGGGCGCACGCGGCTGGGGTCGGTCAGCGTTTCGGTGGTGCTGTCAAAGCCCACGTCTTTCAGGTGCAGGGCCAGCCCGGCGTCCATGGTGGCGGCATGCTGTGGCAGCCACTCGATCAGCGCTTCGGCCAGGCGCTGGATGATGTCGTTGTCGCCATCCAGGTAGTGTTTTTCCACCGCACGCATGGTGTCCAGGATGGTGGCGTGGTGCGAGGCGTGGCAGTTGTCGGGTGTGAAGCCGGTGGCCAGCATCCAGCGCTCCTCCTGGGCAAAGTGCGCCTCGGTGTGCACCAGCATGTCTCGGTACAGCGGCAACTGGTCACGCGGGGGTGTGACCAGCAGGGCGTTGAGCATGGCCAGAAATTCTTCGTGGGTGTCGTCCATGCGTGCGTCGCCCAGGACCATGTGAGGGCCCCACGTCAGGCCGTTGGCTGGGGTGGAAGCGGTGGCAGAGGGGCTGTCGGTGTGGGCAGGTGCGTTCATGGCGGCCTAGGCTACTGGGGTGAGTGGATGGGGTGTTGACGCAAGTCAACACCCGTTGTCTGAATGTGAATTCGACGAGTGTTGCGGCACAATCACTGTTTTTATATCCAGTGATTGCCATGCCCGAATTTTACCTGCCGCCGCACGCCTTGAAAGGCCGGGGCATGGCACACGCCGTGCCGCACCGCTTCGAACGCGATGTGCGGGCGCCCTTTGACGACGGTTGGGGCACAGCCGATGCCGACGTAGCCCAGCGTCGCGGGGAGGGCAGCACGCCACCCGCCACCCAGGTTCGCTGGGAGGAGGCCAAAAGCGCCCTCACGCGCAACGACTCGCCCGACATTGGCTTCACCCTGGGGCTCAACCCCTATCGGGGCTGCGAGCACGGTTGTGCTTACTGCTACGCCCGCCCCTCGCACAGCTACCTGGGCCTGTCGCCGGGGCTGGACTTTGAAACGCAGCTGGTGGCCAAGCGCAACATTGCCACGGTGTTGCGCAACGAACTGCTGCGCCCGCACTACCGGCCAGAGTGGCTGGCCATCGGCACCGTGACCGATGCCTACCAACCCATCGAGCGCGGGCTGCGCCTGACCCGCGCCGTGTTGGAGGTGCTGGCCACCGCCCGCCACCCGCTGGCCTTGGTGACCAAAGGCAGCGGTGTGGAGCGCGACCTCGACCTGCTGGCCCCACTGGGTGCGCAACGCCTGGCGGCGGTGTACGTGACCATCACCACGCTGGATGCCCAGCTGGCCCGCGTGCTGGAGCCCCGCGCCGCTGCGCCGCACCGGCGGCTGCGCACCATTCAAACCCTGGCCGAGGCGGGCGTGCCGGTGGGGGTGAGTGTGTCGCCGCAGATTCCGTTCATCAACGACGACATGGAGCGCGTGCTGGAGGCGGCTTTTGCGGCGGGCGCACGCCGCGCTTTCTACCAGGTGCTGCGCCTGCCCTGGGAGCTGGCCCCGCTGTTCCGTGATTGGCTGGCGCTGCACTGCCCCGAGCGGGCCGCCCGTGTCATGGCGCGGGTGCAAGACCTGCATGGCGGGCAGGACTACCAAGCCGACTTTGCCACCCGAATGCGGGGCCAGGGCATCTGGGCCGACCTGCTGCACCAGCGCTTTGTGAAAACCTGCGACCGCCTGGGCCTGCAACGCAACCGCGAGCCGTTGGACCTGACCCGATTTGACCCCGGCGCGTTGCGGGGGCAAATGGGCTTGTTTTAGGTTGAACGGTGGGGATCAGCTGGGGGCGTGTGGGGTCAGCCCCACGCCACCGAACGCATGGAAATGGCCCCCATCTGGAAGCCTTCGTTGAAGGAGTGCGGCGCTTCGCCCTCGTACACCGCCCCGGCGGCGTGCAGCAGCGGCAGGTAGTGGTCGTGCGTGGGGTGGGCTGCCTTGGTCAGCGCGCCCAGGCTCAGAAAGTTCGCCAGCTCCGCGTGGTTGCCCTGGCTGATGTGGCGGGCGGTGATGGCGTCAAACTCCAGCGCCCAGTCCGTTGCCTGGTGGTCGGACGCGGTGCGCACCATGGCGCGCAGGTTGTGCACGATGTTGCCGCTGCCCACGATCAGCACCCCTTGCTCGCGCAGGGCGCGCAGTTGCTGCCCCATGGCCAGGTGTTCGGCGGGCGGGCGGCTGTAGTCCATGCTCAGCTGCATGACTGGGATGTTGGCCGCCGGGAACATGGGCTGAATCACCGCCCATGCGCCGTGGTCCAGCCCCCACTGGTGTTCGTCCACCTCCACGGCCGGGCGGTGCAGCGCACGGCTCAGGCCCTCGGCCACCTCAGGCCAGCCGGGCGCGGGGTATTGCACGTCAAACAAGGCCTTGGGGAAACCGCCAAAGTCGTGGATGGTGGCGGGCCGGGCCATGCCGGTGACTTGCCAGCCCCGCGTGAGCCAGTGGGCCGAGATGCACAGGATGAGCTGCGGCGTGGGGTATCGCGCACCCGTCCCCTCGCCAAATTGCTGGCCCAGCGCTTGCCAGCCACGCCGCCAGGGGTTGTCTTCGATGGCGTTCATGGGGCTGCCGTGGCCCAGAAACAACACCGGCAGGCGCGGGCTGGGGCGCAATGGGGGCAATGCGTTCAGGTTGAGGGGCGTGGACTGCTCCCTGGCCGTGGGGTCGGCGGCGTGCATGGAGGTGGGCATGGCCAAGGCAGCGCCGAAGGCGCTGGCGAGTTGGAGGGTGGTGCGTCGGTGCATGCCCTGAGCGTATGTTCGCCAACCCTGGGATCCGGTTGCGTGGTTTGACGTCACCATTCAGCGCTGTTGAATGGTGGAATCCTCAGGGAGCTTTCAGCACGGCTGGCCGAACCACTTTGCGCCAGGCGGCTGCTGGGTTCCAAAGGTGGGGTGACGCGCTTGCCTGAGCCGAGTCAACCGTCACTTGACCAGTATGGTGATGCGCTCGCTCATCAGCGCTGGGTGATGGGGCAGGTGGTTCTGATCGCTCAGCAGCAACTGCAGGGTGTGAGCTCCGGGCTGCAGGTGAATCACCGCCTCGGACTGCCCGGGTGGCAGGCGCAGGTGGTTGGCGTCGGCTGGCACCGGCACATTCACGTCCACAGCGGCCGTGTTCACCAACAGATTGAGGTGCCAGATGTTGGCTGGATTCGCCATGGCTGGCAGCATGCCCATGCGCAGCACGCCCATTTGGACGCGCACCGGGCTGGATACGACGTCGCCGTGTTTGATGTTGTGGAAATAAGGCAGTGTTCCCCCTGGTGCCGCCTGCTTGGTTTCACCGGAAGGCAGCACCGGCACACTGGTCGTGATGGTGGTGGCACCACTGGGTGGCGTACTGGGCAAACCAACCGGCCCTGTCGCGGCGCAAGCCGTCAACAGTGCGGGAATCAGTGCAAGCGAAGCAAGGGAGAGGGCTGAGTTCATGTGTTTTGGGTGGCGTTGCCAATGACCGGACTGAAGTGTGCCATGTCCATGGGAGCCATCCCATACTCCCAGGAGCACGACCCACGGTTCGACAGGCAGTGAACCAAAACATTGACTATTTCACCGTGATGGTGATGCGCTCACTCAGCACCACCGGGTGGTGGGGGATGTGGTTCTGGTCGGCCAGCAGGAGTTGCAGGGTATGGGGGCCAGGGGGTAATTCCAGCGTGGTTTCGGTCTGGCCCGCGCCGAAGTGACGGTGGTGGTTGTCGGCGGGCAGCGGGGCGTTGGCGTCGATGTTGGCCACGTCCACCAGCAGGTGGTGATGCCCCGTGCCAGCTTTTTCAATGCCGGCGGGGGCCACGCCCATGCCGCTCAGGCCAAACTGCACCCGAACGGGGCTGCTCACCGTGTCGCCGTTTTTCAGGTTGATGAAGTACACCTTGGCCGTGTCGGGGGCCGCCACCTTTTGGTAGCCCGAACTCAGCATCGGTTGGCTGAGGCTGATCTGCGCCGGCGCTGTGGCCGCACCTTTGCCCATGCCGCCGTGGTGGCCACCGTGGTGGTGGCCATGCATGGCACCGCAACCAGACAACAGTGCCACAACGGATGTGGCGGCCAAGACTGACAAGCGGGGGTGTTTCATGGACGTCTCCAGTGGAGGGGTGGTGGAAACATGCAGTGTGCGCGCGGCGCAATACCCATGATTGGCCACTGGCCTTGTCGCTGCCTGTCGGCGCTCTGTTGCCAACGGTGTACCCACAAAAAGTCACCGTTGGCGGACCACCGTCGAGAGGGGTCAGGCCGGTTTGTTTTTCATTTTGCCTTTGGGGGCCACTGCCGTCGTCGGGGGGACTGGTCGATCCGACAGTCCACCGGCTGGTTTGGGCGGAGAGCTGTCTTTTTTGGGCTTTTTGGCCAGTTTTTCGGTGCGTTGATCGCCTTTTGCCATGGTGTCTCCGGGAGGGAATGGGGGTTGGTCAATGCTGAATCAGCACTCGGGAGGGGAATGGTACATCTGACGCACGGGCGGGCGCAGGGCGGTGTCCGCCTCAGTGTTCGATGTCCACCCCCTGGACGAAGGCCACATGCCCTTTGATTTCTTCGGCGTCGGGTTTGGGGTCGGGGTAGTACCAAGCGGCATTGGCCTTCAGCTCGCCATTGACCAGCAGCGAGTAGTAGTGGGCCTGCCCTTTCCATTTGCAGGTGGTGCGGTGGTTGCTGAAGGTGACGTAGTCGCGGTTCAGGCTGGCTTCGGGGAAATAGTGGTTGCCTTCCAGCACCACCGTGGTGGGACTCTCGGCAATGATGACGTTGTTCCAGATGGCTTTCATGGGGGGCCTGTTGGGTGGGATGGCACCGCGTGGGCGGCGGGTTCGGTGTCTCGGCGGTATTCTGGCAAGGCATGGCCGCAGTGCCTGCAATAGCGATCATCCGGTGCCAGACCCTCTGCCAGGCATTGGGGGCAACTGCGGGTGGTGACGGGGTGGCCGTGGTGTTGGCTGCTCACCATTTCAGCGGTGACGATGCCGGTGGGCACCGCCAACACGCCCCAGCCCATGAGCATCATGAGCGAGGCCAGCAGGCGCCCCAGGTCGGTCTTGGGGGTGATGTCGCCAAACCCCACGGTGGTGATGGTGGTGATGGCCCAGTACACGCCCACCGGGATGCTGGTGTAGCCGTTCTCAGGGCCTTCCACCACGTACATCAGCGTGCCAATGACCATTACCACCATCAGCACCGCCGACAAAAACACCAAAATTTTGCGCCGACTGGCCCGCAGCGCCCGCCCCAGGTGGGTGTACTCGGCCACATAGTGCGTGAGCTTGAACACGCGAAACACCCGCAGCAGGCGGAACACCCGTACATCGATGAGTGCGTGCAACTCCGGCACCAACAGGGCCAGGTAGGTGGGCAGGATGGCCAGCAAATCAACCACACCAAAGAAGCTGCGCGCGTAGGCCCAGGGTTGTGGGGCGCACCAGAGGCGGGCCAGGTACTCCAGCGTGAAGATGGCGGTGAACACCCATTCCAGTCCCCACAGCAGGGTGTGGTGTTGCTGGGCGATGCGCTCCACGCTGTCCAGCACCACCACGGCCAGGGACAGGAGGATGGCCGCGATCAGCAGCACGTCAAACAGGCGCCCGGCGCGCGTGTCGGCCTCAAAAATGATGGTGTACAGCCGCTGCCGCGCCGTGGCTGGTTGGGGGGGCTGGGCAGGGGCGGGTGTCATGGGTGGGTGTCATGGGTGGGTGGCGACCAGCGAAGTCTCAGGCGTCGGCCCGCCAGCCCTGCACCAGGGCGCCCAGGCCAATGCCCGCCAGCGCCCACAGCAGTTCCAGGTTGCCCGCGCCCAGTGCCGCGATGGCGGGGCCGGGGCACACGCCGCACAGCCCCCAGCCCACGCCGAACAGCGCCGCACCCACGGCGGTGTCGCGGTTCCAGGTGGCGGGGTGGGGGTGAAAGTGGTCGTCCAGCACCGGGCGGCGCATCAGCCGGGGGGCCAGCTGGTAGCCCAGCAGCGCCACCACCACCGCACCCCCCATGACCAGCATCAGCCCCCAGTCTTGCAGCTTCAGAAAGCCCAGCACCACCTGCGGTTGGATCATGGTGGACAGCGACAGCCCGAACCCGAACAGAGCACCCGCCAGCAGGGTGACCAATGCCTTGGCCAGGGCGGGGCTCACGCCTGACCTCCCACCAGCCATGCAAATGCGTTGGCCGTGAGGAAGGCGGTGGCCATGAAGGTGAGCACCGCCATCAGCGACGGCAGTTGCAGCCAGCCCAGCCCGCATATGCCGTGGCCCGAGGTGCAGCCATTGCCCAGCCGCGCGCCATAGCCCACGAAAAAGCCCCCCAGCAGCAACTGCCACGCGGGCAGGCCGGTGGATTGTGGTGCTCCGCCAGCCAGGCCCAGCCACCAGACGGCTGCGCCCAGCACCAGGCCCAAAGCATAGACCAGCCGCCAGCCACGGGACCCCACAAAACGGGGCTGCTGAAAGAAAGGCCGCTGCACCACCAACGACCAGGTGCTGGAGAACACCGTGCTCATGCCGCCCACGCGGCCCGTGAACACAAACAGCAGCGCCACGCCGGTGCCAATCAGCAGACCGCCCAGCAGGTAGTGCTGCCAACCGTGGGGGAACAGGGACGTCAACGCATTCATGGGGCCGGATTATCGGTCTGCGCCCACACCAGCAGCAGGTTGTTGGCTGGCATGGCGTGGCGCTGGGTGAGCCGCAGGCCCACGCGATGCGCCTGCTCGGTCACGTCGCCCAGGTGGCGCACGCCCCAGGCGGGGTCTTGGGTGCGCAGGCTGTGGTCAAACGCCAGGTTGCCTGGGGAGGTGGGCACGCCGTCTTCCAGAAAGGGGCCATACACCACCAGCTGGCCACCCGGTGCCAGCAGGCGGGCCGCCAGTTGCATCAGAGCGGCGCAGGTGGCCCAGGGCGAAATGTGCAGCATGTTGGCGCAAAAAATGGCGTCAAAGGTCGGGCCGTCGCCGGTCCAGGGCGGGGCCAGCACGTCCAGCCGCAGGGGTGGGCGCACATTGGCCAGCCCCGCCTGGACCACCCGGGCGGCGATGGCGGGCAGCAGGTCGGCATTGAAGTCGGTGGGTTGCCACAGCCAGCCGGGCAGGCCGTGGGCGAAGCAGGCGGCGTGCTGGCCGGTGCCAGACGCCACCTCCAGCGCGTGGCCCTGGGGCGGTAGCACCCGGCGCAGGGTGTCCAGAATGGCGTGCTGGTTGCGCTCGGCGGCGGGGCTGAAGGGCAGATCGGTCCGGGGCAATGGGGATGTCATGGGCCACACCATAGCCAATCCGCACGTCCCACGGCGGCAGCCCAGTCTTCCAGCACAGACAATGCCGCCCATGCACACCCTTGACCAACTGCGCAGCGGCGCGCTGGCGGGCATCCGCCGCCTGGACCTGTCTTGCGGGCTGACCGAGCTGCCGACCGAGGTGTTTGCCCTGGCCGACACGCTGGAGGTGCTCAACCTCAGCGGCAACCGCCTGACCGGGCTGCCCCACGACCTGCCGCGCCTGCACCGCCTGAAGGTGGTGTTTGCCTCGGACAACCCCTTCACCCACCTGCCCGAGGTGCTGGGCGACTGCCCTTCGCTGCACATGGTGGGCTTCAAGGCCTGCCGCATCACCCATGTGCCCGAAGCCGCCTTGCCGCCCAACTTGCGCTGGCTCACGCTGACCGATAACGGCATTTCAATGCTTCCGCGCATATTGGGCGAGCGTTCATTGCTGCAAAAATTGATGCTGTCGGGCAACCGACTCACGCACCTGCCCGACAGCCTGGCCCAGGCGCAGCGCCTGGAGCTGATCCGGCTGTCGGCCAACCGCCTGGCGCAACTCCCCGGCTGGCTGACCGAGCTGCCCAGCCTGGCCTGGCTGGCGCTGTCGGGCAACCCGCTGGGCTGGCCTCAGACCAGGCCCGAGGCCCCGTTGCCCAGGGTGCCATGGGCGCACCTGCGGCTGGAGGGGCTGCTGGGCGAGGGCGCGTCGGGGCACATTCACCGCGCCCACCCGGTTCATGCCACGCCGTTGGGGGTGGACGGGCCGCTGGCGCTCAAACTGTTCAAAGGCGCGGTCACCAGCGACGGCCTGCCCGAGCACGAGCTGGCCGCCTGCCGCGCTGCCGGTCAGCACCCCGCGCTGTGCACGCCCAGCGCCGAGCTGGCCGACCACCCGCAAGGCCTGGCCGGGCTGCTGCTGCCCCTCATGGCGTCCAGCCACATCAACCTGGCCGGGCCACCCAGCCTGGACAGCTGCACCCGCGACGTGTACGCGCCTGACCTGCGCCTGAGCGCCCCCACGGCGCTGCACCTGGCCCGCCAGATGGCCGGGGCGGTGGCCCATTTGCACGCCCAAGGGGTGATGCACGGCGACTTTTATGCCCACAACATCCTGTGGCACCCGGCCAGCGGGCAGGCCACGCTGAGCGACTTTGGCGCCGCCACCCTGCTGCCCACCCACGCCCCGGCGCTGGCCCGCGCACTGCAGGCGCTGGAGGTGCGGGCCTTTGGGTTGTGGCTGCAGGAACTGCTGGGCTTGGCGGACGCCGCGCCACCCGGTGCCTACGCTGCCGCACTGGCCCCCTTGGCCGATGCCTGCGCGGGGCCTGACCCCACCGCCAGGCCGACCATGCGCGAGGTGGCCGAAGCCTTGGCCGCCTGAAGCCCGCGCACCAAGCGGGTGGAACCGGTGCCGCGCGGGCGCTGGGCGGTGCCCGATGTCAGGCGGCATCAGGCGCTCAGGGCGTCAGCCGGATGCGCCAGTGGCGGCCATCGGCCAGCACGGCGCAGGCCCCATCCGGCAGGGGCAGCAGGCGTTCCACGCGTGCGGGCAGGGGCAGCGGCTCGTCCAACGCCTGCCACTGGCCCGGCGCTTGCCAGCGCAAGGCCTGCAGCGCGCGGTGCGTCATGTCGGGCAGCACGGTGACGGGGCGACCGCCCGCCACCGGCACCACCACGGCCAAGCGCTGCTCCAGCGAGCCCATGCGGTGGTTGGACACATCGAGGTGGCGGGCATAGGGCAGCAGGTGGGGCGGGCGAAAGTGGTGCAGGGTGAGCACCCCGCCGATGTGTGGGGTGGTCACGCTGGCCACGTCCAGGCGGCCATCACCGTCAAAGTCGGCCACGCCCACCGGGTTGAGCCAGCGAAAGCTGCTGCCCGCATGGGGCCCACGCGCCAGCTCCACCAGCTCGGGCGCGCCGTTGGCCGAGGTGCGCACGCCCAACACCACCAGGGCCGCGCCCCGGGTGGCATCGGCCTCGATCAGCAGCAACTCGTCGCGCCCGTCGCCGTCCAGGTCGTGCAGGCGGGGCACGCGGTCCTCCAGCACGCGGTGGACGGGCAAGGTGTGGGACACCGTGTGCCAGGCGCCGTCGGCCACGCGCACCCGTGCGTGCACACTGCCCGCGTGCACGCCGGAGCCCAGCGCCGCGTGGGGGTAGCGCTGGGTGGGCGAGCCCAGCCACACCCAGGCCACGTCGCGCTGGCCCGCCACCGCCTGGCTGTCGGGCAGGCGGTCTGCTGCGGCGGGGGGCAGCGGCAGTTGGGGGGTCACGGCCTGCTCTGGCACCTCGCAAGATGGGGCGGCGGGCTGGGCGCTCAGCCCCAGCGCGGCGGCGGGCCCGGCGAACAGCGCCGCACCCGCCAGTGCCGCGCCCAGCAGCCACCCAGCGGGAAGGCGCGTTGCCTGGGCGGGCTGGCGGTGGTGGGTGGAAGGGTTGTGTTGGGAGGGGTGGCGGTGCGTCATGCCCATGGGTCGCCCCCCGGGGCGGGTTCTTACACCGCCGGTGCGGGTGCCGCGGTGCGATAGCATGGCCCCATGTCCAGCCACACCGAAAGCGTGCACCCCGCCACGCGCTACCCAGAAGCCTTCCACCTGGAGGCACCGACCTTTGACGTGGCCCGTGACCTGTGGCCCCGCAAGCCCGGCGTGTTTTTGCGGCTGGTGCCCACGCTGGCCGTGGCCGATGACCCGGCTTCGCCCACCGCCGAGCCGGTGCAGCGGGAGTGGGTGTGTGGGCAGTTTGGGCTGGTTCCGCCCTGGGTGAAGTCGGCCAGCGACGCCAAGTTGCGCTCCACCAAGCTGGTGAGCTCGCGCTCGGAAACCGTCACCACCTCCAACACCACCCGCCACGCCTGGCTGGCGGGCCAGCGCTGCATCGTGCCCGTGATGGCATTTTTTGAGGACGACTGGCGCAGCGGCAAGGCCGTGCCCACGCGCATCGCCCGTGTCGATGGCCAGCCCATGGGCCTGGCCGGCCTGTGGGAACGCTGGGAGAAAGAGGGCCAGGTCATCGTCAGCTACACGCTGCTCACGGTGAACGCCAACAGCCACGCCCTCATGCACCGCTACCAGCACGGCGGTGCGGAAAAGCGCATGCCCGCCATCCTGAACGAAGGCGCTCACGACGCCTGGCTGAACGCCCGCCCCGAGAAGGCCAAGGAGTTTTTGCGCGCCTACCCCGCCAACTGGCTGCTGGCCAACCCGGTGGAAAAAAAGGGCAGCAAGCCGCTGGGCATTTGAATCGTCTGTAGCTGACTTTTCAATGCTGGTGTGCGCTGGAGGCTGTTTTGGTTATAAAAACAGCGCCGGATCCACCATGGTGCGGTTGGGCATCACGCCCCAGTGCAGGTGCGGCCCGGTCACCCGGCCGGTGGCGCCCACCGCGCCCACGCGCTGACCGGCTGCCACCACATCGCCCACCCGCACGGCAATGGCGCTCAGGTGGCACACCATGCTCAGCAGCCCGCCACCGTGGTCCAGCCACACGGTGTGGCCGTTGAAAAAATAGTCGCCCGTGTCAATGACCCGGCCCGCCAGCGGGGCCACCACCGGCGTCCCCGTGGGCGCGGCAATGTCCATGCCGCTGTGCGGGTTGCGCGCCTGGCCGTTGAACACCCGCCGCAGCCCGAATGAGCTGGAGCGCCGCCCCGGCGTGGGCACCTGCATGCGCAGCGCTTCGGATGAGGTGTTCCAGGCGGGCGGCGGCGGGGTGAAGGTGGCCATGACTTGCTGCTGGTGGTCGCGTTCGCGCTCAAAGCGGGCCAGGTCGTCGGGCGACAAATCCACGGTCTTGGGCGACACCTTCAGCCGCTGCTCGGCATAACGCTTGTCGGCGATGGCGTAGCGCAGGGTGCGCGTTGTGGCATTGACGCTCACCGTGACGCTGGCCTCGCCCGGCGTGGCCGACAGGGGGATGCCCACCAGCGCCGTCCACTCCATGGCGTCGCCCAGCACCAGCACCGGCACGTCGCCACTGAATACCGAAGGTGCCGTGGCCGACGGCCCCAGCGACAGCCGCGCCACCCCGCCGGGCACGGCCATGGCGGTGGGCCAGGTGTGGAAGGGGGTGGTCGGTGTCGGCGTGGCCGTTTGCGCGGCCGCCATCTGCGCCCCCATGGGCAGTGCCATGGCGGCCACCAGCCGCTGCAACACGTCGCGGCGCTTCAAAACGACGACCCCGGCTCTTGCAGAAACGCCAGCTCGGCGGGTGTGGAGGTGCGGCCCAGCACGGCGTTGCGGTGCGGGTAGCGGCCAAAGCGCTCGATGATGGCGCGGTGCCGCTGCTCAAAGCCCAGGTTGCTTTCCAGCCCCGGCTCGCCAAACAGGGCCAGCGCCTGGTCATGGATGGCCAGCGACTCGCTGTGCATGTAGGGCATGTAGGCAAAGGCGCGCTGGGTGGGGGGCAGGGCCTGGGCGTGGCCACTGGCCACCAGCTCTTGCGCCAGCGCCAGGGCCAGCGGGTCCTGGGCGAAGGCGGCGGGGGTGTCGCGGTACACGTTGCGCGAAAACTGGTCCAGCACCACGATCTCCGCCAGCCGCCCGGTGGGCGTGGTCCGCCAGGCCCACAGCTCGCAGCGGGCCGCTGCCACCAGCGTGTGGCCAAAGCGGCTGCGGATGAGGTCGTCCAGCGCCGCGTCTTTGGCAAACTGCTGCGCCGGGGTGAGTTCTTCAAACCAGAAGTGGAGGATGTCTCGGGCTTGCATGGCGGCTCCTGGTGCGACCCACTGGCCCCCTGAGGGCCAGGCAGGTGCTGGGTGTTGGTGATAAATAAATAGCTTTAACCGCTCTAAAATAAAGCGATGCAAGGCATTTTTGCACACATTTTCTGAGCCCACACCATGCCCACGACATCGCCACACCATCCGCCAAACCTCCCGCCTCACATGCAGCCCGTTTCGCTGGACAAGGCCTACCGCCTGATGAACCACGGCCCCACGGTGCTGGTGTCGGCCACGCACGGCGGGGTGGCCAACGTCATGGCGGCGGCCTGGGCCTGTGTGCTGGACTTCACGCCACCCAAGGTGACGGTGGTGCTGGATATGGCCACCGCCACGCGCGGGCTGATTGAGGCCAGCGGTGCGTTTGCCCTGCAACTGCCCACCCGCGCCATGGTCGCGCTGACCACCGCGCTGGGCACCGACAGCGCCCGCACCGTGCCCGACAAGCTGGCCCGCCATGGCGTACACCTGTTCCATGCTCCAGGCTCCGATGTGCCGCTGGTGCCCGGCTGCGTGGGCTGGCTGCTGTGCCAGCTGGTGCCCGAGCCGCACAACCAGCAAACCCACGACCTGTTCATTGGCGAAGTCACGGCGGCCTGGGCCGACGAGCGCGTCTTCAGCCAGGGGCGCTGGCATTTTGAGCAGGCCGCTGATGAACTGCGCACCATCCACCACGTGGCCGGGGGGCACTACCTGGTGTCGGGTGAGTCCGTTCAGGGCTGACTCGGTACCGCCGCCCGGCGTTTGAGCCATGTGGGCAGGGCGGCCCTGGTGCAGGTTTGCAGGCCCACCAACAGCGCGTGGTCGACAGCGGCCAACCCGTGCTGGCGCTGCAGCAGCGCTTGCAGGTGGTGCAGCAGTTCGGTGGTGACCTCGGCGTCGGCCAGGGCGCGGTGGGCGCGGCCGGTGGTGGGCAGGCTCAGGTAGCGGGCCAGTGTGCCCAACTGGTGGTTGGGTGCCTGGGGCAGCAGGCGGCGCGACAGCAGCACCGTGCAAGCAAACGGGTGGTCGGCGGGCTGGCCAATGCGGCGCAGCTCGGCCTGCCAGAACTTGCGGTCAAACGAGGCGTTGTGCGCCACCAGGGGGCTATTGCCCACAAAGCGGGCCGCATCGGCCATGACCTGTGCCACGGGTGGCGCGGCCTGCACCATGGCATTGGTGATGCCCGTGAGCTGGGTGATGAAGGCCGACACGTACAGGCCCGGGTTCATCAGGCTCTGGAAGCTGTCCACCACGCGCCCGCCTTCGCTCAGCACGATGGCCACCTCGGTGGGGCGGTCGCCCAGGTCGGGCGACATGCCCGTGGTCTCAAAGTCGATGACGGCGATGGTGGGG
>PNML01000049.1 GCA_013823635.1 Polaromonas sp. | reverse complement strand
CGTGCCACTGACCACCACCGAACCCGCAGGCACACGGCCGTAGCTGATGGTGTCGGCTTCGCGGTCGTAAATGGGGGTGCTCTGGCCGATGTACACACCCATGGACAGCACCGAGTTTTCTTCGACGATGACGCCTTCGACCACCTCGGAGCGCGCCCCAATGAAGCAGTTGTCTTCAATGATGGTGGGGTTGGCCTGCATGGGCTCCAGCACGCCGCCAATGCCCACGCCACCGCTCAGGTGCACGTTTTTGCCAATCTGGGCGCAGCTGCCCACGGCGGCCCAGGTGTCCACCATGGTGCCTTCGTCCACATACGCGCCAATGTTCACGTAGCTGGGCATGAGGATGGCGCCCTTGGCCACGTAACTGCCTTTGCGAGCCACAGCAGGTGGCACCACGCGCACGCCCGTGGCCTTCATTTCATCTTCGGTCAGGTGCGCAAACTTGGTGGGCACCTTGTCGTAAAAACCCAGGTCACCCGCACGCATCAGCACGTTGTCGTTCAGGCGGAAAGACAGCAGCACGGCCTTTTTGATCCACTGGTGCACGGTCCACTGGCCCACACCCTCGCGGGTGGCCACGCGGATTTTGCCGGTGTTGAGCTGGTCAATCACCTCGTTCACGGCGTCCATCACCTCTTTGGGGGCGGACTGGGCGGACAGGCTGGCGCGGTTGTCCCACGCGTTGTCGATGAGGGTTTGCAGGGCTTGGGTCATGGTGTGTCTCGCAAAGGCGGGGATAAAAAAAGAAGGGGTTGCCGGGTCAGCGCGGCTGGCCGTTGACGAAGGCCACCAGGCGGTGGGCCGCTTCCAGGCACTCGTCCGTGTCGGCCACCAGGGCCATGCGGATGCGTCCGGCCCCGGGGTTGAGGCCTTGGGCCTCGCGCGCCAGGTAGCTGCCGGGCAGAACGGTCACATTGTATTGAGCCAGCAAAGCCTGGGCGAAGTGCTCGTCCGCGCTCAAGCTGGGCGTGGTCCAGCGGTCGGGCACGGCGGCCCAGAGGTAAAAACCCGCGTCGGGCAGGCGCACGTCCAGCACGCTGGCCAGCACGGGCGTGACCTGGGCAAACTTGGTGCGGTACTGCGTGCGGTTGTCCACCACATGGGCCTCGTCGTTCCAGGCGGCGGCGCTGGCGGCCTGCACCACGGGACTCATGGCGCTGCCGTGGTAGGTGCGGTAGAGCAAAAAGGCCTTGATGAGGGCCGCATCACCCGCCACAAAGCCACTGCGCATGCCGGGCACGTTGCTGCGCTTGGACAGGCTGGTGAACATGACCAGGTTCTTGAAATCGGAGCGGCCGAGTTGGGCGGCGGCTTCCAGGCCACCCAGGGGGGCTTCGTCGCGGAAGTAAATTTCGCTGTAGCACTCGTCCGAGGCAATGATGAAGCCGTGGCGGTCGCTCAGCTCAAACAGCTTGCGCCATTCGTCCAGCGGCATCACCGCGCCGGTGGGGTTGCCGGGCGAGCACACAAACAGCAGCTGGGTGTTGGCCCACACGCTGTCGGGCACGGTGTCCCAGTCCACCGCAAAGTTGCGCGCCGGGTCGCTGGGGGCAAAGTGGGGTGTGGCCCCGGCCAGCAGGGCCGCGCCCTCGTAAATTTGGTAGAACGGGTTGGGGCACACCACCACCGGGCCGGGCTGGCCCTGCACGCCGGGGCGGGTGGGGTCGATCACGGTCTGGGCAAAGGCAAACAGCGCCTCGCGTGAGCCGTTGACCGGCAGCACCTGCGTGGCGGGGTTGAGGTCCAGGCCATAGCGGCGCTGCGCCCAGTCGGCACAGGCCTGGCGCAGGGACGGTTCCCCCGCGGTGGCCGGGTAGCCCGCCAGGCCGCTGGGCTGGGCCAGGGCGCTGGCGTGCAGCGCCTCAATCACCAGCGCCGGGGTGGCGTGCTTGGGCTCGCCAATGCCCAGGCTGATGGGGCGCAGGGCGGGGTTGGGTGTGACCCCGGCAAACAGCTTTTTCAGGCGTTCGAAGGGGTAGGGCTGGAGTTTGGAGAGCAGCGGGTTCATGGGCCGCAGATTATCGGCGCTGGTGGTGCAGGGGGTGTCGGGTGGGGACGGCTCTCAGGGTCAACCCTGAGAGGGGCAGGTATCATCATGGGCTGGTTCAGGACCCGGTGGGGGGTGGCAAAAGCCCATGAAATCAACGAACACTACAACTCAATAACACGCGGTTCCAACAGGTCACGGTGCGTCTCAACTCCATCAAGCTCTCGGGTTTCAAGTCTTTTGCGGAACCCACCCATTTCCAGTTGCCTGGGCAACTGGTGGGCGTGGTCGGCCCCAACGGCTGCGGCAAATCCAACATCATGGACGCTGTGCGCTGGGTGCTGGGCGAAAGCAAGGCCAGCGAGCTGCGCGGCGAGTCCATGCAGGACGTCATTTTCAGCGGCACCACCACCCGCAAGCCCGCCAGCCGCGCCAGCGTGGAGCTGGTGTTCGACAACGCCGACCACCGCGCCGGTGGCCAGTGGGGCCAGTTTGCCGAGGTGGCGGTTCGCCGCGTGCTGACGCGCGACGGCAACAGCAGCTACTTCATCAACAACCAATTGGTGCGCCGGCGCGACGTGCAAGACGTGTTCCTGGGCACCGGCCTGGGGCCACGGGCCTACGCCATCATCGGGCAGGGCACCATCAGCCGCATCATCGAGAGCCGCCCCGAGGAGCTGCGCCTGTTCCTGGAAGAGGCGGCCGGGGTCTCCAAATACAAGGAGCGCCGCCGCGAAACCGGCAACCGCCTGGCCGACACCCGCGACAACCTCACCCGGGTGGAAGACATCCTGCGCGAGCTCAACGCCAACCTCGACAAGCTGACCCAGCAGGCCGCGGTGGCCACGCAGTACAAAAGCCTGCTGGAGCGCTCCACACTGCGACAACACCAGCTCTGGTTTTTGAAGCGTTCAGAGGCCGAGGCCGAGCAGGCCCGCATCCAGCTGGAGGGCCAGCGGGCGCTGACCGAGCTGGAAGGGCGCATGGCCGACCTGCGCCGCACCGAAAGCGAGCTGGAAACCCTGCGTCAGGCCCACTACGCGGCAGGCGACCACGTCAACCAGGCCCAGGGGGCGCTGTACGAGTCCACCGCCGACGTGGGCAAGCTGGAGGCCGAAATCCGCTTTGTGGTGGAAGGCCGCCGCCGCGTGGAACTGCGCCTGGCCCAGCTGCGTGAGCAAACCCAGCAGTGGACCGAGCGCGCCCAGCAGGCCCACGACGAACTGGAGGCCCTGGGCGAGCAGGGCATGGGTGCCGAAGAGCAAACCGAAATTTTGGCCGCCCAACTCGAAGACCAGGCCGCGCAGCTGCCCCAGCACGAAGACGCGCACCGCCAGGCACAGGGACAAGCGGCGGCGCAGCGCCAGGCCGTGGTGGCGGTGCAGCAGGCACTGGGTGTGCTGGCCGCCGAGCAGCGCAGCGTGGACGAACAGACCCGCCAGCTCAAGGCCCGGCGCGACAAGCTGGGCCAAGACCGCCAGGCACTGGGTGTGCCCGACGAGTCGCGCCTGGGCCAGTTGCGCGCCCAGCTGGAAGAAGCCACCGAGTGGCAGGCCGAGGCCGCCGCCCGGCTGGAGGACGCGCAGGCCCAGACCCCCGTGCTCGACGACGAACGCCGCCAGCGCCAGCAGCTGCTCAACGCCGAGGCGGCCACGGTGTCGCAGCTGTCGGCCAAGCTGGAAGCCTTGCGCGCCCTGCAGGAAAAGGTGCAAACCAGCGGCAAGCTGCAACCCTGGCTGGCCCGCCAGGGGCTGGACGGGCTGCAGGCACTCTGGAAGCGCCTGCACATCCAGTCGGGCTGGGAAACCGCGCTGGAAGCGGCCCTGCGCGAACGCATGGGCGCGCTGGAGGTCAGCCGCCTGGACATGCTGCGCGCCCTGGCCGCCGACGCACCACCCGCGCGATTGGCCTTTTATGCCCCCCCGGCCGCCGACGCCGCCCCGCTGCCAGCGGCCCCGCCCGGTGTGGGGCAGCGACTGTCGGCACTGCTGCGGGTGGAAGACCCCGCCCTGCGCCACCTGCTGACCGACTGGCTGCAAGGCTGCCACACCGCGCCCACGCTGGACGAGGCGCTGGCCCTGCGCGACCGCCTGCCCCCGGGCGAGGCCATTTACACCCCGGCGGGGCACGCGGTGTCCCGCCATGCCGTGGGTTTTTACGCCGCCGACTCCGAGCAGTCTGGTCTGCTGGCCCGGGCCCAGGAGATGGAGCACCTCGACAAAGAGGTGCGCGCCCACACCCTCATTGCCGACGAGGCCCGCAGTGCCCTGGCCCGCGCCGAAGCCGCCTGTGCCGACGGTGCCCAGCGCGTCAACGCCGCCCGCGCCGAAGCCACCCAGGCCCAGGCCCGCTGCCACGAGCTGCAGGTGGAGGTGCTGCGCCTGAGCAGCCAGGCCGAGCAGGCCCGCCAGCGCAGCGAACAGCTCAACGCCGACCTGGCCGAGGTGGACGCCCAGCTGGAAGACCTGCAGGAGCGCCGCGTCACCGCCGAGGCCAGGTTCGAGGAGCTGGACATGCAGCTGGCCGATGCCCAGGAGCGCCACGCCCAGCTGGAAGACCGCGTGAGCGACACCGAGCGCCGCCTGGCCCAGGCCCGCGAACAGCTGCGCGCCCTGGAGCGCCAGGCCCAGGAAGCCACCTTTGCCCACCGCAGCCTGCAAGCCCGCCAAGGTGAACTAGCCCGCGCCGCCGACACCGCCCGCCAGCAACTGGCCAGCATTGCCCAGGAAGAACAGCGCGCCCACGACGAAATGGCCCGCCTGAGCGACGCCGCCGCCCAAGGGGGCCTGCAAGAGGCGCTGGAGAAAAAAATGGCCCGCGAGCAGGCGCTGAGCGCCCGCCGCAGCGAGTACGACGACCTCAGCACCCGCCTGCGCGCCGCCGACGAGCAGCGCCTGAAGCACGAGCGCGAGCTCGACCCCATGCGCCAGCGCATCACCGACTTCCAGCTCAAGGAGCAGGCGGCCCGTCTGGCGTATGAACAATACCGCCTGCTGCTGGACGAGGCGGGGCAGTCCACCCCCGAAGCCCTGGCGGCGCTGGCCGATGGCATTGCCACCGAGCAGGTCAAGCTGCAGGGCCTGCAGGCCGAGATCGACCGCCTGCAGCGCGACATGGCCGCGCTGGGCCCGGTCAACCTCGCCGCGCTGGACGAGCTGGCCACGGCCACCGAGCGCAAGACCTTTCTGGACGCGCAATCGGCCGACCTGAACGAGGCCATTCAGACGCTGGAAGACGCCATCCGCAAGATCGACGCCGAAACCCGCGACCTGCTGGGCAGCACCTTCGACGCCGTCAACATGCACTTTGGCCGCATGTTCCCCGAGCTGTTCGGCGGCGGCCAGGCGCTGCTGAAAATGACCGGCGACGAAATTCTGGACGCGGGCGTGCAGGTCATGGCCCAGCCGCCGGGCAAAAAGAACCAGACCATCCACCTGCTGTCGGGTGGCGAAAAGGCGCTCACCGCCATTGCGCTGGTGTTCGCCATCTTCCAGCTCAACCCGGCACCGTTTTGCCTGCTCGACGAGGTGGACGCCCCGCTGGACGACGCCAACACCGAGCGCTATGCCAAACTGGTGGCCAGCATGAGCGAGGGCACACAGTTCCTGTTCATCAGCCACAACAAAATCGCCATGGAAATGGCGCAACACCTCATCGGGGTGACCATGCAGGAACAGGGCGTGTCGCGCATTGTGGCCGTGGACATGGAAGCCGCCGTGGGCCTGGCCCTGGCCGATTGAGCCAGAATCCGGTGCATCGCCAACCGATTGACGCAAGAGAATTCACGCAATGAGCAACCTTCAACTGGGCCTGGCCATGCTGGGCGGGGTCATTCTGGCGGCCGTGGTGGCCTACAACGCCTGGGTCACGCGCAAAAGCGCTCCCCGCAAGGCCGATGCGGGCAGTGCACCTGTGGGCCAGGCCGACGACGAACGCCTGGAACCCGCCTTTGACGCCACCGACCCGTTGCAACCCCTGGGCGAGGAATCGCTGCCGTCTGCCCGCGTGGCCGAGCGAAAGCCAGGACTGGATGCCCTCATTGACGTGGTCGTGCCGCTGGCCCTGGAGGCCGAGGTGTCGGGCGACGCCATCCTGGCCGCCATGCCGGGCACCCGCCGCGTGGGCAGTAAGCCATTTGCCATCGAGGCCCGCCTGCCCGGCACCGAAGACTGGGAAAGCCCCCGCCCCGGCCAGCGCTACAACGCCGTGCAGGCCGGGGTGCAGCTGGCCAACCGCCACGGCCCCCTGAACGACATCGAGTTCTCCGAATTCGTCATGAAAACCCAGGCCCTGGCCGATGCGCTGGGCGCCACCCCCGACTTTCCCGAAATGCGCGACGAGGTGCTGCGTGGCCGCGAGCTGGACCAGTTCGCCAGCACACACGATGCCCAGCTGGGCTTCACCCTGCGCGCCCTGCAGGCCGCCTGGAGCCCTGGCTACGTCCAGCAGCACGCCGCCCGCCTGGGTTTTGTGGCGGGGGCATTGCCGGGGCGCATGGTGTTGCCTGGTGCGCAAGGCGGGCAAGTCCCGGTGCTGGGCCTGATGTTCGACACCCAGGCCGCCCTGGCCGACGACCCCGAGCAAACCGCGCTGCGCGAGGTCAGCCTGTTGCTGGACGTGGCCCATGTGCCCCAGGCCGAGCGGCCCTACCAGCGCATGCGCGAGGTGGCCAGCGCCCTGGCCCTGGCCATGGACGGCGCCATCACCGATGACCAGGGCCAACCCCTGCCCGACGCCACGCTGGACCAGATTGGCAGCGACCTCGACAGCCTGTACCAGGCCCTGGGCGAGCGCGACCTGCACGCCGGCAGCGCCCTGGCGCGCCGCCTGTTCAGTTGACGGGGTGGGCCACATGGGCAACCCCCACACCCCACAGCAGGGCAGCATTTTTGAAGAAAATCTGGCTCCAGCGCTTTCTGGTATTGAAAAGTCAGCCATTGAAGTTGATGCTTTGGTGGCCCAACTCAACCACCACGCCCACCGCTACCACGTGCTCGACGCCCCCGAGGTGCCCGACGCCGAGTACGACCGCCTGTTCCAGCGCCTGCAGGCGCTGGAGGCCGCCCACCCCGAGTTGATCCGGGCCGACTCCCCCACGCGCCGCGTGGGTGGGCAGCCGCTGGATGGGTTTTCGCCGGTGCGCCACGCCGTGCCCATGCTCAGCATCCGCACCGAAACCGACACCGAGGCCACCGGGGCCGAGGCCTTTGACGCCCGCATCCGCCGCGAGCTGGGCCTGGGTGAGGCCGACGCCCCCGTGCAGTATGTGGCCGAGCCCAAGTTCGACGGCCTGGCCATGGGCCTGCGCTACGAACAGGGCGTGCTGGTGCAGGCCGCCACCCGGGGCGACGGCGAGGTGGGTGAGGACGTGACCCAGAACATCCGCACCATTGGCCAAATCCCCCTCAAGCTGTTGGCCCACCCGGGGCAGCCCGCGCCCCCGGTGCTGGAGGTGCGCGGCGAGGTGTACATGCGCCGCGATGACTTTGAGGCCCTCAACGAGCGTCAGCGCCAGAAAATCGCCGCCGGGGCCAAAGGCGAAAAAACCTTTGTCAACCCCCGCAACGCCGCCGCGGGCGCGGTGCGCCAGCTGGACCCGGCCATTGCCGCCCAGCGCCCCTTGAGCTTTTTTGCCTATGGCCTGGGCGAGGTGTCTGCCGCCGCCGAGGGCGGGCCCACCTGGGCCACCCACTGGGACATGCTGCAGGCCCTGCGGGCCTGGGGCTTTCCGGTGTCGTCGCTGGTCGCGGTGGCCACGGGGGCCGCTGACCTGGTGGCCTTTCACCGCCGGTTGGGCCTGCAGCGCGACGCGCTGCCGTTTGACATCGACGGGGTGGTGTACAAGGTCAACCGCCTGGACCTGCAGCGCAGCCTGGGCTTTGTCACCCGCGAGCCCCGCTGGGCCGTGGCCCACAAATACCCTGCGCAGGAGCAGATGACCACGGTGCTGGCCATTGAGGTGCAGGTGGGCCGCACCGGCAAGCTCACCCCCGTGGCCAAGCTGGCGCCGGTGTTTGTGGGCGGCGTGACCGTGACCAACGCCACCTTGCACAACGAGGACGAGGCCAGACGCAAGGACGTGCGCGTGGGCGACACCGTGGTGGTGCGCCGCGCTGGTGACGTCATTCCCGAGGTGGTGGGTGTGGTGCCCCGCAGCGGCGCCACCGCACCCGACGGCAGCCCCTGGCCCGAGCGCGGCGCGCCCTACACCGCACCCGCCCACTGCCCCGTGTGCGGCAGCGACGCCGTGCGCGAAGACGGTGAGGTGGACACCCGCTGCACCGGTGGCCTGTTCTGCGGGGCGCAGCGCAAGCAGGCCATCCTGCACTTCGCACAGCGGCGTGCCGTGGAAATCGAGGGCCTGGGCGAAAAGCTGGTGGACCAGCTGGTGGACGGACAGGTCATTCACTCACTGCCCGACCTGTACCGCCTGGGTTTTGTGGCGCTGGCCAGCCTGGATCGCATGGCCGACAAGTCGGCGCAGAACCTGGTGGCCGCGCTGGACAAGTCCAAACACACCACCTTGCCGCGCTTTTTGTTTGGCCTGGGCATACGGCACGTGGGCGAAACCACGGCCAAAGACCTGGCCAAACACTTCGGGCGGCTGGACGCCATCATGGACGCCACCGAAGCGCAACTGCTGGCGGTGCGCGACGTGGGGCCGGTGGTGGCGCACAGCGTGCACACGTTTTTCCAGCAGGCGCACAACCGAGAGGTGGTGGAGCAGCTGCGCGCCTGTGGCCTGACCTGGCCCGAAGGCGAGGGCACGGCCGACAACGCCAGCCCCCAGGTGCTGGCGGGGCTGACGGTGGTGCTCACCGGCACCCTGCCCACCCTGAGCCGCGATGCGGCCAAGGAACTGCTGGAAGCCGCGGGGGCCAAGGTGACGGGCTCGGTCAGCAAAAAAACCAGCCTGGTGGTGGCTGGCGCAGAGGCGGGCAGCAAGCTCGACAAGGCCCGCGAACTGGGCATTGAGGTGCTGGACGAGGCCGGTCTGCTGGCCCGCCTGCAAGTCGGCGCTCAGGTGCCCTGAGGCACGGGGCTCACTTGAACTTGTAGTGGTCGCGGTTGAGCACGGCGGCCACGGCGGTGACCTCTTCGGGGAACATCTGCAAATTCAGCATGCTGTTGCACTGCTCCACCATGCCACGCAGCAGGCCGGGCTCGTTGATGCGGCCCGTGGGTTTGTAAATGGCGCTGCCGTCGCCACCCACTTTGCTGGCGTGGCATTGGCTGCATTTGCCCTGGGCAATGAGCTGTTCGCCCAGCTTGAGGTCGGCGTCCTTGAAGATGGCCGGTCCGGCTGCCTGGGCCAGCCCCGCGCCGACCAGCAGCCAACTGGCCAGGGTGGCGCGCAGTGTCCATGGGCTTGGACGGGTGAGCACAAAGTTTGCAAGTGGGGAATGAACTGGATTCACGGTGCTGCTCCTGATTTGGTCACGACCGGCCCGATGCTAGACTGTGCGGCAACAAGTCTCAAGCCACTGCTGTGAAATCTCTTCATTCCAACCGTTGCGTCGATGTGGAAGCCCTGCGCCTCGATTCGGCCCTGAGGCTCATTGAGCAATCGGGTCAGGCCGTGGAGGCCGAGGGTGAGATGTCGCAGGCGTTTGTGCAGTCTGTCATCGACGCCCTGTGCAGCCTGTCCTCGCGCGACTCGCTCACCGGCCTGGCCAACCGCCGCAGTTTTGCCCAGGCCATGGAGCGCGAGCTTGACCGCGTGGCCCGCATGGGCGACGAGGCGCTGCTGCTGATGGTGGACATTGACCACTTCAAACAGGTCAATGACACCCACGGTCATCTGGTGGGGGACGAGGTCCTGCGGCAACTCTCGCAGCGCCTGCTCGAATGCGTGCGCCCCATGGACACCGTCGCCCGTTTTGGCGGCGAGGAGTTTGCCGTGGTGCTGCCCAATTGCTCGCACACCTACGGCGAGGTGGTGGCCGAGCGCATCCGCCGCTCAGTGGAGGAAAAGCCCTTCCACATCAAACCCGGACTGAGCCTGGACCTGACCGTGAGTGTGGGCGGCGCCTACGCCCCGCAGTGGATACGCTCCGAGGCCGCCATCTGGACCGAGCGCGCCGACCGCCAGCTCTACCGCGCCAAGCGCGAGGGCCGCAACGGCGTGTGCCTGGAAGAAACCTTTGACACCGTGGTGTCCATCGAGGAAAAAGAATTGTTGTATGGCGCGTTGAACTTAGGCGGGTATGAACCTGTGCAGACCCTGTCTGCCGACGGCAACGGACGGACGAACCACCCATGAGCACCAACCCCAACCCCGCCGTCACCCGTCCCGCCGTGGTGTACCAGCCCATGTTTCCCGTCGACCCCAAGCGTGCCCTGGTGTTTGCCGTCACCAGTGGCAAAGGGGGGGTGGGCAAAACCTTTGTGTCGGCCAACACCGCCGCATCCCTGGCCAAACGCGGCCAGCGCGTGCTGGTGCTCGATGCCGATTTGGGGCTGGCCAACCTGGACGTGGTGCTCAACCTCTACCCCAAAACCACGCTGCACGACGTGTTCACCGGCAAAGCCACGCTGCGCGAGGCCATTTTGCGGGCGCCCGGCGGCTTCGACGTGCTGCTGGCCGGTTCCGGTCTGGTGGAGTATTCGCGCCTGACTTCCGACGTGCGCGAGCAGTTTCAAACCGTGCTGCACGACGTCATGCTTGACTACGATGTGGTCATTCTGGACACCGGTGCCGGCATTTCCGACGTGGTGCTGTACGCCATTTCCCTGGCCGACGAGGTGTTGCTGGTGTCCACGCCAGAGCCCACCTCGCTGACCGACGCCTACGCCACCATCAAGGTGCTGGCGGCGCAGCAGGGGCGGCGCACCATCCGCGTGGTCATCAACCAGACGCTGCAACCCGGCGAGGGCCGCACCATCACCACGCAGTTGCAGCGGGTGGTGGACCGTTTTGTGCCCGCGCTGGGCAGTGGACCGGTGGTGCTGTCGCATGTGGGGGACATTCCCTCCGACACGGCGGTGCGCAATGCGGTGCAAAAGCGCCAGTTGCTGTTCACCAGCATGCCGGGCTCTGCACCGGCGCAGGCCATTTCGGGCATGGCATCGCGCCTGGGTGACCTGGTGCAGCGCTGGCAGGCCGTGCGCGCGGTGGACTGAACGGGCGCACGGCCATGGCGGTGCGCCCCATCCTCAAAATGGGTGACCCGCGTCTGTGGCGCGTGGCGCAGCCCGTGACCGACTTTGGCCCGGCGCTGGCCAGCCTGGTGCAGGACCTGCACGACACCATGGCCGCGGCCAGCGGCGCGGGGCTGGCCGCCCCCCAGATCGGGGTGGACCTGCAGGTGGTGGTGTTTGGCTCGGGTCAACCCAACCCCCGCTACCCCGACGCACCGGTGGTGCCGCCCACGGTGCTGGTCAACCCCGTGCTCACCCCGCTGGGCGATGCGCAGCAGATCGACTGGGAGGGCTGCCTGTCGGTGCCCGGCCTGCGGGGCCAGGTGCCGCGCTGGCAGCGCCTGCGCTACCAGGGGCAGGACGCGCAGGGTCAGCCCATTGACCGCACCGTGGAGGGCTTTCATGCCCGCGTGGTGCAGCACGAGTGTGACCACCTGCTGGGCACGCTCTACCCCATGCGCATGAGCGACTTCACCCAGTTTGGCTTCACCGAGGTGCTGTTCCAAAATTTGGCATAAAAAATGCCGCCAGCGCTTTCCTGGCGTGCTTTTTCAGCTGCAATTTTTGGGGTGCCTCAGGTGCTGGGTGTCAGCACTTCCAGCAGCTCGGTCTCGATGGCGATTTGGGCCTTGTTGTGTTGCAGTGGCGCGCCGTCGATCAGGAAGGTGTCTTCCACCCGCTCGCCCAGCGTGGTGATTTTGGCCAGTTGCAGGTTGATGCCGTGTTTGGCCAGCACCCGGGCAATGCTGTAGAGCAGGCCAGCGCGGTCGCTGGTGGAGATGCTCAGCAGCCAGCGCTGCGCTTTGTCGTCCGGCCGAAGTTCCACCCGGGGGTTGACCGGAAAACTCTTGACCCGCCGCGACATGCGTCCCCGGCTGGGTGGTGGCAGCGGGCCACGTTCTTCGATGAACTGCGTCAGGTTGGCCTCCACCATGCCCAGCAGGTCGCGGTAGTGGTCGGTCAGGCTGGGCACCACCACCACAAAGGTGTCCAGCGCGTGGCCGGTGCGGGTGGTGTGGATTTTGGCGTCCAGAATGCTGTAGCCCGCCTGGTCGAAGTAGCCGCAGATGCGGGCAAACAGGTCGCTCTGGTCGGCTGCGTACACCAGCACCTGCATGCCCTCGCCGGCGGGCGAGGTGCGGGCGCGCACCACGGTGGCGGGCACGTCTTCTTTGGCCAACTCCCGCGTGATCTGGCGGGTGTGCCAGGCGATTTCGCCCGCCTCGTGGCGCATGAAGTAGCTCACGTCCAGCGTGTCCCACAGGGCTTTGTGCGCCTCGAAGGGCAGGGCGTGCAGGGCCAGGGTGCTCAGGGCCTCGCGCTTGCGCCCTTCCACCAGCGCACTGGGGTCGGCCGAGCGGCCACCCAGCACCCGCAGGGTGTAGCGGTACAGGTCTTCCAGCAGCTTGCCTTTCCAGTTGTTCCACACCTTGGGGCTGGTGCCACGGATGTCGGCCACGGTCAGCAGGTACAGGGCGGTCAGCTTGCGCTCGGTGCCCACGCGTTGGGCAAACGACTGGATGACCTCGGGGTCACTCAGGTCTTCTTTTTGCGCCACCCGGCTCATGGTCAGGTGTTCGGCCACGAGGAACTCAATGAGGTCGGCATCGGTCCGCTCGATGCGGTGCTGCCGGCAAAAGATGCGCACTTCCTGCGCACCCAGTTCGGAGTGGTCGCCCCCACGGCCTTTGGCGATGTCGTGGAACAGCGCGGCCACGTAAAAAATCCAGGGCTTGTCCCAGCCTGCGGCCAGCTGCGAGCAAAACGGGTACTCATGCGAGTGCTCGGGGATGAAGAAGCGGCGCACGTTGCGCAGCACCATCAGGATGTGCTGGTCCACCGTGTACACATGGAACAGGTCGTGCTGCATCTGCCCCACGATGCGCCGGAACACCCACAGGTAGCGGCCCAGCACCGAGGTCTGGTTCATGAGGCGCAGCGCATGGGTGGTGCCATCGGGCTGCTGCAGGATGCGCATGAAGGTCTGGCGGTTGACCGGGTCGGCCCGGTAGGCGCTGGTCATGACCGGGCGGGCGTTGTAGAGCGCCCGCAGGGTGCGTGCCGACAGCCCTTTGATGCCCAGCGTGGTCTGGTACAACAAAAATGTTTCCAGGATGGCGTGCGGGTTCTGCTGGTAGAGGTGGTCGCTGGCGACCTCCAGCATGCCGGCCTTCTCAAAAAAACGCTCGTTGATGGGGCGCAGCTGGTGGCTTTCTCGGCCCTCGTCGCTGCTGAGGCGCTCTTCGATGTTCAGCAGCAGGATCTGGTTGAGCTGGGCCACGGCCTTGGCCGTCCAGTAGTAGCGCTTCATGAGCGCTTCGCCGGCACGGCGCACCCCCCTGGCGTGACCGACGGCGATGGTGGCGGTCGATGGCGCCGCTGGTGCAGGGACCACCGCCTCCGGTGGGGCGGGGGGTGGGGTGGCCGGTGCTTCTGCGGTCGGCCGCATGAACGACTGGGCCACGGCGGTTTGCAGGTCGAACACCAGGCGGTCTTCGCGCCGCCCCGAAATGAGGTGCAGGCGCAGGCGGATGAGGTTGAGCAGCGACTCGTTGGCCTTGAGCTGGCGCACCTCCAGGGGCGTGGCCAGGCCACGGCGGCCCAGTTCGTCCCAGCTGCGGCCCAGCCCAGCGGCTTTGGCCACCCAGAGGATGATTTGCAGGTCGCGCAGCCCGCCGGGCGATTCTTTGCAGTTGGGTTCCAGCGCGTAGGGGGTGTTTTCGTGGCGGTGGTGGCGTTGGCGCATTTCCAGCGTTTTGGCCACCAGGAAAGCCTTGGGGTTCATGGCCTCGCTCAGCGCCAGCGTCAGTCGCCTGAACTGGTTGCGGCTGCCCGCCACCAGGCGGCATTCGAGCAGCGAGGTTTGCACCGTCACATCGCGCCTGGCTTCGTCCACGCACTCGCCAACCTTGCGCACGCTGGAGCCAATGTCCAGCCCGCAGTCCCAGCACAGCCCGATGAACCGCTCCAGCTGTCCGCGCAGCGCTTCGTTCGTTTCGGGCGTGGCGTGGTCGGGCAGCAGCACCAGCACGTCCACATCGGAGTGGGGAAACAGCTCGCCGCGGCCAAAGCCGCCCACGGCAATCAGCGCAAAGTCCGACGCCAGCCCCACCTGCTGCCACAACTGGCGCAGCAGGTTGTCGGCCAGGCGTGCGGTTTTGCGCAGGGTGGGGCGCACGCCACGCGTGGTCAGGCGGTGCATGGGCAGACCGTGCAGCAAGGCCTGTTTGTCGGCGCGGTAGCGCTCGCGCAGCACCGCCGGTGGTGCGGGAGGCGCCTTGGCTGGGCGGGGCTGTGCCGTGGAAGGGGTGTGCGGCGCGTGGTCCGTGGGGTGGGCCATGGGCTTCAGCGGGTGCCGCTGGCCTGGACAAACGCCGGGGTGGCGGGGCTGCCGGCCGACAGGGTCAACACCTCGTAGCCGGTGTCGGTCACCAGCACGGTGTGTTCCCACTGGGCCGACAGGGAGCGGTCTTTGGTGGCGATGGTCCAGCCGTCGCCCATTTCTTTGATGTCGCGCTTGCCCGCGTTGATCATGGGCTCGATGGTGAAGGTCATGCCGGGCTTGAGCTCTTCCAGCGTGCCGGGCTTGCCGTAGTGCAGCACCTGCGGCTCTTCATGGAACTTCTGGCCGATGCCGTGGCCGCAAAACTCGCGCACCACGGTGAAGCCCTGGCCCTCGGCAAACCGCTGGATGGCGTGGCCAATGTCGCCCAGCCGCGCGCCGGGACGCACCAGCTCTATGCCTTTCCACATGGCGTCGTAGGTGACGGCCACCAGGCGCTTGGCGGCAATGGAGCATTCACCCACCAGGAACATGCGGCTGGTGTCGCCATACCAGCCGTCCTTGATGACGGTGACGTCCACGTTGACGATGTCGCCTTTTTTCAGCGGCTTGTCGTTGGGGATGCCGTGACACACCACCTGGTTGACGGAGGTGCACAGGTGACCGGGGTAGGGTGGGTAGCCGGGTGGCTGGTAGCCAATGGTGGCCGACACCGTGCCCTGCTGCTTCATGAAGTCGGCCGCCAGGCGGTCAATTTCCAGGGTGGTGATGCCGGGTTGGATGAACGGCGTCAGGTGGTCCAGCACCTCGGCGGCCAGGCGGCAGGCGGTGCGCATGGCCGCCACACCGGCCGCGTCTTTGTAGGTAATGCTCATGGGGCGGAATTATCCCATTGGGGTTGGGCGTGGTGCCGTGTGTGTTCGGATACCACCAGACCCCGCCCGGTAAAATCCGGGCCCACACCCAATCTTCCCAAGGGCTGCGCGCCCCATCCCCACCGTGACCCTGCACCTGCACACCTTCGAAGGCGGCAACGCCCTGAGCCCGTTCAAAACCCGCCAGCTGTTGCCCCGCCTGCAGGCCATCAACGACCGCATCAGCGCCCTCAACGCCCGTTTTGTGCACCTGGCCGCTTTTGAGGCACCACCCGGTGCGGACACCCTGGCCCGGGTGGGCGAGTTGTTGAGCTACGGTGAACCCGCTGTGGCGGGGGTTGATGCCGCAGCGGCCGTGGTGCTGGTGGCGCCGCGCCTGGGCACCGTGTCGCCCTGGGCCTCCAAGGCCACCGACATTGCCCACAACTGCGGGCTGGCCATGAAGCGCGTGGAGCGCCTGACCGAATACACCCTGACCCTGAAGCAACCCCTGCTGGGCAAGGCCACCCTGAGCGCCGAGCAGTGGCTGGCCGTGGCCGACCTGCTGCACGACCGCATGACCGAAAGTGCACTGCCCAGCCGCGAGCAGGCACACGCCCTGTTCACCGAACTGCCTGCGGCGCCCATGGCGCATGTGGATGTGCTGGGCGGGGGCCGCCCCGCTTTGGAGGCGGCCAACGTCGAGTTCGGCCTGGCCCTGGCCGACGACGAGATGGATTACCTCGTCACCAACTTCACCGCGCTGGGGCGCAACCCCACCGATGTGGAGCTGATGATGTTTGCCCAGGCCAACAGCGAACACTGCCGCCACAAAATTTTCAACGCCCAGTTCACCATCGACGGCGTGGCGCAGCCGCACAGCCTGTTCGGCATGATCCGCCACACGCACCAGACCGCGCCCCAGCACACGGTGGTGGCCTACTCGGACAACGCTTCCATCATGGAAGGCCATGTGGTGCAGCGGTTCACGGCCCAGTTTGAAGAAAAAAATGCCGCCAGCGCACAGCCATCAACGGTTCCTTGCTATCAGTCAAAAGAGGCCTTGAACCATGTGCTGATGAAGGTGGAAACTCACAACCACCCCACGGCCATTTCGCCGTTCCCAGGTGCGTCCACCGGTGCGGGCGGCGAAATCCGCGACGAGGGCGCCACGGGCCGGGGCTCCAAGCCCAAGGCGGGCCTGACCGGGTTCACCGTCTCCAAGCTGTGGGGCAGCACCGTGGGCAAGCCCGAGCACATTGCCAGCCCGCTGCAAATCATGGTCGAAGGCCCCTTGGGCGGCGCGGCCTTCAATAACGAATTCGGCCGGCCCAACCTGCTGGGCTACTTCCGCGAATACGAGCAAACGGTGGCCACCAGTGCCGACACCATCGTCAGGGGTTACCACAAGCCCATCATGATTGCAGGCGGTCTGGGCGTGATCGACGCTGACCAAACCAAAAAAATTGAATTTCCCGCTGGTTCGCTGCTGATTCAGCTGGGCGGCCCCGGCATGCGCATTGGCATGGGCGGCAGTGCGGCCAGCTCCATGGCCACCGGTGCCAACGCCGCTGCGCTGGACTTTGACTCGGTGCAGCGCGGCAACCCCGAAATCGAGCGCCGTGCGCAGGAGGTCATCAACCACTGCTGGGCGCAAGGCGCGGCCAACCCCATCCTGGCCATCCACGACGTGGGCGCGGGTGGTTTGAGCAACGCCTTCCCCGAGCTGACCAACGACGCCGGGCGCGGTGCGCGTTTTGATCTGCGCGCCGTGCCGCTGGAAGAATCGGGCATGGCACCGAAGGAAATCTGGTGCAACGAGAGCCAGGAACGCTACGTGCTGGCCATTGCGCCCGAGTCGCTCCCACAGTTCCAGGCCTTCTGCGAACGCGAGCGTTGCCCGTTTGCCGTGGTCGGTGTGGCCACAGAAGAGCGCCAGTTGCTGGTGGCCGATGCACAGGCAACCGCCGACAACCAGCCAGTCAACATGCCCATGAACGTGCTGCTGGGCAAACCCCCCAAGATGCAGCGCGATGTCAAGCGCATCCCGCGCGAGGCGAAAGCCCTCAACCTCACCGGCGTGGACCTGCAGCAAGCGGTCATCAACGTGCTGGCCCACCCCACCGTGGCCAGCAAGCGCTTTTTGGTCACCATTGGCGACCGCACCGTGGGCGGCCTCACCCACCGCGACCAGATGGTCGGCCCCTGGCAGGTGCCCGTGGCCGACTGCGCCGTGACGCTTGCCGACTACGCCGGTTTTGCGGGCGAGGCCATGGCCATGGGCGAGCGCACGCCGCTGGCCGCCACCCACGCCGCCGCCTCGGGCCGCATGGCCGTGGCCGAAGCCATCACCAACCTGCTGGCCGCACCGTTTGAGCTGCCGCGCGTCAAGCTCAGCGCCAATTGGATGGCCGCGTGCGGCGAGCCCGGCGAAGACGCCGCGCTGTACGACACCGTCAAGGCCGTGGGGCTGGAGTTGTGCCCCGCTTTGGGCATTTCCATCCCCGTGGGCAAGGACAGCCTGTCCATGCGCACGCAGTGGGCCGAAGGCTCGGACAAGAAAAAAGTCACCTCCCCGGTCAGCCTGATCGTCACCGCGTTCGCCAGCCTGGCCGATGTGCGCGGCACCTTCACGCCCCAGCTGGATGCCACCGAGGCCGACACCACGCTGGTGCTGGTGGATTTGGGCCAGGGCAAAAACCGCATGGGCGGCAGCGTGCTGGCGCAAACCCTGAGCGGCGAACAGGCCCAGTTCGGCGGCGATGTGCCCGACCTGGACGACCCGCAGCTGCTCATCAGCCTGGTCAATGCCGTGAACGCGCTGCGCGCGCAGGGCAGGGTGCTGGCCTACCACGACCGCAGCGACGGCGGCCTGCTGGCGGCGGCGGCCGAAATGGCTTTTGCCGGCCACGTGGGCGTGGCGCTGAACGTGGACATGCTCATCACCGAAGGTGACGGCATTGCCGACAGCCGCGCCGACTTTGGCGATGCCAAAAACTGGGCAGGCCAAGTGAGCGCTCGGCGCGAAGAACTCACGCTCAAAGCCCTGTTCAGCGAAGAGCTGGGCGTGCTGCTGCAAGTGCGCACGGCTGATCGCAACGAGGTCATGCAGGTGCTGCGCGAGCACGGCCTGTCCAAGCACAGCCACTTTGTGGGAAAGACCCGCCCTGACGGCTCGGCCATGGGTGAAGGCAAGGGCAAGCTGCAGGTGTGGCGCGACACCAAGAAGGTGTTCGAAGCCAGCCTGTTCGACCTGCACCAGGTGTGGGACAGCGTGAGCTGGAAAATCTGCCAACTGCGCGACAACCCCGAGTGCGCCGACAGCGAACACGCGGCGGCTGGCCTGGCCGCTGACCCTGGCTTGCATGCCCATGTGACTTTTGGCGTGCAGCCTTTTGAGGCCCCATCGCTCAACCTGAGCCGCCCCCGTGTGGCCATTCTGCGCGAGCAGGGCGTCAACTCCCACGTTGAAATGGCCTGGGCCTTCACCCAGGCAGGCTTTGAGGCGTTCGATGTGCACATGACCGACCTGCAAACCGGGCGCGCCCGGTTGGCCGACTTCACCGGTGTGGTGGCTTGTGGCGGCTTCAGCTACGGCGACACCCTGGGCGCGGGCATTGGCTGGGCACGCAGCATCACCTTCAACCCCGTGCTGGCCGACCAGTTCAAGGCCTTTTTTGCACGCACCGACACCTTTGGCCTGGGCGTGTGCAACGGTTGCCAGATGTTTGCCGAGTTGGCCGACATCATTCCCGGTGCAGATGCCTGGCCCCGCTTCACCACCAACCAGAGCGAGCGCTTTGAGGCGCGGCTCAGCCAGGTGGAGGTGTTGGACTCGCCCAGCCTGTTTTTTGCCGGGATGGCGGGCACCCGCCTGCCCATTGCCGTGGCGCACGGTGAGGGCTACGCCAACTTTGCCCACCGGGGCAACCAGGCGGCCATCGCCCAGGCCCAGCTGGCCGCGATGCGCTTCACCGACCACCACGGCCAACCCACCGAGGCTTACCCGCTGAACCCCAATGGCAGCCCGGGCGGCCTGACCGCGGTGACCACCGCAGACGGCCGCTTCACGGCCATGATGCCGCACCCCGAGCGCGTGTTCCGCAACCTGCAGCTGAGTTGGACCGACCTGTCCGCCACCGGCGGCCTGGATGCGGTCAGCCCCTGGATGCAGCTGTGGCACAACGCCCGCCGTTGGGTGGGTTGATTCACTGGACACACACCCATGGCCGCCTCCAGCCTGCTTGCCCTGATTGACGACATTGCCACGCTGCTCGACGACGTGGCGGCCATGACCAAGGTGGCCGCCCGCCAGGGTGCCGCAGCGGCGGACGACGTGGCCGCCATGACCCAAATGGCCGCCAAAAAAACCGCCGGGGTGCTGGGTGACGACCTGGCGCTCAACGCCCAGCAGGTCACCGGCGTGAAGGCCGACCGTGAGCTGCCCGTCGTGTGGGCGGTGGCCAAGGGGTCCATGCTGAACAAGGCCATTCTGGTGCCCGCAGCCCTGCTCATCAGCTGGCTGGCACCCTGGCTCATCACCCCTTTGCTCATGTTGGGCGGCTTGTTTCTGTGTTTTGAGGGTTTCGAAAAAATAGCGCACCGCTGGCTGCACAGTGCCGAAGAAGACGAGGCCCAGCACCAGAAAAACCTGGCAGCCGTGGCCGATGAATCGGTGGACCTGGTGGCCTTTGAGCAAAGCAAGGTCAAGGGTGCCATCCGCACCGACTTCATCCTCAGCGCCGAAATTGTGGTCATCACCCTGGGCACCGTGGCCGCCGCCAGCCTGGGCGAGCGGGTGGCCGTGCTGGTGGGCATTTCGGTGCTGATGACCGTGGGTGTCTACGGCCTGGTGGCTGCCATCGTCAAGCTCGACGACGTGGGCTTGCACCTGACACGTGCCCAAGGGACGGCGGCGGCCCTCCAACACCGGCTGGGGACCGGCTTGCTGGCCTTTGCCCCGTGGCTGATGAAAACCCTGTCCGTGGTGGGCACTGCGGCCATGTTCATGGTGGGCGGTGGCATTTTGGTCCATGGCTGGCCCTGGTTGCACCACTTGGTGGAGGGGTTGGGTGCCACGACCGGCACCGTGCCCGCCGTGGGGGCGGTGCTCGGCAGCCTGTCGACCGCGGTGGCCGGCGCGCTGGTGGGCGTGGCCGCCGGTGCGGTGGTGGTGGGGCTGGTCACGCTGCTCCAGCGGTGGCGATCGGCAGCAGCGGTGTGAACCAATGCCGCTGGTTGGCGATCAGTTCATGCCTACGTGTTGCTACGCAGGTGCGTCCCAGCACGCTTCCCATAGCATGATGACCAAGCGCTGACGCGGTGTTGGCGTGAGTCGGGGAGAAACAATGCACCACAAGGCACCGGAGGTACTGGTGGCCGACCCGGGTTTCTACGGTTCCTTGGCTGCGGTGCGCGACCTGGGTCGTGCCGGCATTGCGGTGGCCGTGGCCAACCACGCGGAGGGATCCAAGTCGGCCAGCAGCCGGTATTGCCATTGGCAGGAGACAGCACCCCCCACCTCAGACCGCGTGGCTTTTTTGGCCTGGCTGAAGTCGTTTGGGCAGCGTCACCCGGGGTGTGTGCTGTACCCCACGTCCGACGACCTGGCCTGGCTGATGGCTGCCCACCAGGATGAACTGCGCCCCCTGTTTCGCCTGTACCAACCGGCCTTGTCGGCCGTGCTGGCGCTGGCAGACAAGGCCCAGATGCATGAGCATGCGCTGGCGGCAGGGTTGCGCACGCCATTGACGTTTTCGCCGACCTCCCTGGAGGCCGTGCGTGACCTGTCCCAGCGGTTGTCGGCACAGGATTTTCCGCTCATCGTCAAACCCCGGACGCAGACGGGCACGTGCTCGGCGGTCAAGGGTCTGGTGGTGCACCATGCGGGTGAACTGGAGGCCGTGGTGGCTGAATTCCGGAGTCGGCACATCCACCACCCCAGCTTTTTGAAGGAAGCGCCGCCAGACATCGTGTGGCCGCTGCTGCAGCAGTTTTTGCCCGATGCCCAGGCCAACACGTATTCGTTGTCTGGTTTCATCGATGCCTCGGGGGTGTTGAGGACCTCGCTTGCCTGCGTCAAGCTGTTTCAGCAGCCGGTGAAGGTGGGGGTGGGCATTGCGTTCGAGAGCCGCGCGGTGGTGCCGGCATTGGCCCAGGGGGTGGAGCAGATGGCGCGTGCCACCGGCTACTTTGGGGTGTTCGAGGCAGAATTCATCCACGTGCAACAGGACGACCAGTATTTTTTGATGGATTTCAACCCCCGCTACTACGGACAAATGCACTTCGCCACTTGCCGAGGCATGCCGCTGGCCCAGATGGTGTATGCCGCCGCCCACGGCGACACGGCCCGCCTGGATGCCCTGGTGCAACGCGCCGATCAGCTGAAGGCACACCCGTCCGACCCCTCGACCCAACATTTCTGCAACCGCTGGCTGTTCAGCACCCTGCTGTGGGCGCAACGCATCAAAGGCGCCATGAGTGCAGCGGACCACCGGGCTTGGCGGCGCTGGATGAACACAGGGCAGGTGTTTGATTTTGTGCTCGACCCCGATGACCCAGAGCCCTGGCGCACCGACCAGCGCGTGTATTGGCGAAACTGGCTGCGCCACCCGCGCGCGAGTTTTCGGGAGCTGTTCCAGTGAGCGCGGGCTGGAAAACCTGGTGCCGCGAACAGTTGCGCCAGCGCGTACACGCCTGGGGGGTGCAACGGCCCGCTCGTCGTTTGCCCTGGCAGCATTGGGGGTATGAGGCCACGCCCCAGGGCCTGAGCCTGCACGGCGTGGCCTTGGGCGACCTGGTGCAGGCCCACGGTTCACCCCTGCATGTGTTGAACGTGCCCCACCTGTTGGACACGGTGGCGGCCTTTCAGCAGGGAGGGGCGGGCATCCGGCCGGTGCTGTGCTGCTCGGTCAAAAGCTACCCCGTGCCCGGCCTGTTGCGGCTGCTGCTGGACGCGGGCATGCAGGCCGAGGTGATCTCCGAGCACGAATTGTGGATGGTCAGGCACCTCGGTGTGCCGCCCGAGCACATCATTTTCAACGGGCCCGCCAAGTCGGACGAGGCCCTGCGGTGGGCCATTGCACACGGGGTGAAGGCCATCCACCTCAACCACCGGGAAGAAATGGCGCGGGTGTCGGCCCTGGCCCAGCAACTGGGGCGACCGGCACGGGTGGGTTTTCGGCTGCGCACCCCCGGCACCTCGGGGCAGTTCGGTTTTGCCATGGACGATCCTGCCACCCTGGCCACCATCGGCCAGGCCATGCAAGACCCGTGGCTGCAGCCGGTGAGCTTGCACGGCCACAAAGGTGTGCACATGCGCTCACACACCGAGGTCCTGGGCCATGTGGGCCCGCTGCTGACGCATGCCCTGACCCTGCACAGGCAGTTGGGCTGGCGCTGCGAATTGCTGGACGTCGGAGGCTCGCTGGCCGTGCCCACCGTGGTGCCGCTGGGCCGCCAGGCCAGCCGTCTCGCCTGGACGTTTGGGGTACCGGCCACCGCGCCTGACCCCGGGGCCACACTGGCCCCCGCCGACTACAGCACCCTGGTGTGTGAGACCGTGGCCCAGTTTTGCCAGACGCATGCCATGCCGGTGCCCGAACTGGTGATGGAACCCGGTCGCGCCCTCACCAGCAGCGCCCAGGCATTGCTGAGCACGGTGCTGGAGTTGCGCGATGACCAGCCCCTCTGCTTCGCGGTGACCGACGTGGGCACCGCCGTGGCGCCCAGTGCCTGCCACGAGTTTCACCAAATGGGTTTGGCCCACCGGCAGCCCGGCCCGCGTGCCCGCGAGCGGGTGTACCGGGTGGTGGGCCCCATTTGCCACCTCGGTGACGTGGCCAGCCCCGCCTGGGCGCTGCCAGAGCTGCACCGGGGCGATGTGTTGGCCATGATGGACGCGGGTGCCTATTTCATCAGCAACGCCAGCAGCTTTTCCTTTCCACAGCCCGGTGTGGTCGCCGTGTGGGCCGACGGTTGCACCGAGTTGGTGCGCCGCACCGAAACCTCACCCGACATGGTCCACCGCGACGGGGTCAACTGGTCCCCACCCATTCCCTGAGTCCCGCCGCTTCATTGGGGCACGGTATCGCAGCCACCCCACATCGGCGACAATCGACGCCCTTCTACCCATGGCAGACCGCCTTACAGCCTTAAGCCGGTGGTCCTGCCCCCATAGTGTTGTCACCCATGTTCAAACCCCGATTCCGCCGTGCCCCACGGCTGCACGCGGCTGGCCCCTACGCGCCTGCCGCCATGTCCCACCTCCGATCCACCGAGCGCGAAACCCGCCAAGGCCGCTGTGTGGCCCTGGTCGATGCCCGTTTCATGGGCTGGCTGCAGGAACCCGACACGCCCGAGCACCTGAGCGGCGCCGCCGACCCATCCGCCGCCATGCTGCGCCAGTTCCGGCTCCTGTTGGCCCATGCGGGACTGGACCTGGAGGTGGTGCGTGTGTATTGGTATTCCGACAAGCCACAGGCCGCGCTGACGGACGACGTGGTGCACCGCGCCGTGCCCCATCCCGCGCAGGACGCGGGTCAGGGCATGGTGCGTGCCATGGCTGCGGACATGGCGCGGTTGGCGGAGTGCAAGGCGGCAGAGCACATCCTGCTGGCCTCGGACGACGAGCGCTTGTGGTCGGGCGTGGACGCTGCCCAGTTGGCCGGCCTGAGCGTGCATGTGCTGTGTGATGACAGCGTGGCCGACTTTGCCCGCCTGCAGCAAGACGACCCCAGCTGGGCACGCCTGCTGGCCCAGGCCGACCGCCGTGTGCCCTGGATGGCGGATGTGGCGTCGCCCACCTTGGGGTCCGGCGACATGGCCGCTGACGAGGAGCGTGTGGCCGAAGACAGCCGTGAGCAAATCCTGGCCCACATCGCCCGTTGGTGGAGTGACGAGCCCGAGACCCAGCGGCACGACCTGCGCGATGAGCTGCAACAGGCCCGCAGCATTCCCCAGGAAGTGGACCGGCAGTTGCTGCTGCTGTTGAGCCGCGAACTGGCCCACCCCTTGAGCTGGCCCGAGAAAAAAATCATGCGCGAAGGCGTGCGCCGCATCGTGCTGGGTGGCGAGTACACACCCTACCGCCACCCTGCGGGTGTTGAGAACGCGGAGATTTAAACCCGGCCGCTGGCCCGGTAGAACCTGACCGGCGCGGCGGGCACCTGCGCCAGGATGTGGGGGCGGGCCTTGCCCACCACGTGCATCTCGCAGGGTTTGCAGTCAAAGCGCAGGGCGAGCGTGTCTTTGCCGTTGACCAGCATCAGTGGCTCGGCCTTGACCGTGCCTTGCAC
>PNML01000048.1 GCA_013823635.1 Polaromonas sp. | reverse complement strand
GGCAAACCGCTGGACCATGGCGACATGGCCTACCTCCACGGGGGTTATGAAAACGTTTTCCCCAAGGTCGAGGCCGCGCTTGACGGTCAGGCCGTGGGTCACAGCACCACGCTGCAACTGTCGGTGGAAGACGCTTTTGGCCCCCGCGACGAGGGCCTGGTGCGCACCATCCCCAAAAGCGAGTTCCCGCCCGGCGTGAAGGTGGGTGGCCAATTGCAGGGCATGGCCGACGACGGTCAGCCCGCCGTGTTCAATGTGGTCAAGATCAAGGGCCCCACGGTGCACCTGGACGGCAACCACCCCCTGGCGGGCCAGGCGCTGACGTTCAGCTGCAAGGTCACGGCCGTGCGCGCAGCCCGTGCCGAGGAAATTGCGCACCGGCATGTGCATGGGGCGCACGGGCACCAACACTGAGGTTTGCGCCAATTTCAGAGCAAAAAGTGGCCTTATCGCTGCTTCGGTTGCTCAAGCGGCCTACCGCTGCAACGATGAGCGCCTGCGGCCCTTTCGGCCAACCTGTTCCACGGTGGTCAGCGCTTCATCCAGGCCACTGGGGGCCTCGGCCAGTTCGGTGGCAAAGGCAAATGCGGGCCTGAAGCGGCCTGTGTGCGCCGCCGATACACCGTGCGCCTGAAGCAGGGGCTCCCAGTGCTGGGCCACATGCGTTGCTGCGCCGCCCAGCCACACGGCGGCATCCTGCGGGCCCAGGCCGAAGTGGGGTGCAGAACCGAGCAGGTTCAGGGCGGAGCACGCCTGAGAGCCGTCTGCCGCCACGCCCATGGCCAATGTGCCGGTGAAGGTGGGCAGTGGCGTGATGTCAAACGCCTTGGACAAGCGCCAACCCGTGCCGTCGTGCAGCAGGCCGTGGTTGCGGGGGTGGTCGTCGCGGTTGCCCACCAAAGCGTTGTAGGCCATGCGCCGCCAGAGTTCGTGCAGGTCTTGCTGGCAGGCTGACCCGTCGCTGATCCAGCGGCGCATGTGGTCGGCCAGCACCAGGTAGGAGCGCCGGGCATCGCCCGGCAGGGAGCCGCTGTCCAGCCCCAACACGGTGTGGGCGCTGGCAAACAGGTGGCGATGGGGGCGAAGCGGGTTGCCAGCGCGGTCAAACCGCTGGATGAGGAACACCTCTCGCCCGGCGTGGGTTTCAAACAGCAGCTCGGGCACTTGCAAGCCCAGCTCGACGGCCATGTGCATGACGGCGTATTCGCGCACGGGCAGGTGTGGGGCATCGCCCCGGTCTTGCAGCTTGGCCAGCCACAGTTGGCCGTTGTGCTGCACGGTGAGTTTGGGGCGCTCGCCGCCTGCGCTGGTGGTGGCATCGTCCAGCAGGTGGCGAATGGCGCGGCTGGCGGGGGCCGTTTCTTCCAGCGCCTGTAGGTGGCTTCTCAGCTCATCCAGCGTGTGGGGCTGCCAGGCCAGCTTATGGGCGATGTCGTGGCACACCTCGATGGCCCCCACGCCGTCTGGCGGCCCCAGCGCCAGCAGCTCGAAGGGCGACAAGTTGCGGTCGTGCTGGGCATGCAGGCGGTCGGCACCGTAGCCCGCAGGCATGGCATCGGCCACCACGCCGGGCAGGCCACCGTCTTTCAGGATGGGGATGCCGCTGGCTTTGCGGGAAAAGCGCAGTTGCAGCGGGTCCAGCGCACGGGCGTGGGCGCTGTCCATGTAGGCCTGTTCGTACCGGAACTGGCCCTGGCCCGCGCTGAGTTCGAGGTGGGCGGCCAGCACGGGCTCGGTGGCACCGGGCAGCCAGGTCCAGACGGGGGTGGTCATTTTTGCAAGCTCCGCACGGCGTGTTGCACCAGGGCGGGGTCGCGCTGGGGGGGCAGCAGTTGGTCGATCTCGGCCAGCAGGCCCAGGGCATCGAGCACACGGGCCAGCGTGCCCAGGGCCACACCGGGGTGGCCTTTTTCCAGCGCCACGATGGAGCTGGCCCCCACCCCCGCCAGAAAGGCCAAGTCGCGCTGGCTGAGCTGGCGCGCGCGTCGGGCCAAGGCCACCCGCTGACCCAGGGCGGCTAGGGCCTGACCTGGGAGCAGCGGAAAGGGCGAGGTGCTCATGGTTGAAATATCAATCTGTTTTTGGTGATTTGGATTGATATTACGCGTCGACATGACAGTTTTGGCAAGCGTTCAGACCGCTGTGACGGGCACCAGACGCTGGCCTGCGTGCGCACACCTCCCGTGGTCAGCGTTTGTCCACAATGGTTTTGCCAATGGGGGCCAACGCCATGGCCGCGAACTTGAGGTGTTGCCAGCCAAACGGAATGCCGATGATGGTGACCATCAGCGCCAGCGCGGTCAGCACATGGCCAATGGCCAGCCACACACCGGCGAACACAAACCACACCACGTTGCCCAGCAGGCCCAGGGCGCCGGTGCCGATGTCGTCGGTGCCGGTGACCGAGCGGCGGTCCACCGCCTCTTTGCCAAAGGGGAAAAACGTGAACTGGCCAATGACCAAACAGGCCTTGGCCCACGGAATGCCCACGATGGTGACCGCGCACAGCAGGCCCGCCAGCCACCAGCCCAGCCCCATCCACACCCCGCCAAAGATGAACCAGAGGATGTTGAGCAGGGTGTTCATGGCGCGTCTTTCTGGTGGGAATGGGGTGGCACAGCCGGTGAGTCCGTGATCCAGTAGCCCTCGGCCAGCGCCAGCGTGTACTCGGCAAACGGGCCTTCCACCGCCAGGCATTGGGGCAGTTCGGTCGGGCGCTTGAGGTAGGCGTGGGCGTGCAGGCGGGCGGTGGCGTCGTGGGTGGCCTCCAGCTCCACGGGTACGCGCACGTAGCCGGTGGTCAGGTGGACCTCCTCAAACACGTCCATCTCAGCCAGTTGGGCGGGGTCCACCTCGAACACCTGACCCACCACCTGCAGCCCCTCGCCGGGGCTGTTCAGCAGCCAGGGGGCGCGGTGTTCGGTGGGCAGTTGCACCACGTAAAACGGAAATCGCTCGCGGGTGCGGAAGTGGCCGACCACGCGCCGCCCGCCATTCAGGTGAAAGTTGGGGAAGCCCTCTTTCAGGGTGCCGTAAACAAACAGGTGCGTGGGCATGAATGGGGGCCGTGCGTGGGCCAGTGGGCTCATTTCTCTTTGGGCGGGCGGTGCAATGCGCACAGCTTGTTGCCGTCGGGATCACGCAGGTAGGCCAGGTACAGCCGGCCAGCACCCTCACCGCGCCAGCCTGGCGGGTCTTCGCAGGTCACGCCGCCATTGGCCAGGCCAGCGGCGTGCCAGGCATCGGCCTGCGCGGTGGACTGGGTGGCAAAGCCGATGGTGCTGCCGTTGCCGTGGCAGGCGGCTTCGCCGTTGATGGGGGTGGTGATGCCAAAGGTGCCGCCAGGGCTGCGGTAGAAATAGCGCTGGACGCCAGAGGCGCTGGTGTTGGCCACGCCGGGCGCAATGCCCAGCGTGCCCAGGGTGGCATCGTAAAAAGCCCGGGAGGCCTCAAGGTCACTCACGCCGACCATCACATGACTGAACATGGTTGTTTCCTTTGGTGGTTGTTGAAACGGTGCCCCTGCACCTCAGTCGGCCAGTGTCGCATAGGCCAGCTGACGGAACAGGGCGCGGAGGGCGTCGCGCTGGTTGGGCGCTTGCGCCATGAGGATGCCGAAAAAGTCCTGCTCGGGATCCACAAAGAAGGTGGTGCCTGCGATGCCGCCCCAGTGGTAGGTGCCCACCGAGCCGGGCAGGGTGGACACACCCGCGTGGGTGCGCACCGCAAAGCCCAGCCCAAAGCCATGGCCGGGGGGCAGCAGGGGGTCGTGGCTGGGGAGGCTGCCCAGGTGGTCGGCGGTCATGTGGTCCACGGTGGCCTGGCCCAGCAGGCGCACGCCGTCCAGCTGGCCGCGGTTGAGCAAACACTGCAAAAACCGGGCGTAGTCGCCGCTGGTGGACAGGAGGCCACCGCCGCCCGATTCCATCGCCGGGACCTGGCGCGGGTCGAGCAGGCGCAGGGGTATGCCGCCATCGGGGTCGTGGGCAAAGGGCTCGGCAATGCGGGCGTGGTCGGCTTCGGGCACCACAAAGCCGGTGTCCACCATGCCCAGGGGCTCAAAGATGGTGGTGCGCAGGTGCTGGCCCAGTGGCTGGCCACTCACCACCTCGACCAGGCGGCCCAGCACATCGGTGGCGCGGCTGTAGGCCCATTGTGTGCCGGGTGGGTGGTGCAGCGGCAGGGCGGCCAGGGTCTGGCTGAACTCGGCGTTGCTGCGGGTGCGCGCGCCCATCTGGGCCTGTGCGTACAGGCGCTGCACGGGAGCGTCGCCCAAAAATTCGTAGGTCAGGCCAGCGGTGTGGCGCAACAGGTCTTGCACGGTGGCGGGCTGGGCCACGGGCTGCAGCAGCACACCCGCGGGGGTGTCAACGGCCACTTGTTGGTTCGCAAATTCGGGCAGGTGTTTGGCCACGGGGTCGCCCAGCAGCAGTTGGCCCTGTTCGGCCAGCGCCATGACGGCGACCGACACCACGGGTTTGGTCATGGAGTAGATGCGAAACACCGCATCGGTGCCCATGGGCGCGGCACGCGCCGGGTCCAACTGGCCCACGGCCTGGTGCAGGGCCACCCGCCCGTGGCGGGCCAGCAGCACCACGGCACCGGGGATGACACCCCGGTTCACCTCGCGCTGCAGCGCCTGCACCACGCGCTGGGTGCGCTCGGGGCACAGGCCCAGGTCGGCGGGGGCGGCGGTGGGCAGCGGGGTGGGCATACGGGGCATGGGTGTTCCTGTTGGTGCGGGGCTGGGGCGCCCACCTGGCACGGACCGGCCACCATACACCGGTGTGTGCTCAGTCCTTGGTCACCACATAGACAGTCAGGTTCAGCCCTTCCGACTGCTGGTAGGCCTGCATTTTTTCGATGAGTTTGGGGCCCAGTTCGTGGTCGGCACCCAACAGCAGCGCACCCTCACGGCTGACAAAGTCGCGCGTGAGGATCATGCCGGGCTGCAGGTCGGCCACCAGCACCTGCCGCTCTTTGGAGGGCGGTTTGGGCGGCGTGGAGGTGAGGGCAAACAGGGCATCGAGCACCATGGGGTCGTAGCGCTTGCCACGGTCTTTTTCCATGATCTGCCGCGCTTCATTGGGCGTGAACTTCTGTGCAGAGAAGGTGCCGATTTGCAGGCTGTCGTAGTCGTTGGCCACCGCCAGGATGCGGGCCCCGGCGGGAATGTCGTTGCCCTTGAGTCCATCGGGAAAGCCCAGACCGTCGTAACGCTCGTGGTGCAGGCGCATGAGCTTGGTGGCCGGGGCCAGCTCTTCCAGCGACATCAGGGCGTGTTCGCCGGTCAGCGGGTGTTTGCGGTAAACCACCAGCTCATCAGGGGTCATGGTGCGCATGGGCTTGGCCAGCAGCTTGTCGGGGAAGCCTATCTTGCCGATGTCGTGCAGCATGCCGGCAAAAAACACGTTCTGCGTGGTTTTGGCGTCCAGCCCCAGTTGGGTGGACAGGTTGCGCGCCAGCGTGGCCACCCGGCGCGAATGGCCCGCCAGCATGGGGTGGCGCAGTTCGATGAAGCTGGTGAAAACCTTCAGCGCATTGATGAAATTGACCTTGAGCTTCTCGTTGGCCTGGTGGAGTTCGGCGGTGCGCGCCTGCACCTTGACCTCCAGGCTGTCGTTGAGCACGCGCAGGGCCTCGTTTTGCTCCCGGGTCAGGGCTTCCAGGCGCAACTTTTCGCGCTCCAGGGCCTTTTTCTCCAAGGCCTGGCGCACGGTCAGCAGCATGTCGCTGTCGGTCCAGGGTTTGGTGGTGTAGCGGTAAATTTCACCCTGGTTGATGGCCTCGATGGTGGAGGCCATGTCGGCATAACCGGTGAGCAGGATGCGCATGGTGTCGGGCCAGCCCTCGCGGACCGCCCGCAGGAACTGCGCACCGTCCATGTGGGGCATGCGCATGTCGGAAATGACCAGGTCCACGGTTTCCTTGGCCAATACCTCCAGCCCTTGCGCACCCCCCTCGGCCACCAGCACCCGGTAGCCCGCCGGACGGAACAGGCGGCGCAGGGCCGACAGGATGTTGGGCTCGTCGTCCACACACAGCACGGTCCACTGGGGTTCTGCCGGGGCGGTCTGGGCCGTCTGGGCCAATGGGGCCGCTGCCGCGCCGCTGGTCTGTGGGTCAGGCATCGGCGGGGTTCTCCTGGGCGGATTCCGGGGACTGGTGAATGGGCAGCTCTATGCGAAACGTGGTGCCCTGGCCCACCACGCTCTGCACGCTGATGTGGCCGTGGTGCTTCTGGATGATGCCGTAGGTCAGTGACAGGCCCAGCCCGGTACCCTTGCCCACGGGCTTGGTGGTGAAGAAAGGGTCAAAAATGCGGCTGAGGTTGTCGGGGGAGATGCCGCTGCCGTTGTCGGCAAAGGTCAGCCAGACCCGGTCGCCCTCGGTGCCGGTGGTGATGGTGATGGTGCCCCGCGTCTCCCCCATGGCGTGGGCGGCGTTGACCAGGAGGTTCATGAACACCTGGTTGAGCTGGGAGGGCAAACACTCGACCGGGGGCAGTTGGCCATAGGCCTTGACCACGTCGGCTTTGTATTTGATTTCGTTGTTGACGATGTTCAGCGTGGAGTTGATCCCATCGTGCAGGTCGGCGGTTTGAAAGTCCTGGCTGCTGTCCACCCGGGAAAAGTCCTTCAGGTCCTGCACAATTTTTTTGACCCGCGTGATGCCTTCCTGAGATTCGCTGATGAGGGCTGGCATGTCTTCGCGCAGGAAATCCACGTCGATTTTCTGGCGCAGCGCCTCGATGTCCGCGTTGGCTGGCAGCTGTTCATAGGCGCTGAGCAGCTCCATCAGGTCATTCATGTAGGTCTGCAAGGACCCGATGTTGGAATGCACGTAGCCAATGGGGTTGTTGATTTCATGCGCCACGCCCGCTGCCAGCTGGCCAATGGACGCGAGCTTTTCGGACTGCGCCAACTGCGCGTTGGCCGTGGCCAGCTGTTGGGTCCGTTCGCTGACCAGGCGTTCCAGGTTGTCGTTGGCGGCCTTCAACTGGATTTCCGCCTGCTTGCGCTCGGTCACATCCACCAGGGTTTCCACCGCGCCAATGACCTGGCCCTTGAGGTTGCGCACCGGGGCCGCCGTGAACTCCAGCCAGCGACCGTTGCTGCCCATGTGGGTGAACAGGCCCGTGCCCTCATAAGCGTCGGGCACGATGGGTGAACGCTTGTACGCATTGACGTAGTACTTGGCCACCTCCGCATCCTCGGCGCCGGACACCATCAGGTCGGCCAGTATGGGGCGTGCTTCCGGGTAAAAGGCCTTCCACTGGTTCTGGGTGCCGACCATGTCCTCCGATTTGAAGCCCGTGACCAGTTCACAGGCCCGGTTCCAGTGGGTGATGGTGTGTTTGCCGTCGATCACGATGGTCGGCACCGGGTTGCCGTCGATGATTTGCGCCAGGATGCGGCGCATGTGGGCCTGTGCGGCCAGGTTCTGGCGCTGAGCGGTCTGGTCGACGTAGGTGTCCAGCACGGTCAGCTGGCCGTCCACGGGCAGCAGGCCCACAGTCTGCTCGACCATGCGGTGTTTCCCGTGGGCCGTTTGCAGGGTGTTTTCAAACCGGGTGTGGGTGGTCTCTCCCCGCAACCTGGCCTGTATGCGTTGGGTCAGTTGCTCGCGGTGGTCGGGGTGGGTGAGCAGGGCGTAGGGCAGCTTCTTGATGGCCGACAGGGTGTACCCCGTCAGGCTCAGCGCGGCCTGGTTGGCATACACCACGCTGCCGTCCCTGTGCAGGATGACCGGCGTACCCAAACCTTCCAACATGCCAAAAAAGCTGTCCTGCGGGTTGGACACCAGCACCGGAAAATCCAGCCGACGGGCCGAAGACGTGGCCAGGATCAACACATGCTCCAGTGCGCCCTCCTGCGACTTCAGTGGCACCACCGTGGTTTGCACCAGCATGGTGTGACCATCGACCTTTTTGAGCAGCATCTTGCCCAGCCAGCAACGGCTGTTGGCCACGTACCCCAGCACGTCTGCAGCGCTGGAGCCATCACCACTTTCTGACGCAATGGCCTGCAGTGGCTGCCCGCTCAATGCCTGGGCCGTGTGCCCCAGGGCCTTGGCCATGTGGTCGTTGACCAGGGCCAACTGACCACTGGGGTGCACCACGGCGACCATGAAGCCGTCCATCAGGGCAGCGGGCAGGCCTTTCAGCAAGGCATCTTCGGGGTTGGGATGGGACATGGGCGCTGGTGGGTGGCTGCCTGTTACGGTAACAGCTGACGGCACACCTGTTGGTAGGTGATTTCCATGTCCGCCAGCAGGGCAGGGCTGTCGGTCCAGTCCAGGTTCAGGCGCTGCCAGGCCTCGGGCTGGATGTTGGGCACCTGGTCGTCGGGGTCCTGCAACAAATCCAAGGCATGGGCCACGGCATTGGCCACCTGCACCAGGTACACCATGTGGTCTGCGTCGGGGTGGCCACAGTCGTGGTGCAGGGCCATGCAAAGGCGCAGCGTCATGGGCAGCTTCCACTGCGCCGCGAGCATGCTGCCCACCTGGCAATGGTCAAAGCCCCACGCGCGCCGCTCGGCCAGCAGCAGGGGAACCACGTCCTCGGAACGGGGTGTGGTCGGTTCGTGCTGCCCTTGCACACCCAACTGGTAACGCTGGGGGTCCAGCAGGGCCATGACCAGACGGCCAATGTCGTGCAACAAACCTGCCGTGAAAGCGGCATCAGCACTCAACCGAGCGCGGGGGGCGAGTTTGCGGGCGCACACCGCCACCCCCACCGCGTGCTGCCAATGCTGCACCAGCGTGTGCTGCAACACGGGGTCGTGGCTGCGGAATTGCTCCATGACGACGGCCGCCAGGGCCATGGACTGCAGGCTTCTCAAGCCCACCAAGGCGACGGCGTGGCCCACCGAGTCCACCTGCTGGGGCAACCCATAAAACGACGAATTGGCCACGCGCAAGGTGCGGGCGGAAATCAGCACATCGCTCTCGACCAACCGGATCAACTCACCCATGTCGGGGTCGTCCGCGGTCACGGCCACCAGCAGTTGACTGCGGGTGGGGGAGAGGGTGGCCAGTTTGTCCAGACGGCCGGCGAGCTCGTCCAAGGTCATGGGGGTCATGGTGTGTTTCCTTCCCGATAGCGCTGGACCATGGCCCTCAGTTCATTCATCGCGGGTGACGGTTGGGCGTGGCGGAACAGCCAGTCCAGCCGTTGGCGCACCGCCACCAACTCCGCCGTCGCGCGGCAAGCCGCTGTGTCCTCAGACTCCCCGACAGGACGGGGCGTGGGATGGGGTTGGTCGGGCTGGTTCATGGCTGTGTCTCCCCTGTCGGCAAAAACGTGAGCAACCACCCCCTGGCACGCGACTTGGCGCCCATGCGGGCGCAATGCACGGTCCAGGACACACCGTCCACGGTCAAAGGCCGTGACGAACCGGCGTCAAAGGCCGTCACACCCGGGCACAAGGTGGCCAACGCGGGGATTTCCTGCAACAACACGCCAGGGACTGCCCCAGGAACCACGCGTTGGGAAGCGGTGTTGACCAGCACCACCAGGCCTTCGTCGTCCACACCCAGCACGGGAATGGGCAAAGCGTCCATCACCTCGTGGGACACACCCATGAGCACCTTGTCCTGCTCCAGCCGACGCTGCTGTTCCCGCGACAGGCCGCTGAGTTGCTCATGCGCCGTCAACAGGGCGCGGTGGGCGTGCGCGAGTTCCTGCTGCAGGCGGAGGTTGTCGTCCTCCAGCCCCTTCTGGCGGAACGCCTCGGCGATGTTGGCCCGCAACATGTCGTCGTCCCAGGGCTTGGTCATGAACTTGTAGACCGACCCTTCGTTGATGGCGTCGGTCACCGACTGCAGTTCGGTGTACCCCGACAGCACCATGCGCACCGCCTGCGGCGACACCTGTTTGGCCCGGCGCAGGAACTCCACACCACTCATGCCCGGCATGCGTTGATCGGACACAATCACGTCCACCGGTGTGGTGGCCAGGATGTCCAAACCCTCCTGGCCACTGGTGGCGGTCAACAGGTGGTAACCATCCCGTCGCAGCAAGCGTTTGAGGGCGGTGAGGATGAACGCTTCATCGTCCACCAGCAGCAAAGTGGGATTGGGGGTGTCCATACCAGTTCATGGTACGCCTCATTCCCGGGGATGCAATACACCCAAAGTAGGGGTTTATTCATCCAGCATTGACCACGTTCACGCCCCCACAGACCACCACCAGCATCCGCCTGGCGTGGGGCAGTAGCAGCGGCACCGCGTCCAGTGCCGCAAGTGCCGCACCGCAGGCGGGTTCCACCCACACCCGGTGGTCGCGCAAAAACCGGCCACAGGCGTCCAGCGCCTGTTGGTCTGTCACCACAACGGGGTGAATGGGGTGGCGCTGTGTCCAGGCAAATGCCTGTTCGCACACCTGCCTGGCCCCCAGGGAAGTGGCCACACTGGTGATGGCGGGCAACACCACTCGCTCCCTGGCCGCCACCGCCTGTGCCAGCGAATCGGCGCCCTGTGTTTCGGCCGCCACCACGGGAACATGGCCCCACCCGTGGCGGTGCATGCCTTGCAGCACCCCGCTCAGCAGGCCGCCACCGCCCACGGACAACACCACGGCATCCGGGGGCTCGGGCGTGGCCTGGGCCACTTCGTCCACCAGCGTCGCGTGGCCTTCCCACAGCAGCGGGTCGTCAAAGGGGTGGATGAAGGCGTCCGTCGGCCTCAGCTCGGCCAGCGCCAGGTCATTGGCTTCTTGCCAGGATGCCCCGTGGACCGTGAGGCGCGCGCCCTGCTGGGCAATCAGTTCGCGTGCGCGGGCTGGGGTGGTCTGTGGCACGAACACCTCCACCGGCACACCCAGCAAACGCCCGGCGTAGGCCACGGCAATGCCGGCGTTGCCGCCGGACGAGGACACCAAGCGGTTGGCGCCCTGGGCCACCCGGGTCTGACAGGCCAGACCGACACCGCGCAGCTTGAACGAACCCGATGGCTGCAACGCCTCCATCTTCAGCGACACCTCGCAGCCGGTGCGCTCGGACAGCGGCAAGGACACCAGCAACGGTGTGGCAATGTGCAAGGCCGCTTGGGCGGACAACCCGGCCACCGCTGGTGGCGACGGCGTGACCAACGTCATTTGGGATCGGGCAACTCGATCTTGACTTCCAGCACTTCCAGGTTGTCCTGGCGTTCCAGCTGCACCTTGATGTCGTCGGGATTGATCTGGATGTACTTGCTGATCACGGCCACCAGGTCGCGCTGCAGGGCAGGCAGGTAATCGGGCTCTGCGGCGTTGCGTCCGCTGCGCTCGTGCGCCAGGATGATTTGCAGCCTTTCCTTGGCCACGCTGGCGGTTTTTTTCTTTTCACCCAGCAAAAAAGACAGGAAGGACATGCTCACTTCCCTCCGAACAGGCGCTTGAAGAAACCCGGTTTTTCCGCGTCGATGAATCGGAGGGGCTTTTCTTCACCCAGGAAGCGGGCCACCACGTCTTTGTAGGCTTCGGACACATCGCTGCCCTGCAGGTGCACCGCGGGCGTGCCCTGGTTGGAGGCCTGCAACACGCTCTCGCTCTCGGGAATCACACCAATGAGCTTGATGCGCAGGATGTCCTGGATGTCCTCCAGCGACAGCATGTGCCCGTCTTGCACACGGCCCGGGTTGTAGCGGGTGATGAGCAGGTGTTCTTTGATGGGGCCGGTGCCGTCGATGGCGCGCTTGGTCTTGCTGCCCAGCATGCCCAGGATGCGGTCGGAGTCGCGCACGCTGGACACCTCGGGGTTGGTCACCACCAGGGCCTCGTCGGAAAAGTGCATGGCCATGAGGGCACCGGTTTCGATGCCCGCGGGGGAATCGCAAATGATGTATTCAAACCCCATGTCGGCCAGGTCTTTCAGCACCTTTTCCACACCGTCCTGGGTGAGGGCGTCCTTGTCGCGTGTCTGGCTGGCGGCCAGCACGAACAGGTTGTCGCACTGCTTGTCCTTGATGAGCGCCTGGTTCAGGTTGGCTTCACCGTGGATGACGTTGATCAGGTCATACACCACACGCCGTTCGCAACCCATGATGAGGTCGAGGTTGCGCAGGCCCACGTCAAAATCGATGACGGCGGTTTTGTGACCCCGCAAGGCCAGACCGGCAGAAAAACTGGCGCTGGTGGTGGTTTTGCCCACACCGCCTTTGCCCGAGGTCACCACAACTATTTTTGCCATTGAAAACTTCCCTAGTGAATGTGTGAGGGTGCGGGGTCAACGCGCATGGCCCATAACCCTCCATTTTGCGCCAGACCGCTTCGGGGTCCAAACCCCGGTTCGGCCTTCAGCTCGGTATCGGGCTGATCACCAGCTTGTCGCCATCCGGTCCCACCTGCAAACTGACCATGGCGGGGCGTCCCTGCACATCGGGTGGCATGGGCACGTCGCTGGTGCGGTAAATGCCGGCAATGGAAATGAGCTCGGCCTCCATGCTGAGGGCAAAAATGCGCGCATCGCCGTTGCCCCGCGCACCCGCGATGGCTTTGCCGCGCAGCGGGGCGTACACGTGGATGTGGCCGTCCGCAATCACCTCGGCGCCGGGGTTGACCATGGCCATGACCACCAGGTCCCGGCCCCTTGCATACACCTGTTGGCCCGAGCGCAGCGGCTTGTCCACCACCAGTGCTGGCAAGCCAGCAACGGGTGCGGCTGGGGGCACCGGCGCAGCCGTGGCTTCCTGAGCACTGTCAGGCGGCGATGACGCAGGCACCACCGTGTCTGGTGCAGGGGTGCGCGGCAACACCACGTCGGTGGCCACCACCAAACCGGCGGCCAGCGCGGCCGCCACCTGGGCGGGTGTGCCACCTTTGACCGCCACCGGGCAGACCCGGTGCCCACGCAACAGGGCCAGCAGCGCATGGAAGTCGGGAACCGCATCGCCGTCGGGTTGCTGGGCCAACGGACTGAGGTCGATGACCAAGGGGTCCTGGTCAAAAAAATCGGGGGAGTCACCAAACTGAGCCAGCCATTCGGCTTTCAGGGTGGGCAGGTGCGTGGTCTTGAGCAACAGGGCCACCAGGGGCAGGTTGGCGCTCTTGATTTCAAAGGTGCTGGGCTTGGTCGGCGATGCGCCAGACCTTGAAATGTCGGACATGGGAGGGGGTGCCCCGGATAAAAAAAGAAATCTTAACAGCGCCCTCGGCACGACCATGAAACAGCAGCGCAAGGGGTCTTGCCACTATCTCCCATGGTTTTCTATTTTTAAATAGCAGTAGTAGTAAAGGCCCGCGCCCGCTGTGCACAAACCTGTTTTGTGCTTTGAAATCAGCGCACTGTGGCGGTTTGAACCCTGTGGCCAAAGGGGGGCTGCCGCTGTCTGGCAGGGGCGAACAACATTCAACTTACCCACATTTCTGTGGATAACTGGTGTGTTGTTCATTTTTTATACACAGGCTTGTTCAGGCAAAAAAAAAGCAACCGGCGCTGCGGTTGCTTGTTCAAGCTGGTTCAAATCCGGCGAAAGTGGTCCGATCAGCCGTTCATGCCGGGGCCTCTGTGGTGCTGGCCACCGCCGTGGCGACCGCCACGGCCTTTCGCGGTTTCGTCGTCAAACACCTTTTTTTGCTCGGCCGTGAGGCTGCTGTAGAAGGCCTTGGTGGCATCGGCCACCTGGTTCATGTGGGCATCGCGCTGTGCTTTCAGGGCCTGCATTTTTTCAATGCGTTCGGGTGTGGTCAGCTTGGCCATGTCGGCTGGGTCGGGCCGGTTCTTGGGGTTCATCATGGGCCTTTGGGTGGCGGCGACAAAGGCGTTCCAGGCGGCCTCCTGTTCAGCGCCCAGCTTGAGCTTGGCTTTCAAATCGGCCTGGCGCTTGGCGTGCACCTCGGTCATGCGTTGCTGCATTTTTTCCGCGCGGGGACCAGAGTGGTCGCCCCGTGGGCCGTCGCAGCGGTCGCCACCGCCCCACGCCATGGCCGACACAGAGGTGCCGGCCAGCAAGGCGACGGTGGAAGCAATCAGAAAACGTTGTTTGATGGTGGTCATGGTGGTTCCTTCGGTATCCAGGGATTGGCAGACCGGCTGCCTCCGTTCCCAAACATGGTTCAGTGGGATGACTGAACTGTGAACCGCTGCTGTAACGCCACCATGCCTGCCGTGTGATGCTGTGTAAAGTTCCGTGTGCCGGGTGTGGCCCACACAGCGCTCAGGCGGCGGGCGACACGGCATAGCCTTCTTCGGCGATGGCCGCCATCAGGGCCGCTGGCGTCTGCTGGCTGCTCACCACCACCCGGTTGGCGGTGCGGTCGGCGGTCACCTCGGCCTGGGGGTCCAGCAACTTGACGGCCTGGACCACCGATTTTTCGCAGTGGCCACAGGTCATGCCAGTGACGGTGAAGGTGTGAACGGGTTGGGCGGGAGAAATCATGTCGGTCACCGATTGAAAGGGTGTTGGAGAAGTCAGCATCATGAACCTTGATGTGGCTTCAAGGTCAAGGGGCGCGGGTGCTTGACCTTGGCACCGCATCAAGGTTTACCCTTGCGCCATGAACCACAACCTCACCCCTCCCCCACCGCCAGACACCACGCCCGACGTCTGCACCCTGGACCTGGGCATTGGCGGCATGACCTGTGCCTCCTGTGTGGGCCGGGTGGAAAAGGTGCTGAAGAAGTTGCCCGGTGTCACGGGTGCCAGCGTCAACCTGGCCACCGAGTCGGCACGGGTGCAATGGGCGGGCGACCCCACGGATGCGGCCCCGGCGGCCGACATGTTGGCCCGCGTGTCGCGCGCGGTGCGCGACGCGGGCTACGAACCCAAGCCGCCGTCTGAATCGGAAACAGAAGCACCCACCCCCATTTGGATGGGCGTCAGGACCGATTTTTGGCCCGTTTTATTGGGCATGCTGCTGTCGGCACCACTGGTGTTGCCCATGGTGGGCGACCTGATGGGCAAGCACTGGATGTTGCCGGCATGGCAACAGTTTGTGCTGGCCACGCCGGTGCAGTTCGGGCTGGGTTGGGTGTTTTACAAATCGGCCTGGCACGCCATCAAGGGGCGCACCGGCAACATGGAACTGCTGGTGGCCATTGGCACGACGGCGGCCTGGGGCATGTCCACCTGGATGTGGCTGAGCGCCGAACCCGACACCATGGTGCACGTCTACTTTGAGGGTGCGGCCGTGGTCATCACCCTGGTGTTGCTGGGCAAGTGGCTGGAGGCACGGGCGCGGCAGCAAACCACTTCGGCCATCCGTGCCCTGCAGCGGTTGCGCCCTGAAGTGGCCCACCTGCTGCCCGATGGCCTGCGTCGCACCGAAGTGATGGACGTGCCGGTGGCCGAACTCCTGCCCGGTGACATGGTGGCGGTGCGCCCCGGCGAGCGTTTTCCTGCGGATGGCGAGGTGGTGCAAGGCCAGACGCAGGCCGACGAATCCATGCTGACCGGCGAGAGCATGCCGGTGGCCAAGGCGGTGGGCAACACCGTGACCGGCGGCAGCCTGAATGGCGACGGCGCGGTGCAGGTGCGCGTGGCGGCGGTGGGCACACAAAGCACGCTCAACCGCATCATTGCCCTGGTGCAGGACGCGCAAGCCACCAAGGCCCCGGTGCAACGGCTGGTGGACCAGGTGGCCGCCGTGTTTGTGCCCGTGGTGTTGCTGGTGGCGCTGGCCACCTGGCTGGGCTGGTGGTGGTGGGCGGGCGCACCGCTGGAGCAGGCGGTGCTGAACGCGGTGGCCGTGCTGGTCATCGCCTGCCCCTGTGCCCTGGGGCTGGCCACACCCACCGCCATCATGGCGGGCACCGGGGTGGCGGCGCGCCACGGCATCCTCATCAAGGACGTGCAGGCCCTGGAGTTGGCACACCGGGTGGATGTGGTGGCCTTCGACAAAACCGGCACCCTCACCGTGGGCCAGCCCACACTGACCCAAGTGGTGGTCGCCACAGGTGTGGACGAACACCAGGCGCTGCAACTGGCCGCCGCCCTGCAGCAACACAGCGAACACCCGCTGGGCCGTGCGGTGGTCAACGCCCTGGCGCAACGCACCCAGGCACTGGCCGACGCGGCCACGGCCCCGGGCGACACTCCACCGTTGTTCCAACCTGAACCCCAGTTACCCGAACTCGAACAACCCAGCGCGGTGCCCGGCAAGGGCATGCAGGCCGAATGGCCGCTGCCGCAAGGCACACAGGTGGTGCGCATGGGCAGCTTGCGTTGGGCACAGGAGCTGGGGGTGGCACTGGGCCCACTGGCCGAGCCCGCACAGGCACTGCCGCAGCAGGGGGCCACCGTGTCGGTGCTCATGGTGGGGCCACAGGCCATGGCCTTGCTGGCGTTTGCCGATGTGGCCAAGCCCGGGTCGGCGAAAGCACTGGCCGCTCTGAAAGCACAGGGCCTGCGTGTGCTCATGATTTCCGGTGACAACCGGGGGGCGGCCGAGGCCATGGCCCGCCAACTGGGCCTGGACCCTGCCGCCAACGAGGTGTTGGCCGAGGTGCTGCCCGGCGACAAGGCGGGCCAGGTGGCCCAGCTCAAAACCGGTGGCCACACCGTGTGCATGGTGGGTGACGGCGTGAACGACGCCCCCGCCCTGGCCGCGGCCGACGTGGGCATGGCCATGAGCAACCCGCACGGCGAGCGCGGCAGCGGCGGGTCAGATGTGGCCATGCACGCGGCGGGCATCACCCTCATGCGCGGTGACCCCTTGCTGGTGGCCCAGGCGCTGGACATTTCGCGGCGCACGGTGCAAAAAATCCGCCAGAACCTGTTTTGGGCCTTTGCCTACAACGTGGCCGGCATTCCCCTGGCGGCACTGGGCTACCTCAACCCCATGCTGGCCGGGGCCGCGATGGCCTTCAGTTCGGTCACGGTGGTCAGCAATGCGCTGCTGCTCAAGCGTTGGAAACCCCGTCAAACCTGATTTCTGCACAAACCTGTGGATAAAAATTGGGATTTTTGAAGGTTATCCACAGCATAGGGACAAGTGGTCCAGTTGTTCCTGCCGGGCCGACACCGGTAGCCTGCCCCTGAACACAGGGTTGGTGGTGCGGTAAGTGGTTGTTTTTATTGGAAAAACGGTGCTTGTCCACAAAAAACAGAGCCTTCTACTACTACTGCTATTGAAATATAGAAGACATACATAGAAGAGAAAAACCGCCAAACTCCGCGGCTTCGTCCTGTTTTGCCTTGTTGCCCGCCCCACATGACCCACCCACGCCCGACCCTTTCCGCGCCGCCTGACACCGCTTGGCAAGGTTTTTGGGTGGCGGCTGTGCTGTCTTTGTCGGCCGCGGTGTCGCTGGGCATCACCCGGTTTGCCTATGGGCTGTTGTTGCCGCCCATGCGGGAAGACCTGGGCTGGAGCTACACCCTGGCCGGTGCCATGAACACGGCCAACGCCTTGGGGTATCTGCTGGGCGCGTTGACCGCACCCTGGCTGATGCGGCGCTTTCCCGTGCCCCGGGTGCTGGTGGGCGGCGCCGCGCTGGCCAGTGTGTTCATGGCGGCCAGTGGTTTTCTGGTGGAGGCCTGGCCCCTGCTCGCCCAACGGTTGCTGGCGGGCGTGACCAGCGCGTGGGTGTTTGTGGCGGGCGGCCTGCTGGCGGCCAGGTTGGGCACCTGGCACCCGCAGCGCAGCGGCCTGTTGCTGGGCGTGGTGTACGGCGGCGTGGGTTGGGGCATTGTGTTGTCGGCCTGGGTGGTGCCGCAGGTGCTGGGCAGCCACGCCGGGCAGGCCCATGCCTGGGCCTGGGCGTGGTGGTGGTTGGCACTGGCCTGTGGCCTGGTGACCGTGGCGTTGCTGTGGCCCGCCCGGTTTTTCATGGAAAAAGAGCTTTCAGGGCAATCTGTACCTGAGAAGTTTGCTTCTAAATCTGGTAACCGGTCACCCTCAGCTGCCGGCACACCACCCCCCCGGTTGGGTCGCCTGGCGTTTTCGCTGGCGGGCTACGCCTGTTTCGGGTTGGGCTACATCGGCTACATGACCTTTGTCATTGCCTTGCTGCGCGAGCAAGGCGCCGCCAGCGATGACATCACGGTGTTCTACAGCCTGTTGGGCGTGGCCGTGGTGTTGTCGGCGCGGCTGTGGGCCGGTTTGCTCGACAAGGCCCAAGGCGGTGGCGCATTGGCGCTGCTCAATGCGCTGTTGGGCGTGGCCACGGTGTTGCCGGCCTTGTTCACGGCCTGGCCACTGATGCTGCTGTCCGGCCTGATGTTTGGGGGGGTGTTTTTGTCGGTGGTGGCATCCACGACCGCGCTGGTGCGCCACAACTTGCCGACCGCGCAGTGGCCAGCGGGCATCAGTGCCTTCACCATCGTGTTTGCGGTGGGGCAGATTTTTGGGCCATCGCTGGTCGGCTGGATTGCCGACGGCCCTGGCGGTTTGACGCAGGGTTTGCTGTGGTCGGCCATCGCCCTGTGGGTGGGCGCCGGTCTGGCCTGGCGGCAACAGCCTCTGCCGCGTTGACCCTTGAACCGCCCCGTTTCAACGCCATCTGTGGGGTCATGCGCACCGGCAGCGGTGACACTGTGGCCTGCGCGCCGATACCGCACTCACGTTTGAAAGGACCACCATGAGCCTGGGTGACTTTGCCTATGCCAACCACAGCACGCGTTTTTTGGCCGCGCCGCCGCTGGCGCAACTGAAACAAGCCCCTTTTGTGGTGGCCGGCGTGCCATTTGACGGCGCCGTGACCCACCGCCCGGGTGCCCGCTTCGGGCCGGAGGCCATCCGCCGCGCCAGCCTCATGCTGTGCGACGGCATTCACCCCGTGTTCAACGTGTCGCCCCTGGCCTACCTGGCCGATGCCGGTGACATGCGCTTGCCCAATGCCTCCCCCCTGCCCGACGTGCGCAGCCACATCGAACGGCAGGCCCGTGCCCTCATGGGCCAGCACCATGTGGTCTGCCTGGGTGGCGACCATTCCGTCACCCTGGCCCTGCTGCGGGCGGCGCAGGCCCGCTACGGCAACGGCGAGCCGCTGGCCCTCATCCACTTCGACGCCCATTGCGACACCTGGGAGGACCATTTCGGTGAACCCTCGGGCCACGGCACCTGGACCCGAGAAGCCATTGAGCAAGGGCTGGTCAGCGCCACGCACACGGTGCAAGTGGGCCTGCGCTCCAGCGGCGCGCGCGAAGCCCGCGAGTACGTGCAGGACCAGGGCGGCCTGATCTACACCGCCCGCGACCTGCGGGGCAAGGACGGCGCCGGGCTGGACCCTGTGCTGGACGCCATCGTGCAGCGCGTGGGCAAACGGCCCTGCTACCTGTCGCTGGACATCGATTGCCTGGATCCGGCCTTTGCCCCCGGCACCGGCACGCCAGAGCCGGGTGGGCTCACCAGTTCACAGGTGCTCACGTTTCTGGAAAGCCTGGTGCACCTCAACCTAGTGGGCATGGACTGTGTGGAGGTGGCCCCCGCCTACGACCACGCCGAGCTGACCACCCACGCCGCGGCGCACTTTGTGTGGACCTACCTGGCGGGCCAGACGGCCAAGCACCTGTCCGCGCTGTCACCACCACCCTTGGGCCGGGACCAGTTCAAGCGCCTGCCCGCCACCTGAGCGCGCGGGGCCGCTGGGCACCGCGGTGGTGCCAAACGGCCCCATTTCGCTGGCACAGCTGTTGCTTCTGAATTCGTTAAGTTGACCAAATGGTCAATTTACGAATTCAACCACCCGCCACAGGAGTTGCCAGCGTGTCCACCCCCACCACTTCGCCCGACGTCCGCCCTGGGCGCCTGAGCCCTGGCGACTGCGCCAGTCGGTTTGCTCAGGCCGCCACCTCGCCACTGACGCCTGCCCAGGCACTGCTGGAGGCCGAGCGGTGCCTGTACTGCTTTGATGCGCCCTGCACCACCGCTTGCCCCACGGGCATCGATGTGCCCTCGTTCATTCGCCGCATAGCCGACGGCAACCTGCGCGGCGCCGCCCGCACCATTCTGGAATCCAACCCCCTGGGGGGAACGTGTGCCCGTGTGTGCCCCACCGAAACCCTGTGCGAGGCCGTGTGTGTGCGCCAGACCCAGACCGGCGTGCCCGTGGCCATTGGCCGCCTGCAACGCCACGCCACCGATGCGCTGATGGCCAGTGAGCGGCCCCAGCTGTTCACCCGCGCACCCGACACCGGCAAGCGGGTGGCGGTGGTGGGGGCCGGGCCAGCGGGCTTGGCCTGTGCCCACACCCTGGCCCGCCACGGCCACGCCGTGACCGTGTTCGACGCCCACGCCAAACCCGGTGGCCTGAACGAATACGGCCTGGCCACCTACAAAACCGCCGACGACCAGGCCCAGCGCGAGGTGCGCTGGCTGCTGGACATCGGCGGCATCACGCTGCAACAGGGCCACTCGCTGGGCAGCGCAGCCCAACTGGACGCACTGAAACAGGACTTCGATGCCGTGTTTCTGGGCATGGGCCTGAATGCCACGCACCAACTCGGCGTGCCGGGTGAATCCCTGGCCGGGGTGCTGGATGCGGTGGACTTCATTGCCACGCTGCGCCAGGCCGCCGACCCCTCCACCGTGGCGGTGGGCCGCCGGGTGGTGGTGATTGGCGGTGGCATGACCGCCGTCGATGCCGCCGTGCAAAGCAAGCTGCTGGGGGCCGAGTCGGTGACCATGGTGTACCGGCGTGGCCCCGGCAGCATGGCGGCGTCGCAGGACGAGCAGGACTGGGCGCTGAAGCACGGCGTGGTCATCCGCCACTGGTTGGCCCCGCTGGCGCTGCAGCCCCACAGCGGCGATGCCACGCAGGTGGGGGCCGTGCGCCTGGGCACCCAGGCGGTGGCCGATGGCCGACTGGCCCCCACGGGTGAGGAAGAAGTGCTGCCCGCCGACATGGTGCTCAAGGCCATCGGGCAAACCTTGGGCAACGCCTGGCTGGCCGACACCGGCCTGGCCCTGAGCCACGACCGCATCGCCACCGACGACGACGGCCAGACCAGCCTGCCCGGCGTGTGGGCCGGTGGCGACTGCCGCGCCGGTGGCCTGGCGCTGACGGTGGAGGCCGTGGCGCACGGCCAACGCGCCGCACTCGCCATCCACCGCTCGCTGAGCGCCTGAAGCTGCCGATCACCGGCACAAAATTTCAAGCTTTTTTGGCCTTTAGCGCTTGTGCAGCAAGCGTTTACAGCTACACATATTTGGAGCATTGCACATGGCTGACCTCACCACCACCTTTGCGGGCATCACCAGCCCCAACCCCTTCTGGCTGGCCTCTGCGCCGCCCACCGACAAGGCCGTCAACGTCAACCGCGCCTTCGAGGCGGGCTGGGGCGGCGTGGTCTGGAAAACCCTGGGCGAGGCCGGGCCGCCCGTGGTCAACGTCCACGGCCCGCGCTACGGTGCGCTGCTGTCCAACGACCGGCGCCTGCTGGGCTTCAACAACATCGAGCTCATCACCGACCGCGACCTGGAAACCAACCTGCGCGAGATTGCCGAGGTCAAGCGCCTGTGGCCCGACCGCGCGCTGGTGGTGTCCCTGATGGTGCCGTGCAACGAGGCGTCGTGGAAAGCCATCCTGCCCCGCGTGGAAGACACCGGCTGCGACGGCATCGAGCTCAACTTTGGCTGCCCGCACGGCATGAGCGAGCGCGGCATGGGCGCCGCCGTGGGCCAGGTGCCCGAGTACATCCAGATGGTGACGGCCTGGTGCAAGCAGTACAGCCGCCTGCCCGTCATCGTCAAGCTCACGCCCAACATCACCGACGTGCGCTTTCCGGCCCGCGCCGCCAAGGCCGGGGGGGCCGATGCGGTCAGCCTCATCAACACCATCAACAGCATCATCGGCGTGGACCCCTACCGCCTGACCATGAGCCCCAGCACGGGCGGCATGGGCAGCCACGGCGGCTACTGCGGCCCGGCGGTCAAACCCATTGCGCTGAACATGGTGGCCGAAATTGCCCGCGACCCGCAGACCGCCGGCATCCCCATCAGCGGCATCGGCGGCGTGGGCACCTGGCGCGATGCGGTGGACTTCATCGCCCTGGGCGCGGGCAATGTGCAGGTGTGCACCGCCGCCATGGTGTACGGCTTCAAGATCGTGCAGGAAATGGCCAGCGGCCTGTCCGACTACATGGACGAGATGGGCTTTGCCCGCGTGGGCGACATCGTGGGCCGTGCCCTGCCCACCGTGACCGACTGGCGCTACCTCAACCTCAACCACGTCAGCAAAGCCGTCATCGACGCGGACAAGTGCATTGACTGTGGCCGCTGCCACATCGCCTGCGAAGACACCAGCCACCAGGCCATCTGGGCCGTGAAGGATGGCCAGCGCCACTTCGAGGTGAACGAGGCCGAATGCGTGGGCTGCAACCTGTGCGCGCTGGTGTGCCCCGTGCCCGAGTGCATCACCCTGCGCACCTTGGCCCCTGGCGAGGTGGACCAGCGCACCGGCCAACCCGTCAGCGCCACGCCCCTGAACTGGACGCAGCACCCCAACAACCCCGTGCGCGCCTGAGCCTCCGCGCCACCTCACCCCAGGAGAATCCCATGACTTCCAGCGTACTGATTCAAGGCGGCACCGTGGTCAATGCCGACCGCGCATGTCGCGCCGACGTGTGGTGTGTGGGCGGCCAGATTGCCGCCGTGGGCACCGGCTTGGACGTGCCCGCAGGCACCACCCGGCTCGACGCCAGCGGCCAATACGTGCTGCCCGGCGGCATCGATCCGCACACCCACATGCAGCTGCCCTTCATGGGCACGGTGACCATGGACGACTTTTTCAGCGGCACGGCGGCCGCCCTGGCCGGGGGCACCACCACCATCATCGACTTCGTCATTCCCAACCCCCAGCAGCCGCTGATGGAGGCCTACCAGACCTGGCGCGGCTGGGCCGAAAAGGCGGCGTCTGACCACAGCTTCCACGTCGCCATCACCTGGTGGGACGAAACCGTCAAGCGCGACATGGGCACGCTGGTGCAGCAAGAAGGCGTGAACAGCTTCAAGCACTTCATGGCCTACAAAAACGCCATCATGTGCGACGACGAAACGCTGGTGAACAGCTTCAAGCGTTGCCTGGAACTGGGGGCCATGCCCACCGTGCATGCCGAAAACGGCGAACTCGTCTTCCTGCTGCAACAGGAAATGAAAAACCTCGGCGTGCTCGGCCCGGAAGGCCACCCCCTCAGCCGCCCGCCCGCCGTGGAAGGCGAGGCCGCCCAGCGCGCCATAGCCATTGCCAATGTGCTGAACGTGCCCATTTACGTGGTGCATGTGTCGTGCGAGGAAGCCGCCTCGGCAATAGCCCGCGCCCGCGCCGCCGGGCAGCGCGTGTACGGCGAGGTGCTGGCCGGGCACCTGGTGGTGGACGACAGCGTGTACCGCCACCCCGGCTTTGCCACCGCCGCCGCCCACGTCATGAGCCCGCCTTTCCGGGAAAAGACGCACCAGGAGGCGCTGTGGCGCGGCCTGCAATCGGGCAGCCTGCACACCACCGCCACCGACCACTGCACCTTCTGCGCCGAACAGAAAGCCGCCGGGCGGTTCGACTTCAGCAAAATTCCCAATGGCACCGGCGGCGTGGAAGAACGCCTCATGGTGCTGTGGGACGCGGGCGTCAACACCGGGCGGTTCACGCCCAGCGAGTTCGTGGCCATCACCTCGGCCAACGCCGCCAAGCTGTTCAACCTGTACCCCCGCAAGGGCTGCGTGGCCGTGGGGGCCGATGCTGACCTGGTGCTGTGGGACCCCGCCGCCACCCGCACCCTGTCGGTGAAAACCCAGCACAGCCTGGGCGACTTCAACATCTTCGAAGGCCGCACCGTGACCGGCGCACCCAGCCACACCCTGAGCCAGGGCAAGCTGGTGTACGCCAACGGCGACCTGCGGGCCGAGCGCGGCGCGGGCCGCTACCTCAAGCGCCCTGCCTTCACCGGGACGGCGGGCCAGGGCAGCCACTTTGAGTCGCTGGCGCGCAAGGCCCAACTGGCCATGCCCACCGCCGTGGCGCGCTGAAATTTAAGCATTTTTGGCTCCCATCGCTTTATACGCATACCATCGCAGCTATCACATCAGGATCACTCCATGACCACCACGCCAGACATTTCCAGCCTGCGCATCAACGGCGAGCGCCTGTGGGCCAGCCTGATGGAGCTGGCCCAGATCGGGGCCACGCCCAAGGGCGGCGTCTGCCGCCTGACGCTGACCGACCTGGACAAGCAGGGCCGCGACCTCGTCACCCGCTGGGCACGCGAAGCGGGCATGAGCGTCACCATCGACAAAATCGGTAACGTCTTCATGCGCCGCCCGGGGCGCAACAACGCCCTGCCACCCATCATGACCGGCAGCCACATCGACACCCAGCCCACCGGCGGCAAGTTCGACGGCAACTATGGCGTGCTGGCGGGCATCGAGGTGGTGCGCACCCTGAACGACTATCGGCTAGAGACCGAAGCCCCCATCGAAGTGGCCTTCTGGACCAATGAGGAAGGCAGCCGCTTTGTGCCCGTGATGATGGGCTCGGGCGTGTTCGCCAAGGCCTTCACGCTGGAGCACGCCTACGCCGCCACCGACACCGAGGGCAAAACCGTGAAGGACGAGCTGGCGCGCATCGGCTACATCGGCGACCAAGAACCCGGCGACCACCCCATTGGCGCGTACTTCGAGAGCCACATCGAACAAGGCCCGGTGCTGGAAGATGCCGACGTGACCATTGGCGTGGTGCAAGGCGTGCTGGGCATCCGCTGGTTTGACTGCACCGTGACCGGCATGGAAGCCCACGCTGGCCCCACCCCCATGGCCCTGCGCCAGGACGCCCTGCAAGTGGCCACCCACCT
>PNML01000047.1 GCA_013823635.1 Polaromonas sp. | reverse complement strand
CCACCGTGGCCAAGGCCGGTTGCACGCTGGCCGACGCCATCGAGAACATCGACATCGGCGGCCCCGCCATGGTGCGCAGCGCCGCCAAGAACTGGAAGGACGTGGCCGTGCTGACCGACGCCAGCCAGTACGCCGAGGTGGTGGCCGAGCTGAAGGCGTCCAAGGCAGTCAGCGACGCCACCCGCTTCAAGTTGGCCGTGGCCGCGTTCAACCGCATCAGCAACTACGACGCCGCCATCAGCGACTTCCTGTCGGCCATCGACCTGTCCAACGGCCTGCCAGAGCAAGAAGCCGCACCCGTGCGCACCCTGTTCCCCGCGCAAAGCAATGGCCGCTTCGTCAAGCTGCAAGACCTGCGCTACGGCGAGAACCCCCACCAGCAGGCAGCCTTCTTCCGCGACCTGTACCCCGCGCCCGGCTCACTGGTCACGGCCACGCAGTTGCAAGGCAAGGAGCTGAGCTACAACAACATCGCCGACGCCGATGCGGCCTGGGAATGTGTGAAGAGTTTTGATGCGCCCGCTTGCGTCATCGTCAAGCACGCCAACCCCTGCGGCGTGGCCGTGGGCGCGCACCCGCTGGAGGCCTACAGCAAGGCCTTTCAGACCGACCCCACCAGCGCCTTCGGCGGCATCATCGCCTTCAACCGCACGGTGGACGAGGCGGCGGCGCTGCAAGTTTCAAAGCAGTTTGTCGAGGTGCTGATGGCCCCCGGCTTCACACCCGAGGCACTGGCGGTGTTCAAGGCCAAGGTGAATGTGCGCGTGCTGCAAATCGCCTTGCCCGCAGGTGGACCGACCGCCTGGGACCAGGGCCGCAACGCCGTGGACGTGAAGCGCGTGGGCTCTGGCCTGCTGATGCAGACCGCCGACAACCACGAGCTGAAACTGTCCGACCTGAAGGTGGTGACCAAGGTGCAGCCCACCGAAGCGCAGCTGCAAGACCTGCTGTTCGCCTGGAAGGTGGCCACCTACGTCAAGAGCAACGCCATTGTGTTCTGCGCCAACGGCATGACCATGGGTGTGGGCGCAGGCCAAATGAGCCGCCTGGATTCGGCACGCATCGCCAGCATCAAGGCGCAGGCGGCTGGGCTGTCACTGGCGGGCACGGCGGTGGCCAGCGATGCCTTCTTCCCCTTCCGCGATGGCCTGGACGTGGTGGTCGATGCGGGTGCCACCTGCGTCATCCAGCCTGGCGGCAGCATGCGCGACCAGGAGGTGATCGACGCCGCCAACGAGCGCGGCGTGGCCATGGTGTATTCCGGCGTGCGCCACTTCAGGCACTGAGTGGTGCCGTTGGCACCGGGAAAGTCTCCCCGTCAGACCACAAAAAAGCGACCCTCAGGTCGCTTTTTTTGTGCCATGGGCAGAAGACTCACATCTTCTTGCATTCCTTTTTCTCGGCGTTTTCTTTCTTGGTGCAATCGGGCTTGTCGTCCATTTTGCCGCCGCCATGGCTGGCAGCAAAAGCAGGGGCAGACAAGGCCATCACGGCGGTCACAAGGGCGGAAAGAATCAACTTCATATTCACCTCAACTCATCAAGGGTTGGATCAAAACAGCAGAATGCAAGATCGTGCATTGTGCGCAATCATCCTAACCCAAGCCCACCCCTTCATGTTGCTGCTGTCCCATTCCTGTGTTGCCAAACGGGTTTCCATTTGTAACAGCGCCGTGGTGGTGCCTTGCCTGCTGGTGGTTGCCATGGGTGCTTCCAACGTGCAGGCACAAACCCGGTTTGTCCCGGCGCCAGATCAGGTGGTGCTGGCGCCTTCGGCCCATGCATCGGGTGCGCAGACCGGGCCACTGCGCGAGGCCGAGCGCGACTGGCGGCGCAACCCGAAAGACCTCGCCGCTGCCGTTCACTACGCCCGGTCGGCTTTCCTGCTGGGCTTGCACGAGGGCGATTTGCGCTGGTACGGCACCGCCAAAGCCGCGCTGCTGCCATGGTGGACAGCCTCTGGCCTCACCGCCGAAGCGCTGTTCCTGCGTGGCCTCGTCAAGCAAGGCTTTCACGACTTTTCCGGTGCGCTGGCCGACCTGAACGCCTCCATCGCGCTGAACCCTGACCGTGCCGAGGTGTGGTCCTGGCGGTTTGCGCTGCACCTGCTGGTGTCGGACATGGCCGCCGCCCAAGCCGACTGCAGCACCATCGCACAGCGGTTTGGCACGGACGAGGGGCAGGCCTGCGAGGCCACCCTGATGGCGCGCACTGGCCGCGCCGCGCAGGCGGTGGCGCTGTTTGAGCGACTTGTGAAAGTGCCCGGGTTTCAAGGCGAGGGGGCACAACGGTGGTTGCGTTTTCAGCAGGGCCAAGCCCTGTGGGCGGCAGGGCAACCCGCGCAGGCCCAGGCCGTCTGGAGCGTCCACCTCCAGGCCCAGCCCCGCGACCATGGCGCACGGCTGGCGCTGGTCGAATTGCTCAATGCCACCGGGCAACCGGCCCTGGCCCGGCGCTGGGCCGATGTGCCCAACCCCAGCGATGCCCTGCTGGTGCAGCAGCTGCTGGCCAGCCAGGCACTGAAAGACGGCGAGGCCGAGTCGCTGGCCGCCACCGTGGGGCAGCGGCTGGCCGCGCAGGCCTTGCGGGGCGATGGGCTGATCGAGCGGCCGCAGATGGTCTACCTCATCCGTTGTGGCAAAGGCGTGGCGCAGGGTCTGGCGCTGGCCAAGGCCAACTGGGCCACGCAACAGGAACCGGTCGATGGTGCCCTGCTGGTGGAGGCCGCCCTGCAGCTTGACCAACCCCAGGCAGCACGCCCCGTGCTGGAATGGGCCGCCGCCACCGGCTACAGCGACCCGGTGCTGCAGCCCTTGTTGGCGCAGTTGCGCCAGCGCCTGGGAGGGAAGTGACATGCTGAACCGATGCACATGGGCATTTGTGTGGCTGCTGGTTTGCTGCGTGGGCGCGCCGGCATGGGCGCACTCCAGCAGCAACAGCTACCTGAACTTTGCGGTGCGCGATGGCGTGGCCGTGCTGCGCACCGACGTTCCGCTGCGTGACGTGGACCTGTGGCAAGACCTGGACCACAACCGCGATGGCCAGGTGACCTGGGCCGAAGTCAGCCCCCGAGCGCCCGACCTGCTGGCCTGGATGCGCGCAGGCCTGGCGGTACAGGCGGGCGAGGCGGTTTGCGAACTGACGCCTGACGCCTTGCAAGCCAGCCAGCACGCCGACGGCATGTACCTCAGCGCCGAATGGGCGGTGGCTTGCCCCACGCCCCCCACGCAGACAGGGGTGCCTTGGGAGCTGCGCTACACCCTGCTGTTTGAGCGCGACAACCTGCACCGTGGGTTGTTGCGCATCAATGCGCCAGACGCGCCCGATGCCCCTGGCAGCGCCATCCTCAGCCCCGAACGGCCCACGGCCGAACTGGTGATGACCCAACCGTCCGCTCTCGCGGTGCTGGGTCATTACGTGGTGGAGGGCGTTTGGCACATCTGGATCGGGTTGGACCACATCCTGTTCCTGCTCAGCCTGCTGGTGCTGGCCCCGTTGGTGCCCACGCGCTCACGGGTGTCGCAATGGCCTGCGGTCGACCGCTTCAGGACGGCACTGCTGGAGGTGCTGGCAGTGGTCACGGCCTTCACCCTGGCGCACTCCATCACGCTGAGCCTGGCGGTGTTGAAGTGGGTGGAGTTGCCCGCCGGGGTGGTGGAGCCGGTCATTGCCCTGTCGGTGGTGCTGGCTGCGCTCAACAACCTGTGGGGTTGGGGGGGCGTGCGGCGCTGGCGGCTGGCGTTTGGTTTTGGCCTGATCCACGGTTTTGGCTTTGCCAGCGTGCTGGTGGACCTCGGCCTGCCGGCCCAGGCGCTGGCCTTGGCGCTGGGTGGGTTCAATGTGGGCGTGGAGCTGGGTCAGCTGGCCATTGTGGCGGTGTTTTTGCCGCTGGCCTGGTGGCTGCGCCACACCGCCCTCTACCGCTGGGGGGTGGTGGTGGGCGGGTCGGTGGCCATGGCGTTGGCGGCCACGGTGTGGCTGGTGCAACGGGTCTGGGGCTGACGCTAGCCAGCCAACAGAAACCTGCCCATCAGAAGCGGTAGCGCAGGTTCACCACGTAGCGGCGGGCTGAGAACCGGTTGCTGCCCCCTCCTAGGGTGAGCGCACCCGCGCCCAAGCCCCAGCGCTTGTCGGCCGACTCCATGAAGGCCAGCAGGTCCAGCCGCCAGCCCGGCGGCAGGCTGTACAGGTTTTGCGCATCGGCAAACCGCTGTGAGCGGTACACCGCCCGGGCGTTGACGTACAGCCGCTGCTGGCTGACCCAGGTGGCGCCCAGCGCCAGGGTGTGGCGCGGAATGAACGGCACCACCCGACCATCGGGCATGGGGGCCTGCTGGTTCAGGTATTTGGTGTAGGCCGACCACCGGGGGGTGAACATCTGGCTCCAGCTGAGCGTGGTGCTCTGGACCGTGGCGGCCTGAAACGTGGGTGTGTCTTCCAGCAGGGTCAGGGCCGAGAGATTGCCAATTTGTGCGTTGCGCAGGTCGGTGAGGAAAAACTCGGCGGGGGTTTGCAGCGCAATGCCGCGCACGGCCGGGTTTTGCACCCGCGCGTGCGACACCCGCGCCGACAGAAACGTGTGCCCGTGAGCTGTGCTGGCTTGCAGGGCACTGCGCCGGTAGCGGCCACCGGCCTTCACCAAATGGTCTTCCACGGGCAGGCCGGCGGTTTCGACGCTGTCCAGCGTGCCCACACCCAGGGGTCGCAACCAGTCCTGGTAGGCAGCGCGCAGTGTCCATTGGTCGCTGGGTTGGAACACCATGCCCAGTTGTGGTGTGACGGGGCGCTGGCGGTACATGCCGGCCAGGTTCTGGTAGCTGATGGGGGTGTCTTCCTGCACCCCGTTTTCGTCGGTCAGCAGCTCGCCAAAGTACGAGTCGTCGCTGACGTTCAGGCGCAGGCGGTTGGCCACCAGCTTGCCTTCCACGCCCAGCGTCGGTGTCCACTGGTGGCGCATGCCCACGCGAAGTGCGAGGAATCGGCGTTCAAAGTCATTCACCAGCTGGCTGCCCAGGATGTTGGTTTGGATGCCGTCGGTGGCCGGGTCGCGCTGAACGTGCTGGCCCACCGACAACGCGCTGCTTTGCTGGCGTTCACGGATGAAGTCGAACCCCAGCGACAGCTGGGTCTGGCTGCTCAGGTCGGCGGTGTGTTGCAGTTGCAGCTCGCTGATGCGCTGCGCCACCCGCTGGTCGCTGATGAGGGTGGCAAAGGCGTTGTCCCTCAGCCACAGCGCAGGGGCATCGCTGTAGCGCTGGTGGAGGCTGCGCTGGCCCACCAGCAACCAGGTTTGTGACTGTGGTGCCCAGCGGTACGACAGGCCCAACAGGCTTTGGGCGTTGCGGAAGTCCAGCCGGGTGCGGGTGGCAAAGGTGTCGGTGTACAGGCTGTAGGGGTTGATGTCGTGTCGACCCACCATGCCGATGGTGTCGCCGTGCCAGTACCCGAACAGGCCCAGCTTTTCGGTGGGCCGTGCACCCAGCGCCAGGGTGCTGAGGTTGGCGCGGATGTCGCCCTCGCCATCGGCTTGGTAGAAATCACGCACGCCTTGCTCCCGACGTTGTGGCACACCGTCGGCCAAAAAGGCCGGCGCAACGATGGGCTGGTGCCAGGCCAGCGCACGCTGGGTCTTGATGAAGTAGGTGATGGGGAAGGGCGCGTGGTGCAGGCCATTGAGCGTGACGGCCGGCGCCGCCAGTTCGTAGCGGTTTTTTTCCAGTTGCATGTCCACGCTGGCATGGTCGCCAGGGCGTTGCACCAGCGGGCTGAACCGGTTGCTGGCGCCAAAGGCCAGCGGGTCGCTCAGAAAACCTTTGAACAGCTGTGAATTTTTGTTGAAGTCCCCGGTGTACCGGTCGGCCAGAAACAGGTGGCTGCCGCCCCAGTACGCCAGCTTGCCTTGCTGGGCCAGCTCCAAGGCCCAGTCTTCCATGCCAAAAAAGGCCAGTGACGAGCCCAGGTTGGCACGCCCCTGCTGGTCGTTGGCGAGCTGGTTCAGCGACTTGAGGTAGGGCATGCGTGCCATGGCCTGGCGCGAGGCCTGCACGGCCTCGCCGGGCTGGTACAGGTCGGTGTGCATCTGCGCCAGCAGCAGGTGGGGCACGGGGTCTTTGTCGTCCAGTTGGCTGGCTGCCGCCAGTGTGGCCAGCGCGTCACGGTGGCGGCCCAGCTGCCAGTAGGCGACGGCGGTGTAGGTTTTTGCGCGGGCGTAGCGGGGCTCCATCACGCCGGCGCGCAGCAGGTGGTCCAGCGCCGATTGGGGTTGTCCTTGTTTCAGCCTCAGCAGACCCAGGCCCGTCAGTGCCACATAGTCGGCGGGGTGATTGGCCAGCGCCTGGGCAAAGGCGGCATCGGCAGGGGCGAACTGGTTGCTGAAGGTTTCCAGCGTGCCCAACTCACCCAGGTAGCCCGGTCCGGTGGGGGCCAGCCGGAGGGCGCTGTGCAGGTTGGCGCGGGCGGGGGCTGTGTCTTCGCGTTCGGTGTGCGCGCTGCCCAGACCAAACCAGCCCCTGTCGTCGTTGGGTGCGCGTTCGATGGCCCGCGCAAAGGCCTGCAAGGTGGCGTCGTTCTGGCCCTGGCGGCGGGCCAGCAGCCCACGCACCAGCCAGAGGTTGGCGTTGTCGGTGTCGCCGGTTGCGGCCGACAGTGTGGCCACCCCCTGGTCAACCCGGTCCGACAGGATGTGCACCCTGGCCAGTTGCGCCACCAGATCGGGGTGGGCTGGCAGGGCCGCCAACCCCTGCCGCAGCGTGTGGGCGGCTTGCTCGAACGCGCCATCGACCAGCAGCTGTTCCGATGCCAGCAGCCAGGGCGTGGCGGCGGTGGGCTGGCCATCGGGACCCAGGTGGCGTCGGGGTTCCACCACCAGCGCATTGACCCACTGGATGCGGTCGCGTGGCTGGGTCAGCAGCAACTTCACCGGAGCCTTGCCCACCTCGGCCACGGCCGCCTCGTTGCTCGTGACGGTGATCTGGCCCAGCTCGTTGCCGAACTCCACCGTCCCTGAAAACACCGTGAGCAAGGTGTTGCCGCTGGGGGCCACTTCCACGTCCCAATCGGTGCCGCGTATGCCGATGGTGGCCGTGGGGGTGCTGAGTTGGAGGCGGCTGTTCGCAGGCCTCAGGGTCTGCGTCCAGGCGCGGCCCACGCTGATGAGGAGGTCGGTGAGGGCCGACCGTTGGTTGGCCACGGCCTTGATCTCCATCAGCGTGTTCTGACTCAGCCGGATCTGGGTTTCGTCGTCCAGCAGCAGTGCCAGTTGCGAGCGTTGGCCCGTGCGCACCCGGGTGTTGGGTGGCAGCGTGTCGTCCACGCGCAGTCGGTGCCAGGGGGGCGTGGCCATGTGTTGCTGCTCCGCCTGTCCCTGAACGTGGACCACCCGTGCGCTGCCCGACTGGGGAGTGGCCGCTTGGGCGCTGGTGCAGAGCCACACGGCCCAGAGCAGGGCCGCTGTGCAGCGGGTCGATGAACGCAGCATGGTCGTCACTCCTGCGGTGGCGGGCACACTTGGTAGAAGTGGGTGTGCCCATGCTGGCACAGTGTAGACCCTGGGTGCCCGAGGTGGGCACGGGGGTCACAGTAGCCGGAACACCTCGGCGGCGGCTGCGACGGTGGCCTGCACATCGGACTCGGTGTGCGCGGCGCTCATGAAGCTGGCCTCGTACAGTGCGGGGGCGAAGTACACGCCCCGCTCCAGCATGCCGTGGAAGAAGGTGTTGAAACGGGCGTTGTCCGTCTTCATGACCGTGGCGTAGTTTTGCGGCAAGCTGTCCATCAGGTAGAAGCCGAACATGCCGCCCTGGCTGTCTGTGGCAAAGGGCACGCCAGCGGCGTCGGCGGCGGCTTGCAGGCCGCTGGTCAGTTGCTGGGTGCGCTGGCTCAGGGCTTCGTAAAAACCGGGTTTTTGGATTTCTTTGAGTGTGGCCAGTCCGCAGGCCGTGGCCACGGGGTTGCCGCTCAGCGTACCGGCCTGGTACACCGCGCCCAGGGGGGCGAGTTGTTCCATCACGGCGCGCTTGGCACCAAAGGCCGCCAGCGGCATGCCGCCGCCAATGACCTTGCCCATGACCGTCATGTCGGGCTCGAAGCCCGGAATCAGGTCGGCGTACACGCCCTGGGCACTGCCGGGGCCCACGCGAAAACCGGTCATCACCTCGTCAAAGGCCAGCAAGGCCCCGTGCTGCGTGCACAACTCGCGGCAGCGCGTCATGAAGGGCACAGAGGCGCGCACAAAGTTCATGTTGCCGGCAATGGGCTCGATCATCAGCGTGGCCACGTCGGGGCCGTGCTCGGCAAAGGCGGCCTCCAGCTGCTCGATGTTGTTGTATTCCAGCACCAGGGTGTGCTGCACCACCTCGGGGGGCACGCCCGCGCTGGTGGGGTTGCCAAAGGTGGCCAGGCCGGAGCCGGCCTTGACCAGCAGCGCATCGGCATGGCCGTGGTAGCAGCCCTCGAACTTGATGATTTTCTTGCGGCCCGTGGCCCCGCGCGCCAGGCGGATGGCGCTCATACCCGCTTCGGTGCCCGAGCTGACCAGTCGCACCATGTCCAGGCTGGGCACGAGTTTGATGATTTCTTCGGCCAGCTCCACCTCGCGCTCGGTGGGCGCGCCGAAGCTGAAGCCTTCCAGCAGCGCGCTTTGCACGGCCTGCAGCACGGCTGGGTGGCCGTGGCCCAGGATCATGGGGCCCCAGGAGCCGATGTAGTCGATGTAGCGCTGGTCGTTGGCGTCCCAGAAGTACGCACCTTGGGCGCGCTTGACAAAGCGGGGCGTGCCGCCCACGGCCTTGAAGGCCCGCACGGGCGAGTTCACGCCGCCGGGAATCAGGGCTTTGGCGCGGTCAAACAGTTGTTGGTTGCGGTCGGTGTTGGTCATTCTTGAAAAATATAGCTACAACATCAATGAAATAAAGCGCTGGGCGGCTAAAAATGTAAAATTTATCGCCGCCTCGACCCCTGCGACGGGTGCTCAGTGGCGGGTGTTGTCCAACGGGAAATCCATGGCTTGCACGGGTTCTTCCCCTTCTGAGGGGGTGTTGGCGTCTTCCTCGTCCTCGTCGTGGGCCCAGAACATGCGGTCGGGCACCGCATGGCCCATGCCAGGCTGAAAGCCCGCATCCAGGCACTGGTCCAGGTAGGTCAGGCTTTCTGCCACCGCGGTTTGCAGGTCAGCGCCTGCTGCCAGCAATGCCGTCAGGGCTGCGGACAAGGTTTCACCGGCCCCGGCGAAGGTGGCCTCGAAGCGCTCGTAGCGGGCCGTGGCCAGCACGCTCTCGGGTGTGGCCAGGTGGCTTTCCAGGTGCTGGTCGGGCGCGTTGAAGCCCGTGACCAGGGTGTACGACACCCCGTGCTCGGCGGCGGCCCTGGCCACATCGCGCGGGCCGGGTGGCCGGTCAGACTCCCAGTCGGGCAGCAGCCAGCGGCACAGGCTGCCGTGGTTGCCCACCAGCACGGTGGTCTGGGGCAACAGCAACTCACTCAGCGCATCGAGGTAGGTGTCGATGGACAACTCATCCCACCAGGACAGGTCGCCGATGTAGGTGACCAAGGGCACTTCGGGGTAATCGCTGACGATTTCCGCCACCGTGCTCACGTTGTCGGGGCTGCCCAGAAAACCCGCTTTGAAGGCCGATACCGTGATGTCTTCCAGCGCACAGCGGGCCTGGTCGTCCACGGCGTCCTCGTCGAACGCCACATGGTTGCGGATTTCCGAGGTGTCCCGGATGTAGGTGCCGGTGACCACGGGCAGCGCGTAGCCCGATGCCGACGCCATGGTGGTGAGGTCGGCCGACAGGCCGCCTGCGCCACTGGGGTCGTTGGCGTTGAACACCATGATGCAGGGCAGGCTGGCGCTGTCCTCGGTGGTGCTGTCGGGGGTGGGGGGAGTCTGAGTCATGCGTCGAACCGGGTGAGTGCGGGAGGCTTCTGGCCCAGTTGTTGAGCAGCCACCCCAGGGTGCCCGAAGGCACAGGATTCGCCAAAGACCTGTGGCTACAATGAACCTCATTCTAAGACCAATCAATCGCTGGACATGACTGACCCCAAGACTTGGATGTGCCTCATATGCGGGTGGATTTACGACGAAGCCGCAGGTGCCCCTGACGATGGCCTGCCACCCGGCACCCCTTGGGCCAGCGTGCCCATGAACTGGGTGTGCCCCGAATGCGGTGCACGCAAAGAAGACTTTGAAATGGTCCAGATCTGACACCAGCCACACCAGTTGCATGAGTCGCACCCACCGAGGAGATGGACACCATGCCGGGCCCTGTGCCCGTTGAGCAACCCCAAACCCGTTTTGCCCAAGGACACAGGCCGTGAATGAGACGACGCTCAAAATATTGGTGGTGGATGACAGCAACACCATCCGGCGCAGTGCAGAAATCTTCCTGAAGCAGGGGGGCTACGAGGTGCTGCTGGCCGATGACGGGTTCGATGCCCTGGCCAAAATCAACGATTACGAGCCAGACTTGGTGTTCTGCGACATCCTGATGCCTCGGCTGGACGGCTACCAGACCTGCGCCATCATCAAGCGCAATGCCCGCTTTGCCCGCACGCCGGTGGTCATGCTGTCGTCCAAGGACGGCGTGTTCGACAAGGCGCGCGGGCGCATGGTCGGCTCGCAGGATTACCTGACCAAACCTTTCACCAAAGACCAACTGTTGCAGGCCGTCCTGCAGCACGGCCAGCCCTCACACGGAGCCAACTGATGCCCATTCAACACGTTTTGGTGGTGGACGATTCCAAGACCGAGCTCATGGTGCTGTCCGATCTGCTGACCCGCCACGGTTACCGGGTGCGCACGGCAGACAGTGCCGCCGAGGCCTTCAAATGCCTGGCCGAGTCCAAACCCGACCTCATCCTCATGGACGTGGTCATGCCGGGTCAGAACGGTTTCCAGCTGACCCGTACCATCACCAAAGACCCCCAATACGCGGGCATCCCCATCATCATGTGCACCAGCAAGGTGCAGGAAACCGACCGCGTCTGGGGATTGCGCCAGGGCGCCCGCGATTACGTGACCAAGCCGGTGGACGGCAAGGAGTTGCTGTCCAAAATCGAGGCCTTGGGTTGACCCGCTAGGCGCACGTCCATGGCCACTTCCCAGCGCGAATCCCTCAAAAACCTGCAGGAACGCCTGGCCTCGCGCCTCGCGCAGGCCAAGCGGTCCGGGGTGGAAGCCTCGTGGCTGGCCGTGGAGCTGCATGGTCGGGGGGTGCTGCTGCCGCTGGTTCACGCGGGCGAGATATTTCCCCTGCCGGTCATTCAACCGGTGCCGTACACCGCCCCGTGGTTTCTGGGTGTGGCGGCCTTGCGGGGTGGCTTGATGGGCGTGGTGGACTTGGCCAGGTTGCTGGGCATGGGAGCAGACGCCGGTTACCCCGTGCCTGGCGCCGACGCCAAGGTGGTGGCGCTCAACGCGGCATTGGGCGTCAACGCAGCCCTGTTGGTGGACCGGCTGGTGGGGTTGCGCGGTCCCAGCATGTTTGTGGGTGCCAGCCCAGGTCCAGAAGACAGTCCCCCGGTGTTGGCCCAGTTGTTGACCGATGTCCATGGACAGCAATGGCAGGAGTTGAACCTCCAGGCGCTGGTGGAATGGCCGGAATTTTTAAGTGTGGTGGCCTGAAGGGCCGCTGCGCAAACGCTTTTCGAGGTGCGACATGTCCCTGCTTGACCAGTTTCAGAACCTGTTCCGAAAAAAAGGCGAATTGCATTCGCCCGACGATTCGGTGGTGTCCACCGACGTCGGCATGGACGGTGTGCCCCTGATGGCAGAGGAGCGCAGGGCCGCTGCCGCCGAAACCCGCCTGGGCCTGGAGATCGGGGAGCAGGACCTGGTGTCCTTGCCCCTGCTGGGGCAACGCAGTGCCGCACAACACCAGCGCACACTGGCGGTTCTGCTGGCGGTGGGGCTGGTGGTGCTGGGCGGCGTGACCGTCGTCACCCTGGGGCAGGCCGACAAAGTGGGCCAGCAGGTGGCCGCCAGCGGGCAGGCGCTGATGCAGTCCCAGCGATTGGCCAAAAGTGTGTCGCAGGCGCTGGTGGGCAGTGCCAGCTCGTTTGACGAGGTGAAAGACAGCAGCAACGTGCTGGGCAAAACACTCAAGGGCTTGCGGGATGGCGATGCCAGCATGGCCCTGCAGCCGTTGGCAACCGGCTTTTCTGCCGACCTGGACGCGCTGACCCCACTGGTGGAACGTGCCGAGAAAAACGCCGCAGTGGTGCTGGGTCAGCAAAAGGTGCTTTTGCAGGTGGGGGATGCGTTGCGCACCATCAACCGGCAGTCGTCCGACTTGCTGGAGATTGCTGAAACCATCTCTTCCCTCAAGCTGCAGCAAAACGCCGCGGCGGCGGAAATTTCCGCTTCCGGGCAACTGGTGATGTTGACCCAGCGCATCGGCAAATCGGCGAACGAATTCCTGACCATGGAAGGGGTGAGCCCGGAAGCGGTGTTTTTGTTGGGCAAAGACCTGAATTCCTTCAAGGAAATTGCCAACGGCTTGCTGAAGGGCAGCAGCGAACTGCGTTTGTCCGCCGCAGGCGACCCCCAAGTGCGCGAGCGGTTGCAGGCACTGCTGGCACTGTACGAGAACACGCGCACCGAAGCGGGCGCCATTCTGGGCAATTTGCAGGGCCTGGTGGCAGCCCGCGAAGCCCAGTCGGTCATTGTGAGCGACAGTGAGCCCCTGCGCATGGGTTTGGAAAAACTGCAGGCTGGCTTGTCCGAGCAATCGGGTCTGGGGGGCATGCAATTCTTCATGCTGTTGGGTTCGGCGTTGTTCGCGCTGCTGTGCGCCGGTGGTCTGGCCTACGTGCAGCTGCAGGAAAGCCGCCAGCGCCAACGCGCAGCAGAAATGCAGCGCCTGCAAGCGGTGGACCTGGAGCAGGAGGCCAAACGGGTGAACGACGCCAACCAGGCCGCCATTCTGCGGCTCATGAACGAACTGCAAAACGTGGCGGAAGGTGATTTGACCCAGGAAGCCACCGTGACCGAGGACATCACGGGCGCCATCGCCGACTCGGTGAACTACACGGTGGAAGAATTGCGTTCGCTGGTGGGCAACGTGCAAAACACGGCGGCCAGGGTGGCGCAGACCACCACCCTGGTGGAAAACACCTCCACCGAGCTGTTGGCCACTTCCGCGGAGCAGTTGCGGGAGATCCGCGAGACCGGTCAGTCTGTGCTGGACATGGCGCAGCGCATCAACCAGGTGTCTTCCCAGGCGCAGGAGTCGGCCTTGGTGGCGAGGCAGTCCCTGCAAGCAGCGGAGTCTGGACTTGACGCCGTGCAAAACGCCATCGGGGGCATGAACGCCATCCGGGATCAGATTCAGGAAACGTCCAAGCGCATCAAGCGGTTGGGCGAGTCCTCGCAGGAGATTGGTGAAATCACCGAGTTGATTTCTGACATCACCGAGCAGACCAACGTACTGGCCTTGAACGCCGCCATCCAGGCGGCTTCGGCGGGTGATGCGGGGCGCGGCTTCTCGGTGGTGGCGGAAGAGGTGCAGCGCCTCGCGGAACGCTCGGCCGATGCCACCCGGCAGATTGCGGCACTCGTGAAGGCCATTCAGACCGACACCCAGGACGCCGTCGCGGCCATGGAGCGATCCACGCAGGGGGTGGTGGAAGGGGCCAAACTGTCTGACAACGCAGGCGCCGCCTTGTCTGAGATTGACAACGTGTCACGCCGACTGGCGTTGCTGATTGAGCAGATCTCTGACTCCGCTTCGCGCGAGGCGGAGTCCGCCAACGAGGTGGCTGGCAACATCCAGCACATTTTTGCGGTGACGGAGCAAACAGGTGAAGGCACGCGCTCCACCGCCCAACAGGTCCGGGAGTTGTCCCGCATGGCCGAGGAATTGCGGCAGTCCGTGGCGCGGTTCAAGATTTCTTGAGCCGCAGCACCGAATGCCCACCACCGTTCACGCCTGACACCCCCGGTGCCGCCGCCTTATGCAAAACACCCGCCACCCCCCCGATCTGGATGACACGCCAGCGAGCGACCTGGGGCCCCTGGCCTGGGTGTTTGACGAATTGCGCAAGTCGCTGGATTCGGCCAACAAGGTCCTGAGGCGGTTTGCCGCCGATGTGGCGCAGGCCCGGGAATCGGATGTGGGGGCTGTCGATCCGGCGCCCCTGCGGTTGGCGCGCACGCAACTGCACCAGGTGGTCGGTGCTTTGGACATGGTGGGTTTCCACGCCCCCGCCACCGTGGTGCGCGGCATGGAGGCCGCTGTGCAGCGTTTCCTGACCCGTCCCGCGCTGTGCACCGACGCCGCGTTGGTCAAGGTCGAGCGTGCAGGGTTCGCGCTGGTGGATTACCTGGAGGCGGTGCTCAACGGCAAGTCCGTGAGCCCGGTGGCGCTGTTTTCCCAGTACCGCGATGTGCAGGAGCTGGCTGGCGCGCAGCGCATTCACCCAGCAGACCTGTGGGATGCCCCCGCATCAATGGCTGACGCGGCTGTTGAGCCGCCGCCCGCCGCTCCTCCTGTGTCGGCGCTGGTACCAGGCCCGGCCGTGCGTGCGCAGTTTGACAAATACGTGCTCCACGTCATCAAAAGCCAGCACCCTGGGGCGGCTGCCCACCTCAAACAGGTGTGTGCGGGATTGGCCGCAGGCAGCGGTGTGGCAGCACAGCAGGCTTTCTGGCAATTGGCTGCGGCCTATTTCGAGGCCATGCAGCACGGCTTGCTGCCCGTGGATGTGTACGTCAAGCGCGCGGCATCCCGGGTGCTGCTGCAGTATTCGGCCCAGGCCCAGGGTGGTGGCGAGGTTTCAGCCGCGTTGCGGCACGATTTGCTGTTCTTTGCGGCCCAGGCAAAACAACACCCCGATCACCGCAGCACCCCCTGGCTGGAGGCGGTGCGCCAGCGACACGGCTTGGTGCCGCTGCCGGACATCGACTATGACCAGCCGACGCTGGGTCGTTTTGACCCAGCCATGCTGTTGCAGGCCCGAAAGCGCATCCATGCCGTCAAAGAGGGGTGGGCACTGCTGACAGGCGGCGACACCAGCAAAGTCAAACCGGTGGTGGACCAGTTCAGCCTGGTGGCCGACTCGTTGCAAAAAATCTTGCCCGCGGCCCATGCGCTGGGACAGTCGTTGGCGCAGGCATCCGATGCCGTGCTGAAGGCGCAGACCACGCCGTCCCCTGAATTGGGCATGGAGGTCGCCACGGCGGTGCTGTTCTTGGAGACGGTGCTGCAGGACATGGCACCGTCGGACGCCGTGCTCACCGACCGAATGGGCCTGATGGCCGAACGCGTCAGGCGCGCCCAAGCCGGCCAGCCGTCGTTGCCCCTGGATGGTTGGATGGAGGACCTTTACCGCCAGGTCAGTGACCGCCACACCATGGGCAGCGTGGTGGGCGAACTCAAGGTCAACCTGGGTGAATTGGAGCGTGGGCTGGATCAGTTTTCGCGTGAACCCGCCGACAAACAACCGTTGCTCAAGGTGCCTCAGCAGCTCTCGCAAATGCGGGGCGTGTTATCGGTGCTGGGATTGGACCATGCGGCTCAGGCCGTGGCCCACATGGCCGGCAATGTGGAAGACATGCTGGCCGATGAGGTCGACCCTGACCGTGCCCGCGAAGCCGGTACGTTCAGCCACCTGGCGAACAACCTCAGTGCGCTGAGCTTTCTGGTGGACATGCTCAACTACCAGCCCGTGCTGGCGAAAAAACTGTTTGTGTTTGACACCGAGCTGGGTGAGCTCAAACCCCTGATGGGGCGAACCCCTGTTCCGGCGCTGGCGATCACCCAACCCGTTCAGGAGCAAGCGGCGCAACAGTTGTCTGACACGGTTGAGCAAGTGGTGCAGGACGTGGCCGATGGACCGTCTGACCGCGTGAACCTGTCGGAACTGACGCAGCGCCTGGACGTGTTGGCCAACCAGGCAGATCTGGCCGAAAACCCATCGTTGGCCAAGGCCGCCCGACAGGCCGCCACCAGTGTGACGATGCAGGATCCCGAGGCCAGCGCCGAGGCCCTCGCCGGTTTGATGGCTGCCGCCAGTCCACCCGTGGACACCGCCCACCCCGTCGTTCAGCCCGCGCAGGCCGAAGCGGTGGAAGGGGACCTTCTGGACATTTTCCTGGAAGAGGCCCGGGATGTCATTCAGGCCGCTCGGTCGGCGATTGCCTCCCTGAGCAACGAACCGGCCAGCCAGACGGACATGACCACTTTGCGCCGGGCGTTCCACACGCTCAAGGGCAGCTCCCGCATGGTGGGGTTGAGTGAGTTTGGCGAAGCAGCCTGGGCCATGGAACAGGTCATGAACGCTTGGCTGGCCGATGGCAAGCCCGCCACCGCTGAACTGTGTGCGTTGGGCAATGATGCGGTGAGCCAACTGGCGCGGTGGGTGGACGACATCGCGGCCCACACCGACAGGCATTGGTCCAGTGAACCGTTTGCCGCCAGTGCGCAGACCATGCGCGCGACGGGTAGGTACCTGCCTGTGGCGGCCGTCCCCGTCGATGCTGCAAAGCCAGAGGAGCCGACCGATCCCGACTGGTGGGTGGAAGACGATGCGGATGAGGACACGGCATCGCCGCCAGCCCATCCTGCGGGTGATGCCGAGCCCGCCGATTTCCCCGACACCGAGGTGGCTGATTTCCAGTCTGAACCCGATGCCACGGAAGCCACGCCGACCACCGTGGATGCCGATCTCCTGGACATCGATTTCAACGCCCTGATGGCGCTGGATGCAGTCGCCCCCGAAGTGGTGGACACGGTGCCGGATGCTGCGGCCCCTGAGCCTGGGCCTGCCGCAGGTCAGACCGACGAGGAGTTGTTGGATTGGGGCTTCGTCCCCGCCGAAGAAGGGGGCGACGGGGCGGATGACGCACTCAACCTCGACTTGCCCCTCGCAAAGCCTGCCGACACCGGCATGGCCGAAGTGCCCGAGCCGATGCCTGCCTTGCCAGAGGACGCGGTGCCTGAGGTTGGGGCGGACCATCAGCTGCCAGAATTTGAGTTGGATTTTGGTGAGCCTGGCGAAGCCGAGGTATCCGCCCAGGTTCCCCCCGACGACGCAAGCAGTGGCTTTGCATCCGCCGATGAGGATGTGAAGGTCATCGGGCCGCTGCGCATCGGTGTCAAGCTCTTCAACGTATTCCTGAATGAGGCCGATGAATGGTCTCGGCTCCTCAGCCATGAACTGGGTGAGTGGGCGCTGGAGCACCGTGACCATCCCGTGCCCGAATCAGCCGCCGCTTGGGCCCATTCGCTGGCCGGGGCGTCGGCTGCCGTGGGCTTTGACGCGCTGGCCGATCTGGCCCGCGCGCTGGAGCATGCGTTGGATGCGTCCAGCGATCACGCCCGGGGCGGGGTCATGGCCACGCCTGAAGAAGCCACGCTGCTCGTTGACGCCGCAGATGACCTGCGGCGTTTGCTGCACCAATTCGCTGCCGGTTTCCTGAAGGAGCCCACGCCAGACATCCTGCTGGCGTTGGACGAACTCGCCCATCGGCTGTCGTCCGGGCCAGAGGATGGTTCAGCGCCCATCGACCTGTCCGATGGTTGGCTGTTGGCGTCTGACCCTGACGCCGTACCCACAGAACAGTCATCATTGCCAGAGCCAGAGCCAGAGCCAGAGCCAGAGCCAGAGCCAGAGCCAGAGCCAGAGCCAGAGCCAGAGCCAGAGCCAGAGCCAGAGGCGCCCGTGGTCCCCGCGCAGGCCCCCGTCGTGGCCAAGGGCGCTACCGCCTACGTGGACGACGAATTTGACGCGGTGGACACCCTGGACGCCGACCTGTTCCAGATCTTTGAAGAAGAGGCGCAAGAGTTGCTGCCTCGCCTGGGCTCAGCCCTTCGGCAGTGGGTCGCCAGGCCAGGCAATGCATCGGCCCGGGTCGAGGTGCTGCGCAACCTGCACACCCTCAAAGGCAGTGCGCGTCTGGCGGGGGCCTTGCGGCTGGGCGACATGGCCCACCGCCTGGAAACCCAGGCCGAACGCCTGGGTTCCGATGTGACCGACAGCGCCTTGGTTGAACCCCTGTTGGGCAGCTACGATGCCTTGGTCAACCGCTTTGAGGAGTTGCGTCAGCCGCCCGAAGTGTCCGTGCCCAACCGTGTCTCCACGGTGCCCGAGGGACCATTGCCGATCGCCGTGGACGCTGCGTTGACGGGCGATGCCGGTTCGCTGACGGCGGCCAGCCAGGTGTTGGCCACCACCCAATTGCAGATGCCCGCAGCCAAGGGCTCGGCTGCCGTGGCGGTGCGGGTGCGTCCCGATCTGTTGGACCGGTTGGTGAACCAGACCGGCGAGGTCATGATCACGCGCTCCCGGATGGAGGCCGAGTTGGGGCAGTTGCGCGCCTCGCTCACCGACCTGACGGGTAACCTCGACCGGCTGCGCCACCAGTTGCGCGACATCGAGTTGCAAGCAGAGAGCCAGATGCAGTCGCGCATGGCCCAGGCCAAAGACGCTGACCAGACTTTCGATCCGCTGGAGTTTGACCGCTTCACCCGCGTGCAGGAGCTGACCCGCATGATGGCCGAGTCGGTCAGCGACGTGGCCACCGTGCAGCGCAGCCTGCAACGTGCGGTCGATGCCACCGAAGATGGCTTGGCCGCCCAGGCACGGCAGACCCGGGAACTGCAGCGCGACCTGTTGCGCACCCGCATGGTGGAATTCGAGGGCATTGCCGACAGGCTGTACCGCGTCGTCCGTCAGGTGTCGAAAGAAACGGGCAAGCAGGTGCGCCTGGACATCGTGGGCGGCACCATTGAAATGGACAGGGCGGTGCTCGACCGCATGACACCCGCGTTTGAGCACCTGCTGCGCAACTGTGTGGGGCACGGCATTGAGGCACCCGCGCAGCGCCTGGCAGCGGGCAAACCTGCTGAGGGCAGCATCCGGATTGACCTGACCCAAGAGGGCAACGATGTGTCGGTGGTGTTTGCCGACGATGGCCAGGGGCTGGACCTGGCCAAAATCCGAGACAAGGCCCAAGCCCTGAAACTGATCGATAAAGCCGACCACCCCAGCGAAGCCGAGCTGGCGCAGCTGATCTTTGCCCCCGGTTTGACCACCGCCACGGAGGTGACGGGCTTGTCGGGCCGGGGCATTGGCATGGACGTGGTGCGTTCTGAAGTGGTGGGGCTGGGTGGCCGGGTGGAGGCCACGTCGGTGGTCGGCCAGGGCACGCGTTTTCGCATGGTGCTGCCGTTGACCACCGCCGTCACGCAGGTGGTCATGCTGCGTGCTGGCGATTTCACGCTGGGCGTGCCGTCCGGGTTGGTGGAGGTGGTGCGCCGCGTGCCCGTGGCCGATGTGGCCGCGGCCTACGATTCCGGGTACCTGGATGTGGGGGGCGAGTCCGTGCCGTTCTATTGGGCGGGCGCCTTGCTCCAGACCTCACGGCGCAGCCAGCAGCTCGAGGGGCGGACCTGGCCGGTGGTGATTTTCCGCAGCGCGTCGCAACGGGTGGCCCTGCACGTGGATGAAGTGCTGGGCAACCAGGAGGTGGTGGTCAAAAACCTCGGACCGCAGTTGTCGCGCTTGCCGGGACTGGCCGCCATGACGGTTTTGGCATCCGGTGTGGTGGCCTTGGTCTACAACCCGGTGGCCTTGGCTGCCGTGTATGGTGCCGAGGTCAGGCGATGGCTGGCCCAGGAGGTGCCGCAACCTGCCGTGCCGGTCGACCCGGAAAGCGATGCCCCTGCGGACGCACCGCCGACGGCCTCTGTGGCGGCGCAGACCCCGTTGGTGCTGGTGGTGGATGACTCCATCACCGTGCGCCGTGTCACCCAGCGTCTGCTGGTGCGCGAGGGCTACCGGGTGGCCTTGGCCATCGACGGTTTGCAGGCCTTGGAGCGTTTGCAGCAGGAGCGCCCGGCGGTCGTGCTGACCGACATCGAAATGCCGCGCATGGATGGGTTCGACCTGGTGCGCAACATCCGTTCCGACCCACGTCTGGCCGATTTGCCCATAGTCATGATCACTTCACGCATCGCCGAGAAGCACAGGGAACACGCCCGCCAGCTGGGCGTGGATCACTACCTGGGCAAACCCTACTCCGAGGACGAGCTGCTGGGTCTGCTGCAGCACTTTTGTGCCAATCCATTGGCCTTGGCCTGACCAGCGGTAGTCGGGTCAGGCCACCGGTTTTCTGGCTGCGGCATACCGCTTCAGCGTGTGTTCCCTGGCCACGGCGTGGTCGACCACGGGCAGCGGGTAGTTCTGACCCAGCACCACCCCTGCTGCGGCCAGCACCAGCGGCGCCGCCGTCCAGGGCTGGTGGATGGCGGGGTGGGGCAGCCCCGCCAGCGCAGGCACATAGCGGCGAATGAAGCGTCCCTCGGGGTCGAACTTCTGGCTTTGGCTCACCGGGTTGAAGATGCGGAAATAGGGTTGTGCATCACACCCGCTCGAGCTGGCCCACTGCCAGCCCCCGTTGTTGGCGGCCAGGTCAAAGTCGTTGAGCTTTTCAGCAAAGTAGCGCTCGCCCCAGCGCCAGTCCAGCCCCAGGTCTTTGCACAGAAAGCTGGCCACCACCATCCGCAGGCGGTTGTGCATGTAGCCGGTCTGGTTCAGCTGGGCCATGGCCGCGTCCACCAGCGGGTAGCCCGTGCGGCCTTCGCACCAGGCGGTAAACAGCGCCTCGGCGCGTTGACCATGTTCCCAGCGGATGTGGTCGTACTCTGGCTTGAACGCCGCGGTCATGGCGTGGGGGTGGTTGGCCATGATCTGGTGGTAGAAGTCGCGCCAGATCAGCTCGTTCAGCCAAGCCGTGGCGCCGGGCACCCCTTGCAGCTGCAGGGCGTGGGCGGTGCGGGCCAGCAGGCGGATGGACACCGTGCCAAAGCGCAGGTGCACACTGAGGTAGCTGGGACCTTTGACGGCGGGGAAGTCCCGCGCATGGCCGTAGTGCTCGATGCGTTGCAAAAAATCTTCCAGCAGTGAGGCGGCGCCTTCGCTGCCCGGCGCCAGCTTCAGGCTGGATAGGTTGGTGGCCTCAAATCCCAGCTCGGCCAGGGTGGGGATGCCCGGCTCCGGCCAGCTCTGCCCCGCACGGTGTTGGGCTGGGTGCTCCGTCGGGTGGTTGGCCAGGGCGTGGGCGTAGCGCCGGGTGGGGTAGGCCTGAAGGTGGAAGTCGGTCAGGGTTTTGTACCAAGCGTTTTTGTAAGGGGTGAAGACCGCAAACGGTCGGCCTTGCTGGGTGAGCACCTCCTGCCGTTCAAACACCACGTGGTCTTTGAAGGTGTGGAACACCACCCCCAGGTGGGCCAGCTGGCCCAGCACCTGCGCGTCGCGCGCCTGGGCGGCGGGCTCGTCGTCGTGGTTGGCGAACACCGCCTGCACCGCCAACTGCCGTGCCAGTTGGCCCACCTCGGCACTGGCCTGGCCGTGGCGCACCAGCAGGCGCACATGGGCCTGGCCGTGCGCCTGACCCAGTTCGTGCAATTGGCGGTCCAGGTCCACCAGCGACTCGCGGATGAACTCCACCCGCCGGTCGGCGCGGGGCAGGGCATCCAGGATGTCCCGGTCAAACACAAACACGCACCACACCTGGCGGCAATGCTTGAGCGCGTGGTAGAGGGCCGCGTTGTCGCTGGCGCGCAGGTCACGCCGGAACCACATCAGTCCGTGTTCGTATCGGGGGCTCTCGGTGGCAGGCATGTTGGGTGCGACCCTTAAAATCAGTCAATGTCCAACGATTCTGCCCCCATCAACCTGACGAACCACTTCCTCATCGCCATGCCCAGCATGCAAGACGAGGTTTTTGGCCGCAGCGTGGTGTACATGTGCGAGCACAGCGAGCGGGGCGCGCTGGGCCTGATGATCAACAAACCCGCCGACATCCTGGTGCGCCACCTGTTTGACAAGGTGGAGCTGCCGCTGGAGCGCCCCGATCTGGCGGAGCAACCCGTTTTTCAGGGTGGGCCCGTGCAAACCGAACGGGGCTTTGTGCTGCACGAGCCCATGGGTGCGGGGGAAGAGTCCGTCTATGCGTCCACGCTGCTGATACCCGGCGGTCTGGAAATGACCACTTCGCGCGACGTGCTGGAGGCCATGTCCGCCGGCAGCGGCCCCCGTCGTGTCTTCATGTCGCTGGGTTATGCCTCCTGGGGGCAGGGCCAGCTGGAGTCGGAAATTGCCGAAAACAGCTGGCTGACCGTCGAGGCCAATGTGGAGTTGATTTTTGAGGTGCCCGTCGAACGCCGCTACGACGAAGCGCTGGCCTTGCTCGGCCTGCAGGCCTGGATGATTTCGCCCGAGGCCGGTCATTCATGAGCACCGGGCCCAACCCGTCAGCCACCCAAGCCACTCCCCCAGTGGCCAAGCCTGCCGCCAAGTCCATGGGGCCGTCGGCCAACCTGGCCGGGCCGGTGGATGTGCCCGCCCGGCACCAGCTGTTTCTGGCGCTGGACTTTGGCCTCAAGCGCACCGGCGTGGCGTCGGGCAACCGCATCACCCACAGCGCCAGTCCGCAGTCCACCATACAGGCCAGTGGCGAGGCGCAGTTGCAGGCCGTGGTCAAGCGCGTGAAAGAGTGGCAGCCCGATGCCCTGGTGGTGGGGGTGCCTTTCCACCCCGACGGGGCGGCCCACAAAAACACGCAGCTGGCTCGCAAGTTCGCCAACCAGTTGCGCCAGCGCACCCAGTTGACCGTTTACGAGGTGGACGAGCGTTACAGCACCACCGAGGCCCACTCGCTGGGCGCCGCCGATGCGGATGCCGCATCGGCCTGCATCATCCTGGAACAATTTTTGAGGAGCTTGCCTTGAGCCGCACCACCAGCCACCACCCCATTCCCAGTGCCGAGGTGTTGTACCGGCGGCTGCTGGACCACGTGCGGGGTTGGCTGGCGCAGGCCCCCCAGCCCGTTCACCTGGTGGGCATTGCCTCGGGTGGCGTGTGGTTGGCTCAGCGCCTGCAGGCCGACCTGGGCCTGCCCGGCGCGGCGGGTGTGGTTTCCTCCGTCATGCACCGCGACGACTTTGCCCAGCGTGGGTTGGCCAACTCGGCCCACACCCAATTGGCGTTTGACGTGAACGGCGCGCACGTGCTGCTGCTCGATGACGTGCTCTACACCGGGCGCACCATCCGCGCCGTGCTCAACGAGTTGTTTGACCACGGGCGCCCCGCCAGCGTCGCCCTGATGGTGCTGGTGGACCGGGCCGGGCGCGAATTGCCTGTGCAGGCCGAGTGGGCCGCCGAACGCCTGAGCCTGCCCGCCGACCAGTCGCTGGAACTGGCCTGCGACGACGCGGGCCAACTCAGCTTTGCCGTTCACCGCCTGGCCAGCACCCAGTGAGTCCACCCCCATGAAAATCCACCGCAACCCCCAACTGAACAAACACGGCGAGCTGATTCACCTGCTCAGCACCGAAGGCCTGTCCAAAGACATCCTCACCCACATCCTGGACACCGCCAGCAACTTTGTGTCGGTGAGCGACCGCGAGGTGAAGAAGGTGCCGCTGCTGCGCGGCAAAAGCGTGTTCAACCTGTTTTTTGAAAACAGCACACGCACCCGCACCACCTTCGAGATTGCCGCCACCCGCCTGTCTGCCGACGTCATCAACCTCGACATTGCCCGCAGTTCGGCTTCCAAGGGCGAGAGCCTGCTCGACACCATTGCCAACCTGTCGGCCATGGCCGCCGACATTTTTGTGGTGCGCCACAGCGAAAGCGGTGCGCCCTACCTGATTGCCCAGCATGTGGCCCCGCATGTGCATGTGGTCAATGCCGGTGATGGCCGCCACGCCCACCCCACGCAAGGCCTGCTCGACGCCTACACCATCCGCCACTTCAAGGGCGACTTTGCCAACCTGACCGTGGCCATCGTGGGCGACGTGCTGCACTCTCGCGTGGCGCGCTCCAACATCCATGCCCTCACCACCCTGGGCTGTGCCGAGGTGCGCGTGGTGGGCCCCCGCACCCTGGTGCCATCCGACATGGCGGGCATGGGCGTGCGCGTCTGCCACGACCTGAAAGAAGGCATCAGCGGGGCCGACGTGGTCATGACGTTGCGCTTGCAAAACGAGCGCATGAGCGGCGCGCTGCTGCCCTCATCCCAAGAGTTTGCCAAAAGCTTTGGCCTGACCGAAGAACGCCTGCAATGGGCCAAGCCCGATGCCATCGTCATGCACCCCGGCCCGGTGAACCGGGGGGTGGAGATTGATTCCGCCGTGCTCGATGGCCCGCGCAGCGTGGTGCTCAACCAGGTGACCTTTGGCATTGCGGTGCGCATGGCCGTCATGGGCATCGTGGCCGGGCATTCCGCATGAATTAAAAAATAGTAGCTAATTATTCAATATCAGTAAGCGCTGGAGCGCAAAAATACCTAAAAAATCAGGACACAGCATGAAAATCCTCATCAGCGGTGGTCGCGTGATCGACCCGGCCACGGGCCGAGACGAGCTGTGCGACGTGGCGGTGGCCGCCGGCCGCATCATCGCCATCAAGCCCGGCCTGGGCGAGCCGGGCAGTGGCTTTGTGGCCGACCGCACCCTGGACGCCACCGGCTGCATCGTCGCCCCCGGTCTGGTGGACCTGGCGGTGCGCCTGCGCGAACCCGGCCAGGAGCACGCCGGCATGCTGGAGAGCGAGATGGCCGCCGCCGTGGCCGGTGGCGTGACCAGCCTGGTCTGCCCGCCCGACACCGACCCCGTGCTGGACGAGCCCGGCCTGGTGGACATGCTCAAGTACCGTGCCGAAAAGCTGCACCAGGCGCGGGTGTTTCCGCTGGGCGCGCTCACCCGCGGCCTGGCCGGTGAGGTGCTGACCGAAATGGTCGAGCTGACCGAGGTGGGCTGCATTGGCTTTGGCCAGGCCGAGGTGCCCATCGTCAACACCCAGGTGTTGCAACGCGCCTTGCAATACGCCGCCACCTTTGGCTACACCGTGTGGCTGCGCCCGCAAGACGCCTGGCTGGGCAAGGGCGTGGCCGCCAGTGGCCCGCTGGCCACGCGCATGGGTTTGGCGGGCGTGCCCGTCATGGCCGAGCTGATCGCGCTGCACACCATTTTTGAGCTGGTGCGCAGCACCCGCGCCCGCGTGCACCTGTGCCGCCTCAGCAGCGCGGCGGGCATGGAGCTGGTGCGTGCCGCCAAGGCCGAGGGCCTGCCCATCACCTGCGACGTGAGCGTGCACAACCTGCACCTGATTGACGTGGACCTGGGTTACTTTGACAGCCGCACCCGCTTGTCGCCGCCGCTGCGCCAGCAGCGCGACCGCGATGCCCTGCGCGCCGCGCTGGCCGATGGCACCATCGACGCGCTGGTGTCTGACCACACCCCGGTGGACGACGACGCCAAGG
>PNML01000046.1 GCA_013823635.1 Polaromonas sp. | reverse complement strand
TGGCTGAAGTGTGCCGAGTTGACGATGCGCAGCAGCTTGTTGGTCAGCGCCACGTCTTTCAGGATTTCGCTGGTCAGGCTGTTGAGGCTTTCACTGTCGGAGCTGGCCAGGCTCTGCACCTTGACGATTTGCGCCGACATGGCGGGGAAGTCGGTGGTGCGGCGCATGCGCCTGAGCAGGAATTCGAGTGTGGCGTTGTGGCCACCATCGGTGTTGTTTTGCCCGTCACCCTGCGCGGCGGATGCCCACTCGCGCAGCGCACTGGCCATGTCGGCGGCACTGGCCCAGCGCAGCGTCGCGTCGCGGGCCAGGGCCCGCTGCACCAGGGCCCGCAGCGCGTCGTCCACGGGGTGGGCGGGGTCAGAGGGCATCACCAGGTCTTCATGGGCCACGCGGTAAATGGCGCGAAACGTGTCCTTTTCAGCCACCAGGGGTCGCCCGGTGAGCATTTCAGCCAGTAGCAGACCGGCGGCGAACACGTCGTGCTGCGGCTGGGCTGGCTCACCCCGTGCGGCCTCGGGTGACAGGTAGTTGGGCGTGCCTTCCACGTTGGCACCGGTGGCTGGTGTGCCCGCGCCCGCCTGGCGCAACTGTGCGGCAATGCCAAAGTCACTCACTTTGGCATTGCCGCCCGTGTCCAGCAGGATGTTGGCGGGTTTCAGGTCCCGGTGGATCACCCCGCTGCTGTGGGCATGTTGCAAGGCGTCCAGCACCTGGACCATCAGGCGCACCGCCTCGGACGCGGCCAGGGGACCGTTGGACGCCAGCCGTTGTGCCAGGGACTGACCGGACACCATTTCCAGCACCAGGCCGGGCCGACCGTCGAACATGTCGGCCTCGTAGAGGGTGACGATGTTCGGGTGCACCAGTCGGCTGAGGCTGCGGGCCTCCTGCAACCATTGCTCGGCCAGTTGCGGCTGGTGTCCCCCGCCAGGGGTGTGCAGCACCTTCAGCGCCACATCGCGCTGCAGGCGTGGGTCGTGTGCCAGCCAGACCCCAGCCTGGGCGCCCCGCCCCAGCAAGCGCTTGAGTTCGAACCGGCCCAGCGTGGTCGGCATGCCCGTGGTGGTCCGAAGGTGCAAGGACTCGTTCATTTGGTGGAGCGGGTCAGTCTGTGCGGTGGAAGCTGGCCATGTAGTCACGGTCGATGCGGTCTTTCCAGCGCCATACCCAGCTCCCTTCCGCGCTGAAACGCCCCCAGTTGGCAATGGCGTGATCTGTGCCGCAGCTGATGATGTTGAGTGACTGCGCGCGTGGCGTGTGGGCATTCAGGGGCTGGTCCGAGGCCGAGGCGAGCAGGTTCAAACCCAGGTTGGGGCCGGCGCGCACAGCGAACACGCCGTTGCGGGCATGGGCCATGTCCACGCGTGTGGCCACATCGCCCGCGGCGAACACGTTGGGGTGAGAGGTGCTTTGCAAGTGTTTGTTGGTGAGCACGTGGCCGTGCTCGTCCAGCGCCAAACCGCTGTGCGCCAACCATGTGGGGGCGTGGGCCCCGTTGGCCAGCACGGTCAGGTCGCTGGCCAGGCTGTTGCCGTTGTCCAGGTCCAGGTGATCGCTGTGCACCTGGGTGCATTGGGCAAACACCACCTCGATCTGTTTGCGTCGCAGGTGCGCCAAAACCTTTTTTTGCACGCTGGTCGGGAAGTTGGCCGCGACCACAGGTGTGGCGCTGATGAGGGTGATGCGCGCCGCCACACCGTGTTGGAGCAAACCCTGGCGCATGCCAAAAGCCAGTTCGATGCCGGTGGCCCCTGCGCCCACCACGCAGACCTGGAACACGTGGCCTGGGTGGTTGGCCGCCTTGGCTTTGGCTTGCTGGATGGCCTGGGTCCAGCGGTTGACAAATTGCTCGATGGGGCGGATAGGCAAACCGTGTTCGGACGCGCCCGGCATGCGGGCATCAAGCACACGGCGCTCCATGACCGAGCCGGTGTCAATGCTGAGCAGGTTGTAGGTGAGCATGGCCGGTCGGCTCACCAGGGGGCTGATGTGCTGCGGGCTGTGGGCGGCTGTGTCCTGGCTGTTGGGGGTGCTTGCGGCGCTGGGACCGTAGTCCAGCATGATGGACGAGGTGTTGGCATCCAGGCCGCTGCAACGGGCGCTGATCCAGCGCACACCGGCTTCGCGCAGCAGGGGTTCGATGTTGATCTGGCAGTCGGACTGGGCGTAGTGTCCGGCGACATAGCCAGGTGTCATGCCGCTGTAGGTTTGGTAGGCCCAGGGCGTGATCAGCGTCACGTCCAAGTCGGCGCGACGGTTTTTGGCCAACTGGGTCAGCACCTGAACATGGGCGTGCCCAGCCCCCAGCAAGATGAGGCTCTTGATGCTTTCCATGCCCAGTGTGGTGGCAAAGGTGGCATCTGTTTTTTTGTCCACGAAGTACACACCGGTGAGCTCAAACTGACCGGTGGCACCAAAGTCGGGGTCCTGTGAGTTCTTCATGGCGCTGTGAATGTGTAGTCCCTGGCAGGCCCTCATGTTATGCGCAAACCACGGCCTCCCGGTGCAGATGTTTCACCAAAGCGGCGCGCGCCGCAGCACCAGATGGCTCAGGGGCTGTGCCACGCATGGCAGCACACAGCGTTCGGATTTTTCGTCAGCGCTCAGTCCCGGCCAGGGCACGGTGTGGCGCACCTCACCCAGCGTCAGCGTACCCAGGCAGGTGCGGCAGGTGCCGTTGCGACAGGCACTGGGCCATGGGATGCCCGCCGCCTCCACCGATTGCAGCAGGGATTGGTCGCGCCAAGCCACGAACCGGGCGCCATCGGGCACCACCTCCCCGTCAAAACCCAGCGCGGTGTCCATGGCCAGGGCACGCCAGGGCTTCAGTTGCCGATGCCCAGCAGTTCCACTTCAAACGTCAGGGTGGCGTTGGGGGGCACCAGTGCACCCGCACCCCGGTCGCCATACGCCGTGGCCGGTGGGCAGGTGAGGGTGGCTTTGCCGCCCACTTTCATGGTTTGCACGCCTTGCGTCCAGCAGGGGATCACACGGTTCAGCGGGAACGACGCCGGGGCATTGCGCTTGTAGGAGCTGTCAAATTCTTTGCCGTCGACCAGGGTGCCTTTGTAGTGCACCTTCACGGTGTCGGTGGCTTTGGGTTGGGCGCCGGTGCCCACGGTGGTGTGCTCAACCGTCACACCGGAGGGCAAGGTCTCGGCCGCGGCGGGCGACCAGATGGGCAGGCACAGGGCGATGACGGCCAGGCCGGCGCGCACGGAAAAGGCAGGTGAGTGGGCCAACAGGCATGGGGAGGTGGTCATGGTCTAACAATGAGCGAGGGCTCGGGCAAGGTGAACAACGTGAACAGGGACCGCCAAGTGTAGATGCCTCAGCGGGGCGCCAAAGGTGTCGGTGAATGCACGCCGCTCAGACCGGCGGTGGGGTCAGCGCCTGCAGCTGCGCACGCAGCCATGCGTGTGCCGGGTCCTGCTGGTGGCGCAGGTGCCACACCATGTACATGGGCAGGGTGGGGCAGGGCAAGGGCACAGGCGCACTGGCCAGGCCCTGCATCAGCCCCGTCTGCAAGCGCCCGGGTGCCGTGGCCAGCAGCGGGGTGCCCCGCAAAAACGGCGGAATGCCGGCAAAACCCGGCACCATGACCGCAAACCGCCGCACCACGCCCCGGGCGGCCAGGTGCTGGTCCAGGTCCAGCGCACGCTTGGGTTCGTACACCACGGTGATGTGGTCGGCGGCCAGGTAGTCGGCCGCGGTGTCGGGGGACTGGCGAACCGCCGGATCGTAAAACACCCGGTAGTGGTCTTCAAACAGGCGTATCTGGACGATGTCGCTGCCATCGGGCGGGCGCGGACTGAGCACCAGTTGGCAGTGCCCTTCGCGCAGCATGTCCAGCGACGGGACGTTGGAGGGGATGACCCTCAGCACCACGCCTGGCGCCTGTTCGCGCAGGCAACGGGCCAGGCCGGGCAACAGGACGTCGCGCTGAAAGTCGTTGGCCGCCACGGTGAAGGTGGTGTGCCACTGGGCGGGGTCAAACCTGTCGGGGCTGCCCGCGCGGGCAAAACGCTCCAACTGTGTCAGCAACTCGCGCGCCTGCCCGGCCAGAAACTCCGCCCGAGCGGTGGGGGTGATGCCCCTCCCCCGTTTCACGAACAGCGGATCCCCCACGATGGCGCGCAGCTTGTCCAGCAAGTGGCTCACGGCCGATTGGGTGACGCCCAGGTGCTGCGCCGCCCCGGTGATGGAGCCCGCCTCCACCACCGCCACCAGCAGCTGCAGCAGCTTGGCATCCAAACTCAACCAATCGACTTTGTTCATGAGTCAGATGATCATTCATCTGTTTATTTTTGGCAATGCGGGCGAAATACTCGGGGCCGACCGCCACCACTGGAGACACACCTTGTCCAACACTTTGCCCCCCATTCCCGGCACCACACCGTTTGACGGTGAACAGGCGCAAAAGGGGTACGCCCTCAACAAAATGTGCTTTTCTTTCAATGACGAAGCCAACCGGCAAGCCTTTCTGGCCGACGAAGAGGCCTACATGCGCCGCTTTGGCCTCACTGAGCCGCAAGCCGCCGCCATCCGGGCGCGCAACGTGCTGCAGCTCATTGCCGCAGGGGGCAATGCCTACTACCTGGCCAAGTTTGCGGGCATTTTCAAGCTGGACATGCAGGACATCGGTGCCCAACAGACCGGCCTGACCAAAGAGCAGTTCAAGGCCAAGCTGGTGGCCGCTGGCCAGTGACCCTTCCCTGAAACCCACCCCATACAGACCACACCCATGGCCAAACTCATCGCCGGACTCGGCACATCCCACATCCCCGCCATTGGCGGTGCCATCCACAAGGGCCTGCAGCAAGACCCATACTGGAAGCCCTTTTTTGACGGCTTTCCGCCCATCCGCCAATGGCTGGGTGAGCAAAAGCCCGACGTGGTGGTCATGTTCTACAACGACCACGGGCTGAATTTTTTTCTCGACAAAATGCCCACCTTCGCCGTGGGAGCTGCCCCGCAGTACCACAACGCCGACGAGGGATGGGGCATTCCCACCCTGTCCCCGTTTCAGGGCGAGGTGGGGCTGTCGTGGCACCTGATTGATGCGCTGGTGGAGAAAGAGTTTGACATCGTCAGCTGCCAGGAAATGCTGGTGGACCACGCCTGCACCCTGCCACTGAAGCTGTTCTGGCCCGACGGCGACTGTCCGGTCACCGTGGTGCCCGTGTGCATCAACACCGTGCAGTTTCCCCTGCCCAAAGCCAGCCGCGTGTATGCGTTGGGCAAGGCCGTGGGACAGGCCATACAAAGCTGGGACAGCGACAAGCGCGTGGCGGTCATCGCTTCTGGCGGGCTGTCGCACCAGCTGGATGGCGAGCGGGCGGGGTTCATCAACAAGGCGTTTGACCTGAAGTTCATTGACAGCCTGCTGAGCAACCCCGAGTGGGCCACGCAGTTCAGCATCCACGAGCTGGTGGAGAAGACCGGTACCCAGGGTGTTGAGTTGCTGATGTGGTTGGCCATGCGTGGGGCCTTGTCGGCCGCTGGCCCCAAGGTGAGCCGGGTGCACAGCAACTACCACATCCCCATCTCCAACACCGCCACCGCCGTGCTGGCCCTGGCGGTGGACTGACGGCCACGGCTTCGCTCGCTATACCCGCAAATCAATGGCCGGGTGCGGGGTGGGCAACCGGGGTGCGTGGTAACTTCCGCTCATGTTGTTGACCCACGCACCCCTGCCATGAACCAGCCCGCTTCTTCACGCGCCCACACCGTGGCCATTGCGCCCGAGCGCTTGCACGCCGTGACGGCGCAGCGGTTGGCGGGCATGCGCCGTGGCATTGAAAAAGAAAGCCTGCGTGCCCGCCCGGACGGCCAGCTGGCGCTCACACCGCATCCGGCGGGTTTGGGCTCAGCGCTCACGCATCCCCACATCACCACCGACTACAGCGAGAGCCAGCTCGAACTCATCACCGGCGTGCATGCCAGCGTGGCCGGTTGTCTGGACGAGCTGACCCGCATCCACCAATTCACGCTGCGCACCTTGGCGGCCCAAGGTGATGAGCGCCTGTGGGTCTCCAGCATGCCGTGTGGCTTGCCCACGGACGAAACCATTCCGCTGGGTGTGTACGGCAGCTCCAACGTGGGCCGCGCCAAAAGTGTCTACCGCATGGGCCTGGGTCAGCGCTACGGGCGGCGCATGCAGACCATTTCAGGCATCCACTACAACTGGTCGCTGCCCGGTGTGGGCAGTGCCGACTACTTCTCGCTCATCCGCAACTTCCGCCGCCATGCGTTTCTGCTGCTGGTGCTGCTGGGGGCTTCTCCCGCGGTGTGCAGCACCTTTGTGCAGGGGCGTGAGCACCAGTTGCAGGTGCTGGCCGGGCGCACGCTGCACATGCCGCATGGCACGTCCTTGCGCATGGGGCGCCTGGGCTACCAGAGCGAGGCGCAGGCCTCGCTGTGTGTGAGCTACAACGGGCTGGAGGGTTACGCCGCCAGCCTGCACGATGCCCTCACACGGCCCTGGCCTGCCTACGAGGCACTGGGCATTCGCAACCCCGGTGGCGACTACCAGCAACTGGCCACCACGCTGCTGCAAATCGAGAACGAGTTCTACGGCACCATCCGACCCAAACGCACCATCTTCCCGGGGGAGCGGCCGCTGCACGCCATGCGTGAGCGTGGGGTGGAGTACGTCGAGGTGCGCCTGCTGGACCTGGACCCCTTTGAGCCCATCGGCATCAACGCCCAGACGCTGCACTTTCTGGATGTGTTCCTCATGCACTGCCTGCTGGCCGACAGCCCGCCCGACACGCCACAGGAAATTGCCGACATGGCCCACAACCAGCACCTCACGGCCGCGCGCGGCCGCGAACCCGGGCTGCAACTGCAGCGCCAAGGCGAGGGCATTGCCCTGGTCGATTGGGGGCGTGAACTGCTGAGCGCCATGGCCCCAGTGGCCTGCCTGCTGGATGCGTCGCAAACCCCCAACGCGGTGGGCGGCACGCCGCACGCCGATGCCCTGGCCAGCATGGCGCTGCGTCTGGATCAGTTGGACACCACGCCGTCGGCCCGCGTGCTGCAGGCCATCCGGGGGCGGGATGACCAGTCGTTTGTCGGGTTTGTGTGCGACCAATCCGCGCGCACCCACCAGCAACTGCTGGACTTGCCCTGGACGGCGGCGCAACAGGCCGCTTTCGAGGCCGAAAGCCGCCAGTCGCTGGTTGACCAAAAGGCCATTGAGGACACCGACTCCATGCCCTTTGAGATGTACCGGCAGGAGTACGTGTCACCCCTGCGCCTGGGCCAGGGGTTGCCGCCGCCCCGCTGACAGGGGCTGGGCGGATGCCCGGGTGGCAGGCGGTGTGTCAGACCTCGCCGCCGAAGCGCTTGATCAGGTTGTCGATGTATTTTTCAACCAGCTTCTCGAATTCGCTTTCCACCACCGGGGCCACCACCATCTTCATGAGACCGGGCAGGGGTACTTCAATTTGCCCCTGAATGGCCAGCTCCACATGGGTGGACTTGGGGCTGCCCTTGATTTTCCATTGCCCACCCACCAGCGCGTTGCCTACCCCTTTGACGGGGGTCCACTTCACGCTGCCCTGGCTTTTGGACGCGTCGAACTGGCTCACGTAGCGGCTGGCGTACACGGTCTGGATGTTCACCTGGGCCGTGCCCACCTTCTCCATTTCCCACTGGTAGGTGCCCTCGCCCAAATCGGTCAGTTTGTCGACTTTGGGAAAATGGCTGACCGAGGTGGGCACGTCGGACAGCACATCGAACACTTCGGTGGCGGTGGCCTTGACATCAAATTCATAACCCAGTTCGATGTGGACGGTGATGCTCATGGTTGGCGATTCCCTGTGAAGCGTTGAGAAAGTTGACGCAGAACTGACAAATCCATTGTGGCACGCCGCATCAGCCCCACCACTCAGGGCATTCACCAAGCTGGCGCCACACGGGCACAATCCCGCCTCCCAACGAAAGACAGGCACCCCATGAGCATCCAATGGTTTCCGGGCCACATGCACCTCACCCGCCAGGCCATCGAGGCGCGGGTCAAAGACATCGATGTGTTCATCGAGCTGCTCGACGCCCGCCTGCCGGGGTCGAGTGCTAACCCCATGCTGGCCGAGTTGACCGCCGGGCGCCCCACCGTCAAGGTGCTGAACAAGCAAGACCTGGCCGACCCCGAGCGCACCGCCACCTGGCTGGCCCACTACAACGCCCAGCCCGGCACGCTGGCCTTTGCGCTGAGTGCCAACCCCGGCATCGGTGAGAAAAAGCCCATACAGCGGCTGCGCGAGTGCTGCTTTGAGCTGGCCCCGCTGCGCGGCGGCATGGTCAAGCCCATGCGCGTGCTCATCGGCGGCGTGCCCAACGTGGGCAAATCCACCCTCATCAACAGCCTGGTGGGCCGCAAAACCGCCAAAACCGGCGACGAGGCCGGTGTGACCCGCCACGAGCAGCGCTTTGTGCTGGCCGACGACTTCTACCTGTACGACACCCCCGGCATGCTGTGGCCGCGCATCAGCGTGCCGCAAAGCGGCTACCACCTGGCGGTGAGCGGCGCGGTGGGCAAAAATGCCTACGACGAGCCCGAGGTGGCGCTGGAGTTTTTGAACCATGTCGCCAAGCCCTATGCCGCACTGCTCAAGGCCCGCTACAAACTCACCCAGCCCGTGGACGAGGTGGCGACGCTGAGTGACGAGCAACTGTTGGAGGTCATCGCCGGCAAGGTGCAGGCCGTGGGCAAAGGCGGCCATGTGGACTGGCAGAAGGCCGCCGAGCGTGTCATCACCGACTTCCGCACTGGCGCGCTGGGGCGCATCACGCTGGAGTTGCCCGACGAGCTGGCCGAGTGGCGGGCACAGGCGGCGTTGGCCGATGAGGCCAGGGAAGCCAAAAAAATGTCCCGCAAACCCCCCAAGAAAAAAACTGGCCAGCGCCAGCGTGTGCGGGCCGCGCAGCTGCGCGAAGCGTTCCATGCCGCCAACCCCAACCCCGCTGCGGACCCAGAGCCGACTGGCGAGGCCTGAGCCCGCCCACCACCCCATGCAACTGCTGCTTGCCCCCATGGAAGGGCTGCTCGACTTTGCCCTGCGCGACACACTCACCCGCGTGGGCCAGGGCCCTGGCGTGGCGGGTGCTGGCGCGGCCCAAGCGCACCCCAGCGGCGTGGACCGCTGCGTGAGTGAGTTCATCCGCATCACCGACACGCTGCTGCCCGCGCGCGCCTTCATCCGCACCATGCCCGAGCTGCTGACCGGGGGGCGCACGCTGGCCGGGGTGCCGGTGCGCGGGCAACTGCTGGGCTCTGACCCCACGCTGCTGGCCGAGAACGCGGCCCGCCTGGCCGAACTGGGTTCGCACGGGGTGGACCTGAACTTTGGCTGCCCGGCCAAGGTGGTCAACCGCCACGGTGGCGGCTCGGCCCTGCTGGACGACCCGGAGCTGGTGCACCGCATCGTGGCCGCCGTGCGCCGCGCCGTGCCACCCGGCGTGCCGGTGTCGGCCAAGATGCGCCTGGGCTTCAACGACGACTACCGGGCCGAGGACAACGCCCTGGCCATCGAGGCCGCGGGGGCCAGCGAAATTGTGGTGCACGCCCGCACCAAGGCCCACGGCTACCGCCCGCCCGCCTACTGGGAGCGCATTGCCGACCTGAGGCGGGAAGTGAAACTGCCGCTGGTGGCCAATGGCGAAATCTGGACCGTGGACGATGCCCGCCGCGCCCAGGCCGCCAGCGGCTGCACCAGCCTCATGCTGGGCCGTGGCATGGTGGCCGACCCCGGTTTGGCGCTGGCCATCCGTGCCGCCATGGCACCCGCCGATGCACCTGCCGCCCCGTGGCAGGGCAACGCGGCTGGTTCAGCTGGTATTTATAAAGAAAAATGGCATCCAGCGCTTGATTGCAATAACTTGTTTGCTACTGAATCAGGTGTTTTGGAGGGGCGACCTGGCTCGGCCACCGCTTTCAAGGGTTTGCTGGACACCCAGCTGCCACCCCATGTGCCGTGGGCAGAGCTGCGCCCGCTGCTGGGCAGCTTTTGGGCGCTGGTTGAGCAGCGCGTGGAGCGCCGCCACCGCGCTGGTCGGCTCAAACAGTGGCTCAACCTGCTGCGCCGCCGCTACCCCGAAGCCCAGGCCGCGTTCGACGAGTTGCGCACCACCAACGACGCGCAGCACATGGAGGGCTGGCTGGCGGGCTGAGGTCCTGCGCTCCGCCGTCAGGGGTGCCCGTCTGGGTCACGCGGACATCGCTTGGCGGGGCGGTCTGCCGACGCGGGTGGTTCGCGTGTCAGGCGGAGTCGCCGGTGCTGTTGCGCGCGAGGTGCACCTGGTGGAGCGTGATTTTGCGCACCTCGGCCTGGCTGCTGCCGATGTGGGCCCGCAGCAGCATGCAGGCTTGGTCCGCCCGCTTGGCCTGAATGGCTTTCAGGATTTGGGCATGTTCGTCGTAGGTGGCGGCAATGCGGGTGGGCTGCGTGAAGTCCAGGCGGCGGATGATGCGGATGCGCTCGGTCACATCGCGGTGCACCCGTGACATTTCGCCATTGCCCGCCGCCTGCACCAGCGCACAGTGAAATTGCTCGTCCCACTCGCTCACCTGAGCACCGTCGTCACAACGCTGCTCGGGTGACACCAGCCAGATGGCGGCCAGTTCGTCGAGCAGGGCTCGGTCCATCTGGCTGCCGCACACCGGGGCCTCGCTGCACAGCCGCTGGGCGGCGGTGGTCTCCAACACCATGCGCAGGTCGTACAGCTGCTCGAACTTGTCAAAGTCAAAGGGCAGCACGCGCCAGCCGCTGCGAAACAGCACCTCGACATGGCCTTCCTGTTGGAGTCGCACCAGGGCCTGGCGCACGGGGGTGCGCGACACCCCCAGGCGCTCGCTCACTTCGTTTTCGGTGAAGCGGTCGCCCGGCACCAATCGGAACTCGCCCACATCGCGCTTGAGCTGCAGGTACACATCGTCGGCGCGCGAGGTCCGTTCCGATGGCGCGGACGGTGGGCTGAGGCGGGAGCGGGCACTGGGGCCACGGGTGGATTTCATGGGGCGTGAATGTACCCGTTCGCTTCAAGGTGTGGGCACCCGCAGGGCTTGCAGGACGGCCACACTGGGTGCCGTCCACCCCACGATGCCGCCTTGTGCATGGACCATGGCCACGGTGGCGGCCTTGAATTCGGGGAAATAGCTCTCCGTGCAGTCGGTCAGCAGCAGGGCGTCAAAGCCCCGGTCGTTGGCTTCGCGCATGGAGGTCTGCACACACACCTCGGTGGTCACGCCCATGAACAGCAGGTGTTGCATGCCGTGCTCGCTCAGCCACGCCTGCAGTGGCGTGGCGTAGAACGCGCCCTTGCCGGGTTTGTCGATGACGAGTTCGCCGGGCAGCGGGGCCAGTTCGGGAATGATCTGGTTGCCGGGCTCCCCCGCCACCAGAATGCGGCCCATGGGCCCGACGTCGCCAATGCGCAGGCTGGGTTTGCCCCGGTTGCGTTTGGCGGGCGGGCAGTCGGACAGGTCGGCGCGGTGGGCCTCGCGGGTGTGCACCACCGCTCCCCCGGCCTGGCGCCAGGCGGCCAGCATGCGCTGGCACGCGGGCACGATGGCCGACAGCAGCGCCACGTTGTTGCCCAGCGTTTCGCCAAACCCGCCGGGTTCGATGAAGTCGCGCTGCATGTCGATGATGACCAGCGCGGCCCGATCGAGCCGAAAACTGAACTCGAACGGTTCGGCGGCGACCGTGATGAGGGGGGTGTTTGAGGTGGTGGCCGTGTCGGGTGTCATGAAAAGGCTCCGGTCGGTGGGGCGGCGCAAGCGGGTGCGGGTGTTGGGGCGATGCAGGTGGGGCCGCGTCAGGCGTGGGCGCTGCCACCCATGTGGGCCCCCAGCACATGGCGGTCGGCGCTGGCGGCGGTGGTCTCGTAGACCACGCGGCCCTCGCTCATCACCACGATGCGGTCCGACAGCTCCAGCAACTCGTCCAGGTCTTCGCTGATGAGCAGCACCCCGGCACCGCGTTCGCGCACCTGGCGCAGCCGGGTGTGGATTTCGCTGACCGCCGCAAAGTCCAGCCCGAACACGGGGTTGGCGGCAATCAGCACCTGTATCTGGCCCGCCAGTTCCCGGGCCAGCACGGCCCGCTGCACATTGCCGCCCGACAGGCTGCGGATGGGCGCACCCTCGCCCTGGGTTTTGATGCCGTAGTCGGCAATCCACGCCCGGGCCCGCGAGCGCCATTCGCCAAAGCGCAGCAGCCCCACCCCGGCGGTGCCGGCGCACAGGGGTGGCTGGTCAAAATCGCGCAACGCCATGTTCTCGGCCACGCTCAACGCCCCCACGCAGGCGTTTTGCAGTGGCTCTTCGGGCAGGCTGCGCACTTGCAGCCGGCGGTTTTCTGCCCGGGTGGCGTGGTAGGGCTCACCCATGACCTGTACCGTGCCACCCAGGCGGGGCCGCTGGCCCACCAGGGCTTCGACCAGTTCGCGTTGCCCGTTGCCCGACACACCGGCCACGCCCAGTATTTCGCCGGACTGCACGCTCAAGTCCACGCCATGCAAGGCCAGTGTGCCCCGGTCGCCCTGAGCGGTCAGGCCTTGCACACACAATGCGGGTGTTGCATTGTTTTTCGCAGCTGACAACGCTTGATGGACATGCGTTGGAGGTGCATTTTCCGTTTTTTTGTTCGCAGAATCGGGGTCGCTGCCCATCATGGCCTGGGCCAGCAGGGCGGGGGTGCTGTCGGCCACGCGGCAGTGGTGCACGGCCTCGCCCCGGCGCAGCACGGTCACGGCATCGGCGTAGGCCATCACTTCGCGGAATTTGTGCGTGATGATGATGACCGTGCACTGTCCGCTGCGGGCGAATTCGCGCACATGGCCCAGCACCTCATCGGCCTCCTGCGGGGTGAGCACCGAGGTGGGCTCGTCCAAAATCAGCAGGCGGGGCCGCAGGAACAGCTGCTTGAGCAGCTCCAGCTTTTGCTTTTCGCCCGCCGCCAGTGCGGCGGGGCGGGCGTCCAGGTCCAGCTGGAAGGGCGTGGTGGCCAGAAAGGCCTCCAGCCTGGCCCGTTCGGCACGCCAGTGGATGACGGCGGGCAGCTGACCACCGGCCAGCAGCAGGTTTTCGGCCACGGTCATGCCAGGGGCCAGCGTGAAGTGCTGGTACACCATGCCAATGCCCAGGCTGCGCGCCACCACCGGGTTGGCCACGTCGCACTCGCGCCCGTCGATGACGAGGCTGCCTTCCTCCGCCTGCTGAAACCCGGCCACGCACTTCACCAGCGTGCTTTTGCCCGCGCCGTTCTCGCCCAGCAGTGCATGCACGGTACCGGGCTCCACCCGCATGCTCACGCGGTTCATGGCCGTGAAACTGCCAAAGCGTTTGGTCAGTTCCACCGTTTCCAGCGCCATCGCTCCGGCGGGTGTGGGCAAGGCCCCGATGGGATGTGGCAGGGCGGCCGTGCCCACGCGCGCGGCGTGACCCGGCGGGTTCACAAGTGAGGCAGGTGACATGGCGTGTGGCTTCCCGGGGTGGGTGATCAGGCGGGCACCCCGTCGGCCAGCGCCGTCAGCAGCGCGGCCGATGTGGCGTGGGCACCAAACACCCCACCCTGCATGGTGATCATGTGCAGCGCAGCGCGGTGGTTGTCCGGGTCGGTGGCGGCGGTGCAGTCCGACAGCACCAGGCATTCATAGCCCCGGTCGTTGGCATCGCGCAGGGTGGTGTGCACGCAGACATCGGTGGTGATGCCGGTGAGGATGAGGTTGGCTATGCCGCGCTGGCGCAACAGCAGGTCCAGGTCGGTGGCGTAGAACGATCCCTTGCCGGGTTTGTCGATGATGGGCTCGCCCGGCCAAGGGGCCAGCTCGGGAATGATCTCCCAGCCCGGCTCACCGCGCACCAGGATGCGGCCGCACGGGCCGGTGTCGCCAATGCCGGTGCCGTCGGCCCCGATCTGGCGCGAGCGCCAGCGCTTGTTGGCAGGCAGGTCAGCCAGGTCGGGCCGATGGCCTTCGCGGGTGTGCAGCACATGAAAGCCCAGCTCGCGCAGCCGGGCCAAGGTGCGGGCGATGGGTGCAATGGGCGCGCGGGTCAGGCCGATGTCGTAGCCCATCACATCCACGTAGCCGCCCACGCCGCAGAAGTCGGTCTGCATGTCGATGACGATGAGGGCCGTGTTGTCGGGGCGCAGGGCGCCGTTGTAGGGCCAGGCGTAGGGCTGGGCCTGCACATGCAGGAGGTTGGGGGCGGTGGAATTGGTTTTCACGGCAACAGTGTGAGAGCGAGGTGGGACGGCAGGATGGGGTGCGAGGGGTGGGAGACAGGCCTCAGCGGGAGGTCGATGACAGTTCACCAGGGCTGCCCGCCGCGACGCTGCCGGGCTTGCAGGTGAGCACCAGGATCACCAGCGTCAGCACGTAGGGCACGGTGTTGAACAGGTGGTAGCCCCAACCCATGCCCGCCGACTGCAGCGCCGGGCCAACGGCCCCGGCTCCGCCGAACAGCGCGGCAGCGCCCACACAGCGCCATGGGCTCCAGCGGGCGAAGATCACCAGGGCCACGGCAATCAGGCCTTGCCCGCTGGAGATGCCCTCGTTCCAGCTGCCAGGGTAGAACAAGGTGAGCGACGCGCCGCCCAAGCCCGCCACCATGCCGCCCACCACCGTGGCCGCCATGCGGATGCCGTTGACCGAATACCCCAGCGAGCGAGCGGCATTGGCCGAGTCACCGGCCATGCGCACCAACAGGCCCCAGCGGGTGTGCTGAAAGCCCCAGCCCATCAGCGCCGCCAACACCAGTCCCACGGGCAGCAGCGCATTGACCGACAGCGCCGAGCGCACCACGGGTGAGTCCGACCACCAGCCCAGTGCCAGGGCAGGAATCTGCGGGGCCTGGGGCTGGATGAGCGGCTTGCCCAGGTAAAACGCCAGCCCGGTGCCCAGCAGCATGAGGGCAATGCCTGTGGCCACATCGTTCACGCGGGGCAGGGCGCACAGCCCGCCGTGCAGGGCGGCCAGCAACCCGCCCGCCACCGCCCCGGCCAGCACACCCAGCCAGGGGGAGCCGCTCAGGTAGGCACCACCGAACGAGGCCATGGCGGAGAGCACCAGCACGCCTTCCAGACCCAGGTTGATGCGGCCTGATTTTTCCGTCAGGCACTCGCCCAGGCTCACAAACAAAAAGGGCACACCCACGCGCAGCGCTCCGCCCACGATGCCAGCCACCAGGGCCACCCATTGGTCAGCGGTCATGGTGCACTCCTGCGGTTGGGGCCACCCAGCCAGCGTTGGGATTGGGCATGCCAGTCCACGCCACGCAGCGCTTCGCTGGCCAGAATCAGCACAAACGCCATGCCTTGCAGCACCAGCACCGAGGCATCGGGCAGATCCAGGCGGCGTTGCAGCAGGCTGCCAGCCGCCCCGAACCCGCCAAACAGCACCGCCACCGGCACGATGGCCAACGGGTTGTGGCGCGCAATGAACGACACCAGAATGCCAGCGTACCCGTAGCCCGCCATCAGGGCCGCATTGGCGTTGGTGTGCACCGCCGCCACCTCCACCGCCCCGGCCAACCCGGCGCAGGCACCGCCCAAGCCGCAGGCCAGCACCACCAGGCGCGAGGCGGGCAGGCCCACCAGTTGCGCCGTGCGCGGGTTACCGCCCACCACCCGCAGTGCAAAGCCTGGCGCGGTCCAGCGCAGCCACAGGCCCAGTGCCACACAGGACACCACGCCCAGTACCAGACCCCAATGCACATCAGACCCGGCGATGCCGCCCAGCCGAATGCCTTCGGACAGCGCCAGCGTGGACGGTTTGTTCAGGCTGGCGGGGTCGCGCAGCGGGCCTTCCACCAGGTGTTTGAACAGGCCGATGGCGATGTAGGCCAGCAGCAGGCTGCTGATGGTTTCGTTGATGCCCCGGTACTGGCGCAGCCAACCCGCCAGCATCACCCACGACGCACCCGCCAGTGCCCCGGCGGCGCACACGAGCACCGTGCCCGCCAGGTTGTCGGGCAACGGTGCCGCGTAGGCCAGGGTGGCGCAGGCCAGACCGCCCAGCACCAGCGCACCCTCGCCACCGATCACGATCAGTCCGGCTTGGGCGGGCAGCGCCACGCACAGCGCCGTCAGCATCAGGGGAGCGGCGCGTTGCAGGGTGTTTTGCCACGCAAACCATGAGCCAAAGGCACCCGTGAACAGGGTGTGCCACATGTCCAGCGGGTTGACCCCCGAGAACGCCACAAACCCGCCGAACAGCAGCACCGCTGCCGCGATGGCACCCAGGGGCAACAGCATGTCTTTGACCGAGGCGTGCATGGTGTCCGCCCGTCAGAAGGAACCTTGGACGCCTTCAACCAGGTAGTTCATCTTTTCCAGCTCCATGTCGGTCTGCTTGAGGACTTTGCCAGCGGCGATGACGGTGTTGCCCTTGTTGTCCTTCAGGGGGCCTTTGAAAATGTCGAAGGTGCCAGCGACCATCTTGGCCTTGGTGTCGTCGGCCTGCTTGCGCGCCGCCTCTGGCACCATGGCCCCGTAGGCCGACATCTTCACGTAGCCGTCCTTCAGGCCGCCACGCAGGAAGTTGGGGTGGGGTTTGCCGGTCTGGGCGGCGTCGATGATGGTTTTGTAGGCGGTGAGCCAGTTCCACTCGGCACCCGTCAGGTAGGCGTTGGGCGCCAGCTTGGCCTGCGAGGCGTGGTAGCCGCAGACCATCTTGCCGCGCTTGGCGGCGGTTTCCACCACCACCTTGGGGCCATCCACGTGCATGGTGAACACGTCGCAACCCTGGTCGGCCAGGCTGTTGGTGGCTTCGGCCTCTTTCACGGCCATGGACCAGTCGCCCGTGAAGATCACGCTGCAGGTGATGTCGGCCTTGACCGAGCGCGCACCCATCAAAAACGCGTTGATGTTGCGCAGGACCTGTGGAATGGGCTTGGCCGCCACAAAGGCAATCTTCTTGCTTTTGGTCATGTGTCCGGCTATCACGCCGTTGAGGTACTGGCATTCGTCGATGTAGCCAAAGAAGCTGCCGACATTCTTGGGGTGCTTGCCCTCGGTCCACAGGCCACCGCAATGCGAAAAGCGCACATCGGGGTACTTGGGGGCCACGGCCAGGATGTGCGGGTCAAAGTAACCAAACGACGTGGGAATGACCAGCCCCGCGCCGTCCTGGGCCATCATGCCCACCATGGTTTTTTGCACGGCGGCGGTTTCGGGCACGTTTTCTTCTTCCACCACCTTGATGCCAGGCATTTTTTTCAGCTCTGCGGCGGCTTGGGCGTGGGCCTGGTTGTAGCCGTAGTCATCGCGCGGGCCCACGTAGATCACGCCCACGGTCAGCGGCTTTTGGGCGCTGGCCCAGGGGCTCCAGGCCCCCAGGGTGCCGACGGCGCCCAGGGCGGCCAGGGATTTGAGGGACTCTCTGCGGTTGGGGTGGGACAGTTTCATGGTGTGCTCCGTGGCGTGAGGTGGAAACAGGGTTCGGGTAAACGCTTCAAGCTGGTGCGTGCGAATGGAATGCCAGCTTGTATCCAAGAATGGATGCAAATACTGTGCCTGACAAAACACCCCTGGTACGCACCGAAACCGGGAGGGGCTCACTCCGCGCGTGGTGGCAGCAGGCTGACGTGGGCAGCCACCACGCGCCAGCCTTGGGGGGTGCGCAGCCAGGTCTGGCTCTGGCGGCCGGTCACGGGGCTGCCCTCGCGCTGGAACTCCAGGTTGGCGGTGGCCATGTCTCGCCCATAGGTGGTGATGACGGTGCGCAGCACCCGCCGCGCCAGCCCCGTGCTGGGGCGTGCGGCGCGGAACGCGGCAATCTCGGCGTGGCCGTACAGGTTTTCCGTGGCTCCGTAGCGCAGGGTGTGCGGGCTGTGCCAGAACAGTTCATCGAGCACGGCCACGTCATTGGTGACCAAGGCCTGTTCGTATCGCTCGCACACCTGGGTGACTTCGGCCAGTACGTCGGGCAGGTTGATGTCCATGTGATCTCCACAGTCGGGTGGTGGGGGGCTCAGAGCGGGGCAGGCTTTAAATGGGCCAGGCCTGCCTGCTGCAAGACCCAGGCGGCACGCAGGGCCAGGTCTTCGCGCCAGGGCGCGGCAATCACCTGCACCCCCATCGGCAACCCGCCGCCACCCGTGGGCCACATCGGTGCGGCCACCACCGGACAGCCCGCAAACGACACGGGCTGTGTCAGCAGGCCCAGCGCGGGGCGGCAGGGGTGGCGGGTGCCGTTGATGTCCAGCCACTCGCTGCCCAGCAGCGGTGCAGGCACCCGGGTGGCGGGGGCCAGCAGCACATCCCAGTCGGCAAACAAGGCGTTCACCCGGTCGCGGTACACGCGCCGAAAGCGCTGGGCGCGCACGTACCAGGCAGCGGGTTGCAGCGCTCCGGCCATGAAGCGGTCCACCGACAGGGGCTCAAAGTCGTCGGCGCGGGTGCGCAAGTCGGCCAGGTGCAGGCTGCCGCCTTCGCTGGCGGACACGATGAACGCCGCCGCCCGGCCCAGGGCCGCGTCGGGCCACTGGACTTCGGCGCGCGCCCCCAGCACCTGCGCGGCCAGGGCCACGGCTTCGCGGGCTGGGGGGCTGGCGTGCTCTTGGAAGTAGCCACCCAGCACGCCCACGCGCAGGCCCTCCAGGCCCCGTTCCAGACCGGGCCCCGCAGGGTCCACGCGCAGGGCATGGCAGCCGGGGTCCAGCGGGTCTGGGCTTTGCAGGGCGTCGTAGCACAGGGCCAGGCCCTGCACCGAATCGGCAAACGGCCCCAGGTGATCGACGCTGTGCACAAACGGGTAGCTGCCCCGGCGCGACAGCCGCCCGAAGGTGGGCTTCAAACCCCACACCCCGCACAGGGAAGACGGCACGCGGATGGAACCGTTGGTGTCCGAGCCCAGCGCCAGCGGCACCTGACCGGCGGCCACCGCTGCACCGCAGCCGCCCGACGAGCCACCGGCGGTGCGCGCCAGGTCGTGCGGGTTGTGCGTGGGGCCGAAGTGGGTGTTTTCGGTGGTGAAGCCGTAGGCGTATTCGTCCATGTTCAGCGCGCCCACCAGCACCGCCCCCGCGGCCTGCATGCGCTGCACCAAAAAGGCATCGTGTGCGGCGGGCGCGTGGCCGGCGTTGATCTTGGAGCCGGCCAGCGTGACCTCGCCTTGCACGTCGAACAGGTTTTTGACGGCATAGGGCACACCGGCCAATGGTGGCAGGGCCTCACCCCGCGCCCGACGCTGGTCAATGGCCTGGGCCTCGGCCAGCGCACGCGCGTGGCAACGGCCGGTGAAGGCGTTCACCCGCTCGTCGGTGTCGCTGATGCGCTGCTCGCAGGCTTGCAGCGCTTGCACCGCGCTCAGCTCTCCGGCCGCGATGAGTGAGGCCAGCTGCCAGGAGGGTGGGAGTGATGATTTCATAGCTGTATTCGCTTATGCATCAAGCGTCAGGTGCAGTTTTGGCTTGTAAATTTCAGCCAACTCATCCTCTGGCCCCAGCTCGAAGTCTTCCAGCAGCTGCGCCAGCGCGGCGGTGCGGGCCAGGTGGGTGGCCACGCGCTGGGCGCGTTCCGGGGTCAGGGGCAGGTCCAGTGCCGTGGCGGCAGCCTGCACGTAGGCCAGCAGTGGTTCGTCGCTCATCGGCGCACCTCGCGTTGAAAAATGTCCAGGCTTTGCTTCTTGGTGTGAATGAAGCTGGGCTCCGACAGCGTGGCCACGGTTCGGGGACGGGGGTCGCCGTAGTGCAGGATGTCGGCCACGCGGGTGGGGCGCTTGGTCAGCAGCAGCACTTGGTCAGCCAGGTACACGGCCTCTTCCAGGTCGTGCGACACCAGCACCATGGTGGTGCCGGTCTGCATGAACACCTCTTGCAGCTTTTCTCGGATGAACAGCGTCATCTCGAAGTCCAGCGCCGAAAACGGTTCGTCCAGGAACAGCACCTCGGGCTTGGGGGCCAGCGCCCGCATGATGGAGGCCGTCTGCTGCTGCCCGCCAGACAGCTCGTAGGGGTAGCGGTTGAGGTCGAACTTCACGTCGAAGTTGGCCACCAGTTCGGCCATGCGCCGGTCCACTTCGGCCTTGCTGCGGCCTTCCAGCTTGAGTGGGTAGGCGATGTTGTCGATGGTGCGCATCCAGGGAAACAGGGCTTCGCGGTAGTTCTGGAACACGTAGCCGATCTTGGTGTCCTTCAGGCTCTTGCCGTCGAACAGGATGTCACCCGCGTCGATGGGGATGAGCCCGGCAATCATGTTGATGAGCGTGGACTTGCCGCAGCCGTTGGGGCCAAACACCGACACGATCTTGCCCTTGGGAATGTCGAGGTCGAACTGCTCATACAGGGGCCAACCGGCAAAGTATTTGGTCAGGCCACGGATGGTGATGTGCGTGCCCGCCGGGCCGGGCCGGAACACCGGTGGCGGCACGTCGGCAAACACGGGGGCGTTGAGAACTTCGGTCATCGACCACTCCAATGAACAAGGCGGCGCTCGGCCACCAGAAACAAAATGTTGAGCGCGTAGCCCAGCGCCCCGGCGGCCAGGATGGCGGCGTACATGCTTTTGACGTTGAGCACCTGCTGCGCGTCGATGATGCGGTGGCCCAGTCCGTTGTCGGAGCCGATGAACATCTCCGCCACGATGACGATGACCAGCGCCATGGACACCGCCGAGCGCAGGCCCACGAACGACGGCTGCAGGCTTTCCCACACCAGCACGTCCCGAAAAATCTGCCAGCGCGAGGCGCCCATGACCCTCGCGGCCATGACCCGCTGTTTGCGGGCGTTGATGACTCCGTAGGCGCTGTTGAACACCACGATCAGAAAAGCCCCGAACGCAGCAATGGCCACCTTGTTGACGTCCGACACGCCAAAGATCAGCAAAAACAGCGGGATGAGCGCCGACGAGGGTGTGGAACGGAAGAAATCGATCAGAAACTCCACGCTGCGGTAGGCCTTTTCGTTGCTGCCCAGCAGCACGCCCAGCGGCATGCCCACCACGGCGGCGATCAGAAAGGCCTGCACCGTGCGCCAGACCGTGACCAAAAAGTCGGTGAGCAGCGGGCCCCCCAGCAGCCCGGTCACCAGGGTGGCGATGGTGTCGGCCGGGGGAGGCAGCAGGATGGCCTTGATGTACCCGGTGCGCACCACCAGGTCCCAGATGATGAACAGCACCACCGGCCCAATGAAGGGCAGCAAGTGCCCCCAGGTGGCCCGCCTGGGGGCTGGCGGTGGCAGTGCACCGGGAACGGCCGGTGCCCAAGGCGGGGCTGCCGTTGGCGCAGCGGACTGCACCGTCGGCGGGGGGACGGAGGGTGTGGTGCTCGTGGTGCGCATGGGGAATCAGCCTTTGTAGAGCATGCTGTCGACCAGCACCCTGCGGTTGAAGATGCCTTTTTCGGTGAACAGGTCGTAGAACTTCTGGAAGTGCGCCACGTCGGTCGGTTTGAAATCGCTGGAGAACAGGTAGTCGGACATGGGCACCTCGGCCGTGAGAGCGCCTTCGATGGCGGTGTAACCCTTGAGCGAGGGGCGGGCCACATCGGGTTGGGTTTTCACCAAATCCACGCCGCGTTTGTAGGCGGCGATGTACTTTTTGGTGATCTCGGGGTACTTGGCAATGAACTCGCTCGACAGGCTGGCCGAGCCGCCGTGCCAGGGTGCCATGGGGTCGCCCAGCACGTATTTGGCAATCACGCCCACTTCCAGGTTGCGGGTGGTGCCGTTGAGGCGGCCGATGGTGCCGGTGGGCTCCAGCGTGTAGCAGGCATCCACCTGGCCCGCGACGATGGCGGCAATGTGTTGGCCGATGGGCAGTTCCATGACGGTCGCGCCCGTGGCACCGGCGCGTTCCAGCACGGTTTTGGCCAGCACCACGTTCTGCACACCCGGGCCGGATGCCACACGCTTGCCCTTGAGGTCGGCGATGGACTTCACCGGGTTGTCCTTGGCCACGATGAATTCGTCGAGCACGAACTTCGCGTTGGTGGGGTTGGTGCAGAAAATTTTCAGCAAGCCGGGCTGGGCAATTTCACCGATGGCCAGTGCGGCCGATGCCGTGCCGTTGGAACTGCCCTCGGCACGCCCCGACAGGATGGCCTCCATCACCTGCTGGGCGCTGGCGAATTTCAGCGGTTCCACATCCAAACCGGCTTCTTTGAAATAGCCCTTGTCCACTGCCGCGAAAAAAGGCAGGCCCGAGGCCACGGGCCAAAAGCCGATGCGGATTTTGGGCGTGGCCTGCGCCCGCACGATGGCGGGAAACGCCAGCGTGCCCAAGGCGGTGCCGGTGGCCACCTTGAGCACGTCGCGCCGCGTGGGGTGGGTCGGGGAGGAGAGAAGGTGTTGGGTGGTGTGGGACATGAAAGACTCCTTGCGGTCGGTGGAAAAGAGAACGGGGAACCAAGCGGATGGCGGGGTTGGGGGAGGCGGCCAGTGGCCGCGCATCAGCCCGCAGAGCGGCTGGCCATGTAGGCCCGCCAGCCCCCCAGGTGGCTGATGTCTTGGGCGTGAATCAGGGCTTCGGGCTCACACAGAAAGCCCTGTACCGTGGTGCCGTCTTCCAGGCGCAGCGTGCCAATGCCCAACGGCGGCGGAATGAGCGCCACGAACGAGCCGTAGTGCGCCATTGGCATGTCCCAGATTTCCAGCGCGATGGCGTGGCCGCTGCCAGTGGCCACGCGCAGCAGGCCGGGTTTGGGCGGGGTGCTGTCGGGCAGGGCGTACAGGCGATAGTCGGGCGCAGTGCGGGTGGTGCGCACCAGTTGGGCGTGGCGCTGGGTGAGCTGGCTGTTCAGCGGCATGCCACTGAGGTGCGCGCCCACCACGGCCACCTGCACCCGGCTGGCGCTGGCGGGGTGCAGACCCGCAACGGGCTGGGGCGCGGGCAGGGGCTCGCCGGTGGCCCCTTGTGCCAGTCCGGTCAGCTGGTGGTAGCGCTGGCCCAGCTCAGCCAGTTGCCAGTCACTGCCGCATGGACCGATGAAGGTGATGCCAAAGGGCAGACCATCGGGCCGCAGGCTGCTGGGCACTGACAGCGCGGCGTAATCCAGCAGGTTCACGAAGTTGGTGTACGTGCCCAGGTGTCGGTTGAGCGCCACCGGGTCGGCCAACATGGCGGCAATGGTGACGTGCGTGGGGGCGGTGGGCACCACCAGGGTGTCGATGTGCGGCCAAATGGCGCGCGCCTGTTGGCCCAGCGCCTGCAGGCGGGTCTGTGCATCGAACACGTCCGCCGCGCTGTGGGTGCGTCCGGCGGCGATGATGCTGCGCACGGGCTCGATCACCTCGGTCTCGTGCGCATCAAAAAAGCCCCGGATGGCCGCGTAACGCTCGGCCACCAATGCACTGTCGTACAGCAGGGCGGCGGCTTGCAGCAGCGGGGTCATGTCCACCGGCACGGCCACGCCACCCATGGCCGTCAACCGGGTCACGGCCTCGTCAAATGCCGCTTCTGCCAGCGCATCGCCACAAAACACCCGCTGCAGCGGCACGCCAAAGCGAAAAGCGGGTGTAAAAGCCTGGTCGGCCAGCGCCAGTTCGCGGGAATAGGGGTCTTGCGGGTCGTGGCCCATGGCCACCGCCAACACCCGACAGGCCATGGGCACCGTGCGGGCGAAGATGGACACGCAGTCGACACTCTGCGCAGCAGGCAGCACCCCCCGTGTGCTGATGAGGCCTTTGGACGGCTTGAGGCCCACGATGTTGTTCAGCCCGGCGGGCACCCGGCCCGAGCCCGCGGTGTCGGTGCCCAGCGCGAAGTCCACTTGTCCTGTGGCCACCACATAGGCCGACCCCGCGCTGGAGCCGCCCGACACATAGCGGGCGTCGAACGCGTTGGGCACCGCGCCGTAGGGTGAACGGGTGCCGTTGAGCCCGCAGGCAAACTGGTCCAGGTTGGTTTTGCCCCGCAGTTGTGCACCGGCAGTCAGCAGGTTTTGCACCACTTTGGCGCTTTCTGTGGGTGCCCGGTCAAACGACGGGCATGCCGCCGTGGTGGGGAAACCCGCCACGTCGATGTTGTCTTTGACGGCAAAGCTCAACCCCGCCAACGGCCCCGTTTCACCCTGGTGGATGGGGGGCGTGCGGGTGATCCAGGCGTTGTCGGCCTCCGCGGGGGCGGCTGCGGACGGGGAGGGTGCGAGCGGGGCAGATTCGGGTGGGGTGTGCGGCATGTTGGTGCATCCAGTCTTGTATCCAAGATCGGATGCAACGAACGTGCCAGCTTGGGGTCACCGCCACCGGCACCCCACCATGGGCGCTGCTGCTGGGCCTTGGCCCGGGTTGGTGCCTTACCCCAGCGCCCGCGCCACGAAGTCGCGCTTGACCGTGGGCTTGGGCACCTTGACCGGGAAGAAGCGGCGCACGTCGTCTTCCTGGCACATGCCGTGCATGTAGTTGTAGATGGCTTTTTTCAGCCCCAGGCCCAGGGTGTCGTGGTCCACGCCGCTGGGGTCGGTAAAGCCCACGTCGTTGCGGGCAAAGGTCAGTGGCTGGCCGTTGGCCCCAGTGGGTGGGGCGGGCAGGGGGTGCAGCGTCACGCCGTATTCGGCCGGGTTTTGGCCCACGGGTGAATGCACGGTGCAGGTGAAGCGGTGCCAAAAGCCGCTTTGGATGCAGCCGTTTTCAAACAGCTGGCGCACGTACTCCAGCGCGTCCACCGTGTCTTGCACGGTCTGGGTGGGAAAGCCGTACATGAGGTAGGCATGCACCAGCACGCCCGCGTCGGTGAAGGCGCGGGTGACGCGGGCCACCTGGGCCACGTCCACGCCTTTTTTCATGAGTTTCAACAACCGGTCAGAGGCCACTTCCAGCCCGCCCGAGATGGCGATGCAGCCGCTGTCGGCCAGCAGCTCGCACAGCTCGGGCGTGAAGCTTTTTTCAAACCGGATGTTGCCCCACCAGCTGATGCCCACGCGGCGGCGAATCAGCTCCTGGGCCAGCGCCCGCAGCACCTTGGGCGGCGCGGCCTCGTCCACCAAATGAAAGCCGGTTTGCCCGGTCTCGGCCACGATGCGTTCGATGCGGTCCACCAGTTCGGTGGCGGTGGCGGTTTCGTAGCGGCCGATGTAGTCCAGCGTCACGTCGCAAAAGCTGCATTTTTTCCAGTAGCAACCGTGGGCCACCGTGAGCTTGTTCCAGCGCCCGTCGCTCCACAGGCGGTTCATGGGGTTGAGCATGTCCAGCAGGCTCAGGTAGCGGTCCAGCGGCAGGCCGTCCCAGGTGGGGGTGCCCACGTCTTCAAAGGGCACGTCGGGCTCGGGCCAGTTCAGGTACCTGACCTGGCCTTCCGCCGAGCGCACAAAGGTGCGCACCAGCCGCTCGCGGCTGCGTTGGCCCGCCAGGTGGTCCAGCAGGGCCAGCAGGGGGCGCTCGCCCGCGTCCAGGGTGATGAAGTCAAAGTAGTCAAACACGCGGGGCTCGGCCAGCTCGCGCAGCTCGGTGTTCACATAGCCACCGCCCAGCAAGGTGACGATGGAAGGGTCCATGGCCTTGATGACCTGCGCAATGCGAAAGGCGGCGTACACCGAGCCAGGGAAGGGCACGGACAGCAGCAGCACGCGCGGTGATGAAGCTCCTGATTCAGTAGCGGTAAACCCTTTTAAATAAAGCGCCACAGCCTCTTTAGTCAGTGATTCCAGCAGTCGGTCGATCAGGTTGGGAGCCTTTTGGGCCTGGGCCAACGCCTGCGCCAGCGGCTCGAAGCTGGCCTGGGCGGCGGCCAGCTTTTCGGCGTAGCGCACAAATTCAAAGCGGGGGTCCACCGCGTCTTTCAGCACATCGGCCAGA
>PNML01000045.1 GCA_013823635.1 Polaromonas sp. | reverse complement strand
ATCAGCTTTCTGAGGAAATCCTGCCGGCGCGGGACCGAGGGCGTTTGATCGGGCGGCGTTTCGAGGCCGCCTCGGCTTTGCACAAAGCGGCGGTGTCAGGCTATGTGCCGCTCCCCGCTAACGTTACACAAGGTGGTGCTGTCCCCGCGCCTGTCAAGCCTTGGTCAAAGCCGGTAGCGCAAGCTCTGCTCGAATTCGCAGCGAGCGGTGGGTTCGGCCCTGCTGTCGAATTGCCACCGGTTTGGTCGTTGCCGTCAGCCCAGGAGGTGCAGAATTGGCATGAGCCCCGGCACGCCCTGGACTTGCGGGCACAGTTGATGGCAGGTGTCGATCGGTTGGACAGGGTGGATGTGGCCCGCTTGGTTGAACTGGCCCAGAAATATTGGGAAGACAACCCACCGATGTTCTGGCTTGGGCCTCGCCAGATCAAAAAGATGCCCAGTGCCTGCCCCGACGGAGGTGTTGTCGACCTGGCCCCTGATGCACTGCCTCCAGTTCAGCAGGAGCTGGCGGCACTGCTCCAAATATTGCGAAAAATGGAGCTTCCACGCGGGTGTGCGTCCTTCTGGCGGTACAAAGCGGCACCCGCCGATGAGCACAGGCAGATGTGGGGGGCGCTGATCGAGGCGCACGGGTTCGAGGCCGAAGTTCTCGTGCGCTCCAGCGGTTCTGCCAAAGCTGTTGACACTTTAGGTGTCTCTCTCGGCATGAAAAATGCGAAGCGATCTCCTTTGCCGGGCGTGATGTGGCGAACGCTTGGTCTTGTGTTGAGCCGAATGCAGTGAGTGCCAGTGCAGCTGGTTATTTGTGCAGGCATAAAAAAATCGAGATAATTCGCCTGTGTTGCGAACTAATCCGTCTTTTTTATTCCGAAACCTGTTGCACGAGCTGCCACGGGGTACCCCCCTGACCGCGGCATGGCTGCAGGAAAAGGGGCTCAATGCCAAGCAGACGGCTCGCTTGGCTGAAGAGGGATGGTTGCAACGATTGGGGCGTGGCGTCTACCTGCTGCCGGGCGATGTGCTCAACCGGGACGCATGCCTTGCACTGCTGTCCCGGACGATACCGGGTTTGCACGTTGCCAGCAAAACGGCTTTGGCCTGGTGGGGCATTCGCCACAACGTGGCACTCAAAGAGCACTTGGCCCTTTGGGGTGATTCGCCTGCCAACTTGCCGGCATGGTTCACTGCCGAGTTTCCCGCCAGCTATCAGTCTACCCACCTGTTTGATGCCGAGCTTCCCCCAATGACGGGTTTGGCGCCCCTGCCGTCAGGTCTTGCTGGTGTGCTGGTGTCAACGCCAGAGCGGGCCCTGCTGGAGTTGTTGAGCGATGTTGGGAAAGGCCAAGGTCTTGAGGAAGCCCAGCACATTCTGGAAGGTGCACGGTACCTTAGTTTGCCCGTGTTGGAGCAATTGTTGGCGCATCTTCAGCGCATCAAGGTGATGCGCCTGGCGTCGGATTTGGCGCAGGCCCTAGGGCTGCCTTGGGCAGATCTTGCTCTCCAACACAGCACGCGGCTCGGTGGGGGGGCGCGGTGGGTGTCCACCACCTCGGCAGGCGAGCGGTTGAATTTGAGGCGTCCGACATGAACGAGATCTACATCCGCACGGTTCAGTTGCTGCTCCATGTTACGCCTGCAATCTTTGACACAAACGCATTCGCGATGAAAGGTGGTACGGCCATCAACCTGTTTGTTCAGGATATGCCTCGCTTGTCTGTGGACATCGACGTGGTGTTCGTTCCCCATGCGCTCAAACGCACGGAAGCTTTGAATGCCATTGCCGGTGAGTTGGCCGCCGCGCAAAGCCGGATTCAAAAGATGGGGTTCGAAGCGGCATTGCGAAAGAACCAAGACGGTACGGAGGCCAAGATGTTCGTACGCTCGCAGCAAGCCGAGGTCAAAGTGGAGGTCAACTTTGTTTTCCGTGGCACGGTGCTACCGCCACAGCGGCGTTCCCTCACACCCGCTGCCCAGCAAGTGTTCGCGGCTGACATTCAAATTCCAGTGCTGGAAGATGCTGAACTCTATGGCAGCAAGTTGGTGGCCGCACTGGACCGCCAGCATCCCCGCGACCTGTTTGATGTGCAGTTGATGTTGGCTCGGCATGGGTGGGACGAGCCGTTGCTCGATTGCTTTGTGGTCTATTTGGCTGGGCACAACCGACCGACGCATGAGGTGTTGTTTCCCAAGGAAAAGCAACTGGAGGCAATCTTTGCAGCGGAGTTCGATGGAATGACCCGAACGCCTGTGTCTTTGGCAGCTTTGCTGGAAACCCGTCGGCGGATGCTGGAAGAGCTGCCAAGAGCCTTATTGCCGAGGCACCGTGATTTTTTGATGTCGATGGTGCAGGCAGAGCCGGACTGGTCATTGCTGCCGTTTGCGCACGCTGCTCAGCTTCCTGCTCTCCAGTGGAAGTTGCAGAATCTCATTCGCCTGAAAAAGAACAGCAGTAAATTCAATTTGCGAATGCATGAACTTGCTGAACGTTTTGCGAAAGTGTAAAAAACACGCAGTTTTTATAAAAAAATAGAAACAGCCGAATCTGTGAAAAACGACTGCTTCCCACATTGGTCGCATCCGGTGCCTAATTGTGTCGCTCGGCTGATGAGCGGGATCGCCCGGGCGGGATTAGGGGCTGCGATGAATTGGGATGCCCATTACGGTGGTTTCAGGGCCGACTCGAGGTTGGGGTTGGCCGGTCAACCGGCTGGTATCCGGGTGCCGTGCGCTATGAGCTTCTTGCAGGCTGAATAGCAGTTACTGGTTGATCAGGAGATCATTGATTTTGAGGAGGAAATGGCCGCCACTACGGGTGTCCCGGACAGCCTGGGGGCCAATGGTCATGGCTACAGTCGGGCTGCTCAAGTGCGAATCAGTCGGAAAACTGTTGAAATCCGTGCCAAACGACTTCAATTGCTTTTCGGGTGCCTCGACCCGCAAGCCAGAAAGTTGGCGCTTTGCGTCACTTGATGCCCATTTGTGGTGGTTGAATACTGATGATCCAATAAATCCAGTTTGGCCTCCGAAGCCAAGGGTCGTGGGTTCGATCCCCGCCAGCCGCACCAGTATTGAAAAGTTTGCTCCTGGCTCGATGAATTCGGAGCAATTTTCAAACCAGCCAATCGTCATTCTCGGTCCTGTGTCCTGAGCGGGCTCAGGGGCCGTCCAGTTTCTCCGCCTTGCTCGCAGATCTGCTCAGGGTCGGCGTCATTTGGCGTTTTGTGGTGAATCTGCTTGCTTCGCTCCAGCTTCCGGGTTTGAGGTGGCGGTGGGTGCATCCCAACCGGCCTATCAGACCGATCCCTCACGCTCTATCACCAGAATCCGGGCCTCGCCCAGCGGGTGTGCGACGTGTTCGCACCCAACACCGGCGAAAAACACGTCGCCAGTGTGGAGCGTGGTGCGGTGCTCTTGGCCGCCCTCGCGATGGTGCATTTCCACCTGCCCGTCGAGCACGGCAAACACTTCCTCGCCATCGTTCACATGCCAGCGGTATGGCCGATCGGTCCAGTGCAGGCGGACCGTTGTTCCGTTCATGTTGGCGATATCGAGTGCACCCCAGGCACGCTCTGCCCTGAAATCCTTGCCCCGAATGATTTTCATGGTCTGTCTCCTGGGTGTTCAGTAGGGACGTCCGTCTTTGTGCGCGAACATCCAACGCCCTTCGGACAACACGGCCACCAGGTCGTCGTCTGGGTAGCTGACGGTGTCGCCGGGACTTCGATCACCGATTTCGAGGTAGACCGCAGGTCCGCTGCCCGGGTTGAGCAGCTGGTGGGCGTCACCGGAGCCCGCACGAAAGCCGGCGCACATGCCAGGTGCGAGGCGGGTTTCACCATTGGCCGTTCGCAAGACCGGGTTGCCTTGCAGCACATAGATGAACTCATCCTGAGCCGTGTGTGCATGGCGCAGGGAGGACACAGCGCCGGGTGCCAGCTCGGTCAGGTTCACCCCAAAATTTCTCAGACCAAACGCCGCGCCCAACGCGCGTTTGGTGCGACCGCTCATGCGCGATGCAAATGGCTCAGGGTAGTTGGACGCTGCCGTGCGCGGCGCAATGTCGGTGGCGAAGACTGCCACGGGTTGTGTGGTTTGGCTCAAGATGCTGACTCCTGGGGTGGTCGGTATGAGAATGTGATCATGGAAAGTCGATCAGGACAAGCTGAAAGCGTCTGACAATGCCCGCCCGAGTCCCTACCCCGCAAGTTTCTGCCCGAATTGGCGCGATGATCATTCAGGTGGCAGCCGCCATGGGCGCCGATGCCGGGCAACTGATGGCGGGCGCGGGCTTCCATGCCGAGTGGCTGGGCCATCCCGATGCGCGCATCTCGCTGGCCATGGAGGAGCGACTTTGGAATCTCTCTGCTGAACTGACGGGGGATCCTCTGTTCGGGCTGCATGCTGCAGCCGCCATTCGCCCAGGGACCTTCGACGTGCTTGACTATGCGGTTCGTACCGCCCCCGACCTGCGCACGGCGCTGCAGCGACTGGCCCGCTACAACCGCCTGGTACACGATGTTGCGGTCTTTGAGGTGGTTCTGGCGCAAGACGAGGTTCGCATCGTTCACCGATTTGAAGGTGGCGGCGCTCAGCCGTGCAGGCATGCCGCCGAGTTCACACTCGCGTCGCTGATGGTGGTGGCCGCACAGATCAGCGGGCAACCGGTCCAGGCGCGTGCCGTGGAGTTCGCGCACGCAAATCTGGGGAGCATCGACGCCTTCACGTCGGTGTTCGGTGTCGTACCCCGATTCGGGAAGGAAGCGTCCTGTCTGGTGTTGGCGGCCGATGTGATCGACCTTCCTGTTCCCCACGCCGATCCTGGCCTCTCGCGCATTGTGACGGGGCATGCCGAGCAATTGCTCGCCACCCGTGCGCCTTTGCCGGACAGCGTGTCCACGCAGGTGCGTCGACAACTGGCAAACGGCATGGCCCATGGAGCGTTGACGCTCAGGGTTGCCGCCGAGCAATTGCACCTGAGCGAGCGCAGTCTTCAGCGTCGGCTCAACGCCGAAGGCGCCACCTTTGCCGGTCTGCTGGATGAGGTGCGGCGCGAGCTTGCCTTGCGCTACGTCGCGGATGAGCATTTGGCACTGGGAGAGGTGGCTTACCTGCTGGGCTTTGCCGAACCCAGCGCCTTCCACAGGGCCTTCAAACGATGGACCGGCAACACACCGGCCGCGGCACGTCGCGCGAGACACTGACAACATGGGATGCGTTGACTGGGATGGCCATTCGGATCAGTGTGCCTCCAGATGGGCGAGGAACGCGAGCAGATGGGGGGCAACCCGTTCGGGCATCTCCAAGTGGGGATAGTGCCCAGCACCTTCCACGATCACGGGCTCGCTGCCCAGGACCTTGCCCAACCATCGCGCTTCCAACGTTGCGTCGGGAAAGTCGGGGTCACGCGAGCCCATCACCACCAGCGCGGGGACTCCACAGCGATTGACGATGCTCTCCGTGTCGGCCTTGGACAGGTCCACCATTGCCCGCAGTGCCGCCATCCGTTCCGGCTCGCGCAGGCTGGTGGCGAGCGCGGCCTTGGCCTGTGCGTGGTCCAGTGGCAGTCGGCTCGGGAAGAGGCTGTTCCAGTACGTCATCCAGAAGGCGACCCGCCAAGGGCCAGAAAAACCCAGCCTGACCGCCGCCTTGCTCCACCAGGACGGCTTGCCATCGCGAACGATGGGGCCCAAGAGGACGACGCCATGCACCTGTTCCGGTGCCTCGTGCGCCGCCCAGAGCGCCGATCCAGCCGCGAACGAATTGCCCAGAATCACGGCCGGGCCCGCGCCCAGGTGCTGGATCAGAGCCTGAGCGTCACGCCCGACGGCGCGGGCCGAGTAGTCCGCCCAGACAGCAGTTGTCTCGCCGTGCCCGCGCACATCCATCGTGACCACGCGATACCCGGCGCGCGTCAGCAGCGGACGAAGCGCTCGGTATTCCGACCGCAGATCCCCCATGCCGGGGATGGCCAGGACCAGAGGGCCCGAGCCGCCCGTGTCGTCATAGGCAATACGTCCCCCGTCGACAGACAGGTGGCGTGTGGGCAGCGCGACGGTGGTAGCCATGGGGGCTGGCGCAGCGAGTTTGAGGCAAGCCATCATGGCGGTGCCGAGGATGAAACGGGGCCAAGTGTTCATTGATCAGGGTGTGAAGAGAACGGGTTGGATGACTGTGCCGTTTCTTCCTGACCGTGGCGATGACCGCAGACGCCAGTTTTTTGACCGAAGGCGCCAGCCACGTCTTGCTTTGACCAAATGGACTCCAGTCGGTGCCCGCCGCCAGAGCGCACCCACCAACAGTCCGAATTCAAGGCCTTGTCAGCAACAGACTTTGTAACCAGGCGGAAGTTTTAAGTCCCGCATCCGCCAGCTGGCCGTCGTTGGTGATGTTTAGGTAAATCGGGTGTGTGATTGGGGGCAAGTTCGTTGTCCGCAAAATGCGTTGACGAATGTCGTCATCAGTCTCTCTCTGGCGCGACCGCAGGCGCGCGGACAGCGTGGCCACACTGGCCGAGATGTGTAAGACAGCCGAGTTGGCAAGCAGGTCGCTGTTGGTTTGCAAGTGCGCGCGTGAACCGTTCACCAGGACGCATGCACCGTTGGCGATGTTTGCCAGCTCACATTGGCGCACCCCATACAGGAGGCCGTGAGCTGCCCAGTGCATGGCGAAACCACCTTGGTGCTGAATGTTCAGGAATGAAGTGGTGTCCACACTCTCGTGGTTTTCGCCACCCGCATCGGCGGGGCGGGTGATGGTGCGCCGTGCCTTGTGCAGCGGAACAGGGCCAGTCCAATTCGACATCAACCAATTGAGCACACTGTCTTTGCCCGCCCCTGAAGGACCCAGCACGTACACCACCCCATTGAATGCTGGGGGCGACCCGCTACTCATGTCTGCTCCCTGGCGTGGTTTGCCAAAGGCCATTGGCTGTGCAGCTGCATGGGCAAACCATGTCCAGGCTCGATGAACACAGACACCGCGTGAAACTTGCAGGGCGGCAAATTGTTGAAGTGAGCCCGTGCCGCTGCCAACAGCGCATGGCGCACGGCGGGCGGCTCGTGGATCAGAGGACCCGTCAGGGAAAAATGGAAACGAAATTGCTCCAGCACATGGGGGTAGCCCCATGTCTGCAACAGCTCGTCTTGACGTTCGGACAATCCACTCTGTCGCCGCCGTGCCAAATCCATTGGGGAGAGGGGGGCCGCCAAGGGGTGCAATTCGGTTACGCAGGCATCGGCCACTGCGCGCAGTTCAGCGGGTGTGGACGAGGGTACCAATGCCAGAAAATCACCCAGCATCGCCACATCGAAAACCGGCAGTGTGAATGCGCGGTGGTTTGAACACACCTTGGCCAGTTGCGCCTCCAGCATCTCCAGACTGACTCCGGCCGCCAGAGTGAACGGGGCTTTCAGGGTGGCATGCCACCCATACCGAGCCGGTGTGGCGGTCAGGCGCCTCATGGCCTCTGACGACAGCCCGGGTGCGGTGAGTGGTGGCAGATCCAGCCCGCTGGCGGCGCAACGCCCCAACCACTGGCTGCCCGCTTGCCACCAGGGGCTTGACGGGGGCGGTGCGAAATAAAGGGCGTAGCGAGCTGTCATGGTTGCTCCTTGGTGTGGTCGACGTTCAGGGCCACGCGATCAGCTGGGAACCAGGCACGGGCCCATTCAATGGGTGAGCCCATAGCGTCCACGTTCAAACTGTCCACCCGGAGCACGGGCCGTGTGGTCGGCATGTGCAAGTGAGCGGCCAAAGCGGTGTCCGGCATGTCGGCCGTCACACGGCTCTCTCGGCGGGTGTAGTCATGTACACCGTGGGCCGCGAACGCTTGCGTCAGCGAGCCGGTGCTGCGCAGCACCGATTCGAGGTCGGGAAAGCGCTGCAATGGAAAGTGACGTTCGCTCAGGCTCAGCGGCTGGGCCTCGACGTCGGCCAACACCCGCAGCCACAGCAGCGGCGAGTCTTCAGGAACGCACAGCTTCAGCGCCACGACAGAGCTGGCGGGCACGGTTTGGCTCTCCAGCACCTGCAACTTGCCCTTCATGCCCGACAGCGCCAAGTTCTGACGGTGGCGCGTGCGGCTGGACAACACCAACTCCACTGCAAAGTCTTCTACGTAAGTACCACTGCCCTGTGTCGCGCGCAGCAGGCCTTGGCTGCACAGGCTCGCCAACGAGCGCCGGACGGTGTGGCGATTCACGCCGAATTGCTGAGCCAACGCGTGCTCGGAGGGCAGGCGCTGGCCGGGCGTGTATTGCCCTTGTGCAATCGCATCGGCCAATTCCGTGGCAATGCGGACCCAAAAACTGTCGCGTGGCGGGTGATTGGCATGGGTCGGTGCAAACCTTGCATCCGGCTCAATGTGGGAAAGGGCCTGGCTGACTGTCATAAAACCTACATGGATGCGCCCTAAGCTGGCGGCAGTTGTTGAATTTGTCTATACAACTTTCAGGGTAACACTGCCATGTTTCATTTGTTTGACACCCCAGTCGCCGAGGCTGCGTTAAGCCGTTGCGATTGGATGGCCTTGCTGGCCAGGGCCCCGATCGACGTGCTCGAAGCCGGATTGGGTGAGCACGCCCAGGCACAGCACCACTGGTTGCGAGCCCCCGAAACGGGGCTGATGATGGTGCAGGGGCGTGCTGGTGGCACTGGCGAACGGTTCAACCTGGGCGAGCTCACCGTCACCCGGTGCGCCCTCAAGCTGCGCCACGCCAGTCTGGGGAATGCCGTGGGTGTGGCCTACGTGCTGGGGCGAGTGCACCGCCATGCTCGGTTGGCCGCTGTGGCCGATGCCCTGTTGCAAGACCCTGCGCAGCAAGCTGGGTTGAACGAGCGTTTGCTGACGCCCATCCGCCGACACCTGTCGCTGAAGCGCGATCAGCGTGCCGCCGATGTGCAAGCCACCAAAGTGGAGTTTTTCACGGTGGCGCGTGAAACCGACGCTACCACCGATGACGGAGATGCCGAATGAACGCACCCATTGCGCCATTTGACTCCCCCAATCTGTCGGCTTTGGGGGCAGGCTTTACCGATCCATCCCGTGGCAGCCAGGCGGTGTTCCGCCACGTGTTGCAGGCCTTGTCTGGCCCTGGTCAGCCGGTGGCTGTAAGAGGCGAAGCCGAGTGGCCCGTGGTGGCGGGTGCCGCGTGTCATGCCGCATCTGCCGCCGTGTTGCTGGCCTTGCTCGATGCCGAAACCACGCTGTGGCTGTCGTCCTCTTTGGCGGACAGCGATGCTCAAACTTGGCTGCGGTTTCACACGGGCTGTACCGTCGTCGGCCACCCTGGGCAGGCCCAATTTGTGTGGGCCACCAGCCTGGCTGAATTGCCTGACCTGACGGATTTGTGCACAGGCACGGATGTCAGCCCTGAAGCCTCCGCCACCTGCTTGATCGATGTGCCGGCATTCCAGTTCGGTGCCACTGGCAGGCACTGGGTGCTCACCGGGCCAGGCATTCAAGCCGAGGCCCACCTGAGCCTGCCCGGTGTGTCTGACGCCGAGTTGGCACGCTTCGTATCCATGCGAGACGCCAATCACGCGCTGTTTCCGCGCGGGGTGGATGCGCTGCTCGCCACAGCCACGCATGTGGTGGGCCTGCCCCGCACCACCCGAATGGCTCATGCCGCATCTGCGGCACCAATGAAAAAGGACTATTGAGCATGTATGTGGCCGTCAAAGGCGGAGAAACCGCCATTCTCAACAGCTACCGCCTGCTGGCAGAGCGTCGACGGGGCGATGCCTCCGTGCCCGAACTCAGCGTGGCGCAGATTCAGCAGCAAATGCGCTTGGCCGTGGATCGGGTCATGTCCGAAGGCTCGGTGTACGACCCTGAGCTGGCCGCCCTGGCCATCAAGCAGGCGGCAGGCGACTTGGTCGAGGCCGTGTTTTTGCTGCGTGCCTACCGCACCACCTTGCCCCGCTTGGGCACCACCCTGCCGCTTGACACCGCGCACATGGCGGTAGACCGTCGGGTCTCAGCCACATTCAAAGATCTGCCAGGTGGACAAATTTTGGGCCCCACCAGCGACTACACCCAACGCCTGCTGGATTTTTCGCTGATGGCCGGTGGGGCTGAGCCCGTGGGGGCTACGGACGCTGTGGGTCAAGCCCCCGCAGCCAGCGCAGCAAATGGACCCATGCCTCGTGTGGTGGACTTGCTCAACCAAGAGGGGCTGATCGAGGCCCGTGCGCCCGCTGCTGGCGACCCAGCTCCCAAAGACTTGACGAGGGAGCCGCTTCGGTTCCCAGCAGACCGCGCCACGCGCCTTCAAAACCTCGCGCGTGGGGACGAAGGCTTTCTGCTGGCCATGGCGTATTCCACCCAGCGCGGCTACTCGCACACCCACCCCTTTGTCGGTGAAATCCGGTTCGGTGAAGTCGAGGTGCTCATTCAGCCTGAAGAGTTGGGCTTTGCCCTATCGGTGGGGGACCTGGCCTTGACGGAATGCGAAATGGTTAACCAGTTTGCTGGCAACAAGCACCAGCCGCCCCAGTTCACCCGGGGCTATGGCCTGACTTTTGGCCATTGCGAGCGCAAAGCCATGGCCATGAGCCTGGTTGACCGCGCACTCAGGGCCGATGAGCTGGGCGAGGCCGTCGACGCCCCGGCGCAGATGCAGGAGTTTGTGCTCTCGCACAGCGACAGCTTGGAGGCATCGGGTTTTGTTCAGCACCTGAAGCTGCCCCATTACGTGGACTTTCAGTCTGAGTTGGAGTTGGTGAGAAAGATGCGACAGGCTTCTTCTGCCGCTCCAGCCCAGCCAGTCGAGGGGAGCGAGGCATGAACAACCCTGACACCCCGGTAGACACCGCTGAGCATTTCAACTTCGCCTATTTGGACGAGCGCACCAAGCGCATGATCCGCCGTGCCATCCTGAAAGCCGTTGCCGTGCCCGGCTACCAAGTGCCCTTTGGGTCACGCGAAATGCCACTTCCCTACGGTTGGGGAACAGGCGGCATTCAGGTCACTGCGGCGGTGCTGGGCCCCAACGATGTGCTCAAAGTGATTGACCAAGGCTCGGACGATACGGTCAATGCCGTGAATATTCGGCGGTTTTTCCAGCGCACAGCGGGCGTGGCCATCACCACGGCCACCGAGGATGCGACGCTCATACAGACCCGCCACCGCATCCCCGAAAAACCGCTGCGTGAGGGCCAGGTCTTGGTTTACCAAGTGCCTGTGCCTGAACCCATGCAACGGCTGGAGCCCCGCGAATCGGAAACCCGCGCCTTGCACGCGCTGGCCGAGTACGGGCTCATGCACGTGAAGCTGTACGAAGACATTGCCCGCCATGGACACATCGCCACCACCTACGACTACCCCGTGCTGGTGAACGGGCGCTACGTCATGTCCCCATCGCCCATCCCCAAGTTCGACAACCCCAAGATGCACATGAACCCAGCCCTGCAGCTTTTTGGGGCGGGTCGGGAAAAGCGCATTTACGCCGTGCCACCCTACACCTCCGTCGAAAGTCTGGGGTTTGATGACTTCCCCTTCGAGGTGCAGCGGTGGGACGTACCCTGTGCCCTGTGCGGGGCAAGCGACAGTTTTCTGGACGAAATCATTACCGATGATCAGGGCACCCGCTTGCATGTGTGTTCTGACTCCGACCATTGCCAAGACCGACAGGCCGCCCAGTCTGCCACCCAAGGGGATGCCGCATGAGCCCAGCTTTGGTCATTCGCCAGGCCACTGAAGCCGACTTGCCTGAAATATTGCGCCTGTATGCCCAACCCGGTTTGGATGACGGCGAGACTTTGCCCCTAGAACAAGCCCGTGGCATTCTGGCCGAGTTTGCCAACTACCCCAGCTATCGCCTGTTTGTGGCCTGTGAGGGCAGCGAAGTGGTGGGCTCCTACGCCCTGCTGGTCATGCACAACCTGGCCCATTGCGGCACACCGTCTGCCATAGCGGAAGACGTTGTGGTGACCCAGCACCGCCGCAGTCAGGGCATTGGCAGCCAACTCATGGCCCACGCTGTGGCCGAAGCCGCCCGCGCTGGCTGCTACAAGTTGGCGCTTTCGTCCAACAGTAAGCGCCATGCCGCCCACGCGTTTTACGAGGGTCTGGGCTTTGAACGCCACGGCCTGAGTTTTGCCATCCAACCCCTGGCCGCTGACTCCGGAGACGCCGCATGACCGCCTTGACACCCCTGCCGTTGCTGCGCGTCAGCGGCATACACAAGCGCTATGGCGCACAAGTGGCTTTGCATGAGGCCAGCTTTGAACTCTGGCCCGGCGAGGTGCTGGCCGTGGTGGGCGAGTCTGGCTCGGGCAAAACCACCCTGCTCAACGCTGTGGCGGCCCGCGTTCGCCCGGATGCTGGCCGTGTGGAGTTTGATGTGCAAGGTCAGGGGCTGACGGATGTGTACGCCATGGGCGAAGCCCGCCAGCGCCTGCTGGCACGCACAGACTGGGGCTTTGTGCACCAGCATGCGGCTGACGGTCTGCGCATGGATGTGTCGGCCGGTGCCAACGTCGGTGAGCGCCTCATGGGCCTGGGCCACAGGCACTACGGCCAACTGCGCGCCACCGCCACCGAATGGCTGCAGCGCGTGGAAATTGACCCCACTCGCATTGACGACACACCGCGGACGTTTTCAGGCGGCATGCGCCAACGCCTGCAAATTGCCCGCAACCTGGTCACCCAGCCCCGCCTGGTGTTCATGGACGAGCCCACCTCTGGCTTGGACGTTTCGGTACAGGCCCGCTTGCTGGACCTGCTGCGCCAGCTCACCCGCCACATGCAACTGGCGGTGGTCATCGTCACGCACGACTTGGCCGTGGCCCGCCTGCTGGCTCACCGCATGCTGGTGATGCAGCGCGGCCGCGTGGTGGAACAGGGACTGACCGATCAGGTGCTGGACGACCCCCAACACCCTTACACCCAATTGCTGGTTTCTTCGGTGCTCCAACCATGACCCACCTGGCTTCAGAACCCATCCTCCAGTTGCAAGGCGTGGCCAAATGCTTCACCCTGCACCACCAGCACGGGGCCGTGTTGCCCGTGTTTGACCACGTGAACCTGAGCGTGCACCCCGGTGAATGTCTGGTGCTCGACGGTCCATCTGGCATGGGCAAAAGTACCTTGCTCAAGCTCATTTACGCCAACTACCGGGCCAGCGCCGGGCGCATCGTGGTTCAGGCCCCAGGCCAGCCCGCGCTGGACGTGACCCAGGCCAGCCCACGCGAGCTGGTGGCCCTGCGCCGCCACACCATTGGCTACGTCAGCCAGTTTTTGCGCGTCATTCCCCGCGTCTCTGCCCTGGACGTGGTGGCCGAGCCCCTGGCCGAAGACGCGGCGGGCGACGAACAAGCCCTTGCTGCGGCGCGCGAAAGCGCCAAGACCTGGCTGGCGAGGCTGCGCATTCCCGAGCGGCTGTGGCCCTTGCCGCCTGCCACGTTTTCGGGGGGCGAGCAGCAGCGCGTGAACATCGCACGCAACCTCATCAAGCCCAAGCCCTTGCTGTTACTGGACGAGCCCACCGCCTCACTGGATGCGGCCAATACCCAGACGGTGGTGGAGCTCATACGCGAAGCGCGCGAACGCGGCGCGGCACTGGTCGGCATTTTTCACGATGCGCATGTGGGCGAAGCCGTGGCCACGCGGCGCGTCCCCGTGGCCCATTTCAGGAGTGCCCCATGACCACCGGATCACTGTTCACCAACGCCCGCATGGTCCTGTCCTCCGAGGTGCTGCATGGCAGCTTGCAGGTGGGTCAAGGGCGCATTGCCAGCATCACCGAAGGGCGCACGGCGGTGCCCGAGGCCATTGATTTGGAGGGCGACTACCTGCTGCCTGGCCTGGTAGAAATACACACCGACAACTTCGAGCGCCACCTCATGCCCCGCCCCAAAGTGCAGTGGGCGGAATTGCCCGCGCTGCTGGCCCACGACGCAGAAATTGCGGCTGCGGGCATCACCACCGTGTTCGATGCGCTGGGTGTGGGGGAGGCCGACACCGACAGCCTGCGCGGCAGCGCCTGGCACAGTGTGCTGGGCACGCTGGACATGTGCATGGACAGAAACCTGCTGCGGTCTGATCACCATCTTCATGTCCGTTGCGAGCTTCCAGCGCCTAACACCATTGAATTGTTTGCTCCTTTTCTTGGAAACCCCCGGTTGTCGCTGATCTCGCTGATGGACCACACTCCCGGCCAGCGTCAGTGGGAAAACCTGGAGCACGCCCGTGTGTACTACACCGGCAAAAAGGGCTGGAGTGAAGACAAATTCCAGCGCCAGGTTGCTCATGCGGCCGAGTTGCAAGCGCGCTACGCACAGCCGCATCGCCAGTACTTTGTCGAGCATTGCCGCACCAACGGCATTGCGCTGGCCAGCCACGATGACACCACTGTGGCCCATGTGGAAGAAGCTTTTGCCAACGGGTCCAGCATCAGTGAATTCCCCACCACCGAGCGGGCTGCCCGTGCCGCACACGAACGCGGCATGTGCACCGTGATGGGAGGCCCCAACGTGGTGCGCGGTGGTTCCCATTCCGGCAATGTCGCCGCTGCTCACCTCGCCAGCCTGGGGCTCCTGGACATTTTGTCCAGCGACTATGTGCCCGGCAGTTTGCTGACTGCAGCGCTGCGTCTGGTGCACGACGGCCTCATGACCTTGCCTCAGGCTGTGGCCACTGTCACCATCAACCCGGCCCGTGCCGTGGGCATGGCCGACCGGGGTGCGCTGTTGGAAGGTTTGCGTGCCGATCTGGTGCAGGTGCGCCTGGTGGACGTGGCGGACGGCAACCAGCACGCCGTGGTTCGCGCCGTGTGGCGAGAAGGCCAGCGGGTGCTCTGAATGGCCGACGCAGCCACGGACTCAACGCGCTGGTTCCATGTCGCTTCGCACAACCTGTCGCCGTCGGTGCGGTTGTCTGAAACGCCCACACTTGCCGCCAGTGCCCGTATCAGCCAGAGCCGGTTCGGACGCTTCACAGAGGTGGGCGACCACGCGCACGTGAGTGACACCGAGCTGGACGACTACAGCTACGTGTGCCATCACAGCGAGCTGGTGTCTACCGATGTGGGCAAGTTCGCCAACATTGCCGCCCATGTGCGCATCAACCCTGGTTTTCACCCCACGGAGCGCCCCACGCAACACCACTTTACCTACCGTCGTGCCATGTATGGCTTGGCGGCTGAGGACGATGCAGCGTTTTTCGAGTGGCGTCGCCGACAGCGCGTGGTCGTTGGCCACGACACATGGATCGGACATGGGGTGGTCATCATGCCCGGTGTGCACGTAGGCAACGGCGCCGTGGTGGGCAGCAATTCAGTGGTCACGCGCGATGTGCCAGCTTATGCCATCGTGGCCGGCGCGCCTGCCAAAGTGATTCGCTCACGCTTCCCCAAAGACATTGCCCTGGCGATTGAAGCCACCGCCTGGTGGGACTGGCCACACGAGACACTGGCGCAGTGTTTGGACGATTTTTGCGATGTGCGCCGATTTCTCTCGCGGCACGCACCCCTTGTTCAGTCCGGGGCATTGACAGCATGACGCCGGAGGCGATGCGGCAACGGGCAGCACCTTTTAGGCTGGTGACCTTCAACACGTGGAAATGTGACGGGGCGTACGCACTGCGGTTGCAAGCGATGACACGGCAGTTGGGATTGCTGGCCCCGGACGTGGTGGCTTTGCAGGAGTGTTTTGCCAGCGCAGACGGGGCACTCGATACGGCTGGACACCTGGCCCGAGCATTGGGCTTGCACAGTGTGGTGGCGCAAGCCAGGCCCAAAACCCGTCTTTGTGATGGTGTGTCAACGCCCAGCCGCTCTGGCATGGCGCTGCTGTCCCGGTGGCCTGTGCGGGCGCATCTCGTGCTGCCGCTGCCCTCCGATCCCGCAGATGGCGAGCGCACAGCGCTCTTGTGTCAACTCGATGCCGGCCCCCGCACCCTGACGGTTGCCAATGTGCACCTGACCCACCTGCCGTGGGCACAGGCAATGCGGCAGCAGCAATTGCGCACCGTGCTCGATCACCCCTGGATGCGTGTGCTCACCGACGCACTGGTGGTGTGTGGCGATTTCAATGCTCCGCTGCATGCCGATGAAATTCGGCACTTCACCGTGCCTTCAGGGGTCTGGGTCGATGCGCCGCGCGCCGCCGGGCTGCATCCGAAAACGACCTGTCCGGCAGATCACGGTCCCAGAGCTGATCTGGATCACGTGTTGTCTCATGCCGCCACACCCCTGCGTTGGCGCGGGGCTTTCCTGGCGCTGAATCAGCCCGATGGTGCGACAGGCGTTTGGGCCAGCGACCACGTCGCCGTGTGTGTTGACGGCGAATTGCTGCCATAAAAATTTCTTCCAACCTTCAAACGCCTGTCACACGAGGCTTTGACACTGCAGGTTGTCTAGACGAATTGACCGAGCAGGAGAACCTTCATGCCCACCGCACTGCACATCCAACACCTGAACAAGCATTTTGGGAACGGGAAACACGCTTTGAAGGACATCAATTTGACTGTCGAGAAGGGCGAGATGGTCGCGCTGATCGGTGCATCGGGATCCGGCAAGTCCACCCTGCTGCGCCATGTCGCGGGCCTGATGCTGGCAGATGGCAGCAGTGAGTCACTCATTGAGGTGGAGGGCCAGTCTGTTCAGCGCCAAGGCCGCCTGAACCCCCATATTCGCCGTGTCCGCTCCCAAATTGGTTTTGTTTTTCAGCAATTCAACCTGGTGGACAGGCTGCCGGTGCTCACCAATGTGCTGGTGGGGCTGTTGCACCGGACACCCGGGTGGCGCGGCTGGCTGCGCATGTTCAACCGGTCAGAGCGCCACTTGGCACTGGAAGCGTTGAGCCGCGTCGGCATTGCCGACTGCCATGGTCAACGCGCATCAACCCTGTCAGGTGGGCAGCAGCAACGCGCCGCCATCGCACGCACCTTGGTCCAAGGTGCCCAACTGGTATTGGCCGACGAGCCCATCGCCTCCCTGGACCCGGAGTCCTCGCGCAAGGTCATGGACATCCTGGCCCGCATCAACCGGGAAGACCAATGCACGGTTGTGGTGTCACTGCACCAAGTGGACGTGGCCATGAAGTACTGCCCCCGAGTAGTGGCGCTTCACCAGGGCAAGGTGGTCTATGACGGCCCCTCTTCTGCACTGACCCCTTCTTTGTTGCGCGAACTGTATGGCGTGCAGGTGGAGGAGTTGCTGGCTCCAGCCGCACCTGTCGCTGTGCATGTGCCCTCAGAGAGGCCAGTTGGCTGGAACACCCCGGTGATGCACCCCGTTTGAGTGGGGTTTCGTTGTGTTTGAGTTTTTTAATGATTGGAGTTGTTCATGATGATCAAGAAACTGACTGTTGCCATGTCGTTGGGTTTGAGTCTGGTTGCTGCGCAGGCCGAAGACCTCACTTTCGGCATCATTTCCACCGAAGCCACCCAAAACCTGAAGGCTGACTGGCAACCACTGCTGGATGACATGGCCAAGCAGACAGGCTTCACTGTTAAAGCATTCTTTGCCCCGGATTACGCGGGCATCATTGAGGGCATGCGCTTCAACAAGGTGCAATTGGCCTGGTTCGGCAACAAATCGGCCATCGAGGCGGTGGACCGTGCGGGTGGCGAAGTGTTTGCCCAGATGGTCAATGCGGATGGCACGAAGGGCTACTACTCCCACCTCATCGTGCACAAAGACAGTCCCATTCAGGGCCTGGACGACATACTGAAAAAGGGCAAGGACTACAGTTTTGGCAACGGCGACCCCAACTCCACATCTGGCTTTGTGGTGCCTGGTTTCTACGTGTTCGCGCAGAACAAGATCGACGCGAAAACCCACTTCAAAGTGGTTCGCTCCGCCAACCACGAAACCAATGCCCTGGCTGTGGCCAACAAGCAAGTGGACGTGGCCACCAACAACAGCGAAAACCTGGAAAAAATCGCCCAGAAGTTTCCCGACAAGCGCGGCGACATTCGCGTCATCTGGACCTCGCCCCTGATTCCATTGGACCCACTGGTGATGCGCAAGGACCTGCCTGAAGCCACCAAAGCCAAACTGAAGAACTTTTTCTTCAACTACGCCAAAACCGATGCCAATGAAAAGGCCGTGGTGATGAAGATTTCCAAGCTGTCCGGCTTCAAGGAGTCCAGCAATGCCCAACTGATCCCCATCCGCGAACTCGACCTGTTTGGCAAGCGCACCAAGCTGGAAGCCGACACCGCCATGGCCCCCGCTGACAAGCAAACCAAGCTGGCTGAAATCGACCAGCAATTGGCCGCGCTGAAGAAATAAGCCCGCACGGGTTGTTGGCCACCCGCCTTGGGTGGCCCTCGTTCATTGCCAGAGATTGACCATGTCCACCACCAACACAACCACAGCGACCAGTGTCCATTTGCCTGCCCTGGCTGCCCACAAACACGGCCTGGTCTGGTACGCATCCTGGGCAGTGGTGTTGTTGCTGTTGGCTGCGTCATGGCAAGGGGCTGACATGCGCCCGCTGGACCTGTGGCGAGACTCGAGGAACATGGCCACTTACCTGGCCGATTTTTTCCCGCCCGACTTCAGCGACTGGAGGCTTTACGTCGGCGAAATGATCATCACCTTGCAAATTGCCTTGTGGGGTACGGCACTGGCGGTGGTCACCGCGGTGCCGCTGGGGCTGCTGGCCTCGTCCAACATCGTGCCTGCCTGGGTGTACCAACCGGTGCGCCGTTTGATGGATGCCTTTCGTGCCATCAATGAAATGGTGTTTGCCATGCTCTTTGTGGTGGCGGTGGGGCTGGGCCCGTTTGCCGGTGTACTGGCACTGTGGATTCACACGGCCGGGGTGCTGGCCAAATTGTTCTCTGAGGCGGTGGAGGCCATAGACCCCCAGCCGGTGGAGGGCATACGCTCCACCGGGGCCGGCGCCCTGCATGAAATTGTGTACGGCGTGATTCCACAGGTCATGCCGCTGTGGATTTCATTCACCCTTTACCGCTTCGAGTCCAACGTGCGCTCTGCCTCTGTGGTGGGCATGGTGGGCGCCGGAGGCATTGGCGTGGTGCTGTGGGAAATCATTCGCGGATTCCAGTATGCGCAAACGGCCGCGGTCATGATCATCATCGTGGTCACGGTCAGCTTGTTGGACATGGTGTCCTCCCGGATTCGCAAAGCCTTGATCTGAATCTTGTGTGTGTGAGGAGCTCTGACCATGCCATTGACGGTGGATGAAATCTCCCGCTTGCTGACCGTTCGTGGCAGCCAGCAATACGGCCGTGAAGCCGTGAGCCAACTGGAGCACGCCTTGCAGTGCGCCCACCTGGCCGAACAAGCCGGGGAAACCCCGCACACCGTGGTGGCGGCGCTGTTGCATGACCTGGGGCATTTGCTGGCCACCGAGCGTGACCAACAGGCCGATGACGAGCAAAAGCAAGACGACTTGCACCAGTTCATTGCCATCCCGTTCCTGCGTGGGTTGTTGCCCGACGCGGTGCTGGAGCCCATCCGCATGCACGTGGATGCCAAACGCTGCCTTTGCACCACGGAACTGGGTTACTGGGACAAGCTGTCCCCTGCTTCTCAGCGAAGCCTGGAGTTGCAGGGAGGGGCCATGACCTTGGCCCAGGCCCAGGCATTCATGGCTCAGCCTTTTGCCCACGAGGCACTGCGCCTGCGCCGCTGTGACGACTTGGCGAAGACCCCCCAGGCTCAGACACCACCGCTGCAGCACTACCTTGACTTGCTGGCCCGCTTGGTGCCTGGCGAGGCAAGCGCGGTGCATGAACGCTTGTTGTCAGAGGTTGGTGTGTTCTAACTTTCAAGCAAAAGTGCCTTTGGCGCTTTTCGGTAATAACAAGTTTGCTTTTGAAAAAATAGCGCCGCAAACCCCTTGTTGTGGCGCGCGGCGAGGGCGATGCTGTTCGGCTATCCGCAACCCGGCAGGCACGTCCTGTGTCAGGGGTACGACCCCATGTGAGGCAGCTCCGATTGGCCGGGGCAGGCTTGCGACTTGCGCGCCATCGTCCAATTCTTGCCCCTGCATGGCGCGACTGACCGCTGTCTCCACCGCACCCAGTACAGAGCCACCCTCCCGAGGATCGGCAGGCTTTCGGTTCGGCTTGCCTTGGAGGACACTCACCCTGTTGCTGCCCCCGTGATGCCTGACACCCCTGCCCCCAACCCCAAGCCTGTTGCCCCTGTTTCGCCGGTGACCTACCAGTACCCCCAACACCTCCGGGACGCCGTTGCCGACCTGCCGGCTGCACCCGGCGTTTACATCTTTCACGCGCAAGCCGATGGCCTGCCGCTGTACATCGGCAAGAGCGTGAACCTGAGAAACCGGGTGTTGTCGCACCTGCGCACGGTCGATGAGGCCCGCATGCTCCGCCAGACCCAGCGCATCGAGCACATCCGCACCGCCGGTGAAATGGGCGCGCTGTTGCTGGAGTCACAGCTCATCAAACTGCGCCAGCCGCTGTACAACCAAAAGCTGCGGCGCAACCGCCAACTGTGTGCCTGGCAATTGAATGGCCGGGCTTTGGACGTGGTTCACGCCCAGCAGCTGGACTTTGCCACCCAACCCCGGCTGTTTGGGCTGTACAGCAGCCGCCGCGCGGCCATCGAGAGCCTGATGGCGTTGGCCGATGAGCACCGGCTCTGCCACGGTTGGCTGGGTTTGGAGAAGCTGAAGCCCGGCAAACCCTGCTTTCGGCACATGGTCAAACGGTGTGCCGGTGCGTGTTGCGGTCAGGAAAGCAGCGACGCCCACTTTCAGCGGTTGTTGGCGGCATTGCAGGGCATTCAGGTGGTCTGTTGGCCCCACCCGGGTGCGGTGGCCTTGAAGGAAACCTGCCGCTTGGACGGATCATTTGTGCAGTTTCATGTGGTGCGCAACTGGTGCTACCTGGGCAGCGCCGCCAGCTTGGCAGAAGCCCGAAAGCTGGCCACCGTGGCCGCAGGCTTTGATGGCGACGGCTACAAAATTTTGTGCAAACCCGTTCTGCAAGGCCTGGTGGAGGTCATTCGCATTTGACGGCCACCGGTCTGTGTGCCTTGGTCGCCGCCAAACAGATCGGCACGGATGGCCTGTCACGCGTCGAACCCCATGGCCATGCGAAGCTGTGCCGCATCGGGGCCAATCAACTTGCTGATGAACTGTGCCGCTTGTTCCGGGTGGCGCGAATGGGTCGTGACCGCTGCGGTGTCAATGGTGGCCAGGGCCACGTGGCCGGACAGCCGCCCGGCGAGCACCACGTCCGACCCGAACCGGATTTCAGTGGTTTGAATGCAGCCCAGCAGTCCTTGGCCTTTGCCCTTGGCCAGTTCGACCATGGCTTCTTCGCCATTGGGGTCAATGCGCAAGCGCGACGTGAGGTCGTCATGGTCAATCCCCAATTTCCCGAGAATTTTCATGAAATGGGCGCCCGCCGTGGACTGTTCGGGGTCGGGGATGTAGATGCCCTCGGCCGCCAGCAGCGCGGCTTCGAGTGCATCGGGTGTGCTGACGTCGGGCATTGGGTCGGCCTTGCGAACCGCCATGCCGGTTCTGACCACACCCAGGATGCGGGCGCTGCCGGGCACCACATGGCCGTCGCGGGCCAGTTGGGTGATTTGCACCGCGGCTTCAAGGCACGCATGTGGCCATGCTATTATTACAATAGCTTAATACTGAATTTCCATATGCGATGAATGGTATTTTTGTTTGTAATTTAAGTGGATGCACATCCGACCTGGTTCGCGTGCTTGGGTGGAAGAGAATTTCACACTTGGCCGCTCTGTGGAGCGGGGCACCTTGCCGACGGGCTGAGGCTGTGCGATAAGGGCACAGGCGCGTCGCCCTGTCTTCTTCCACCACTTGTTTCACCCATGGCTGCTCACATGCCAGCGACCACAACCTCCGAGCCTCCGGTAGCCGCCGGCACACTGGTGATGTCCACGCCCGATCTGATCCGCAGCGTGGTGGACAACGTGCCCACGCTGATTGCCTATTTCGACAGCGACCTGATCTGCCGTTACGGCAACGCCAGCTACCGCCGGATGTTTGAGCGCCCGGGGCAGCCGCTGGAGGGCACGACTTTCGAGTCCCTGGTGATGCCCGCCATGCGTGACGTCATCATGCCCCGCGCCCATGCGGCCTTGCGCGGCGAGCCGCAGGTGTTTGATTACGAGCGACCTGAGGCTGGCCAGCAGCGCATCCACGTGGAGGTCAAATACACCCCCGATGTCCGCGATGGTCGGGTGCTCGGCATGCTGGTGGAGCTGCACGACATCACCAGCCACAAGCGGATTGAAGACCTGGTGCTGCAGGCCAACCAGGATTTGGAGGCACGCATCCAGGAGCGCACCGCCAAGCTGTTTGAGAGTGAACAGCGTTTCCGGCTGATGGTGGACGGGCTGCAGGACTACTGCATTTACTTTTTGGACGCAGAGGGTCACATCACCGACTGGACAGAAAGTGCGCAGCGCATGCATGGGCTGGCCGCGCCACAAGCCTTGCGCCAGCACTTTGGCCTGCTGATGGATGCCGCTCACCCCGGCCGAAACCCCGGCACCCGTGCCCAGATGCTGCGCCAGGCGATCGAGGTGGGCCACTGCGAATCCGATGGCTGGCAAATCCGAAGCGGCCAGCCCGCCTTCTGGGCGCACACCACCCTGACCGCGTTGCGCGATGCCCGCGGCACCCTGCAAGGGCTGTCGGCCATCACCAAAGACATGACCGCGCTCAAGCGCCTGGAAGACGTGATGAACGACCTGAACCAGGACCTGGAGCAGCGCGTGCAGGACAGGACCCATGAACTGACCACAGCCAACCGGGACATCGACGCCTTCTCGCACATGGTGTCCCACGACCTGCGGGCGCCGCTGCGCCACCTCTCGGGCTACCTGACCTTGTTGCGCGAAGAGGTGCAAGAGCACGTGCCAGCCGCCGCCAGCCAGACCATGCTGGCCCACCTGGATGCCATGGGCAAATCCAACCAGCAGATGGCCCGCATGATCGAGGGGGTGCTGGAGTACGCCCGCCTGGGGCGCGCCGGCATCGGTGCCGCCCCTGTGGCGCTGGGTGGCCTGGTCAGCGCAGCCGTTGTCCGGGCGCGGCAAACCGCGGGCACGCGGGACATCGATTGGCGCATCGCCACCGATTGGCCCGAGGTGACGGGTGATGCCCCCCTGCTGGCCCAACTGTGGGCCAGTTTGTTGGACAACGCGGTCAAGTACACCCGCCATACCCCGCAGGCCTGGATTGAAGTGGGCTGGCGAGCTGGCACCGACGCCGATCCCGTGCCCTCCGGATTCGCCCACCCAGGTCCGCAGGTGGTGTTCTGGGTCCGCGACAACGGGGTGGGTTTTGACAGCGCGCACGCGCCCTCGCTGTTCATGATGTTTCAGCGCCAGCACCATTCCATGGATTACGAGGGCTCCGGCACCGGGCTTGCGTTAAGTCAACGCATCGTCTCGCTGCACCGGGGGACAATCCGCGTCGAGAGCCAGCCTGGACAAGGCTGCATGGTCTGCGTCACTTTGCCGCTGGCCCCCTCCTTCGCCCAACCGGATTGACCCCACGCCCCCATGCCCGATCTGAGCCAACTGCTGGAAAACCACGGCGAGGGCTGGGTCCTGGCCACGGGTGGTTTGGTGATTGGTGTGCTGTTCGGGTTTTTTGCCCAACGCTCCAAGTTCTGCCTGCGGGCGGCGGTCATCGAGTTCTGGCACGGGCAATTCGGTGAAAAACTCCCCGTGTGGCTGCTGGCCTTTGCCTCGGCGGTGGTCGCCGTCCAGGCCCTGACCCTGGCCGGGTGGCTGGACGTCAAAACGGCCCGCCAAATGGCCAACACCGGCAGCTTGTCGGGCGCCCTGGTCGGGGGGGCACTGTTCGGCGTGGGCATGATCCTCACCCGGGGCTGCGCCAGCCGTTTGCTGGTGTTGTCGGCCACCGGTAACCTCAGGGCCCTGTTGTCGGGGTTGATTTTTGCGGTGGCGGCCCAGGCCTCGCTGGGCGGGGCCCTGGCGCCCTTGCGCCTGGGCATCAGCGGGTGGTGGACCATCGACGGCGGGTCCGCCCGCGACCTGCTGGTCTGGACCGGCGCGGGCCACTGGGGTGGGCTGGCCTTTGGCGGCGCCTGGCTGCTGGCGGGCATTTATTTTGCCGTGCGCAACCGCTGGCGACCCCTGAAATGGGTGATGGCCATTTGCACCGGCCTCACGGTGGCGCTGGCCTGGTGGTTCAGCTACCAGGTGTCGCAGTCCTCGTTTGAGGTGATCAACGTGCAGGGGCTGACCTTCAGCGGGCCCTCCGCCGAGTGGCTGATGCGGGTGCTGGCCTCTCCCGCACCCGCCGTGGGGTTTGATTTTGGCCTGATGCCCGGCGTTTTTGCCGGTTCGTTTCTGGGGGCCTTGCTGGGCAGGGAATGGAAGCTCGAAGGCTTCAAAGACGGGCACAGCATGCGGCGCTACATCCTGGGCGCCACCCTCATGGGCTTTGGCGCCATGCTGGCGGGCGGTTGTGCCGTGGGGGCAGGCATCACCGGGGGCGCCATTTTTGCCGTCACGGCCTGGCTGAGTCTGCTGGGCATGTGGGCAGGGGCTGGCATCACCGACCGTTTGATCGACGCGGCCCCGGCGCCACCACTGCCCGCCACCCGCTGAGTGCGCTGGCGGCACCCGGCCAGCGGGTGGGCGCCCCACCGTTTCGGCACAACCCGCGTCAGACCTTTTCCAACACCAAGGCAATGCCCTGCCCCACGCCAATGCACATGGTGCACAGCGCGTAGCGCCCGCCCGTGGTGTGCAGGCGGTTGATGGCGGTGGTGGCCAGGCGCGCACCGCTGGCACCCAGCGGGTGGCCCAGCGCAATGGCACCGCCCCAGGCGTTGACGCGCGGGTCGGTGTCCGACAGGCCCAGCAGGCGCAGCACGGCCAGGCCCTGGGCGGCGAAGGCTTCGTTCAGCTCGATCACGTCCATGTCGACCAGTGTCAGACCCGTCAGGGCCAGCACCTTCTGGGTGGCGGGCGCGGGGCCAATGCCCATGATGCGCGGGGCCACACCGGCCACGGCCATGCCCACCACGCGGGCGCGGGGGGTGAGGCCGTTCTTTTGGGCGCTGGCTTCGTCGGCCAGCAGCAGGGCGCAGGCCCCGTCGTTCACGCCGCTGGCGTTGCCGGCCGTCACGCTGCCGTCGGGGCGCACCACACCTTTGAGCTTGGCCAGCGCCTCCAGGCTGGTGGCGCGGGGGTGTTCGTCGGTGTCCACCACCAGTGCGTCACCTTTCTTTTGCGGGATGGTGACGGGGCAGATCTCGCGCGCCAGGTGCCCAGCCTGTATGGCCGCCACGGCGCGCAGCTGGCTGTTCATGGCCATCTGGTCTTGTGCGGCGCGCTCGATGTGGAAGTCGACGGCCACGTTCTCAGCGGTTTCGGGCATGGAGTCCACGCCGTACTGGGCTTTCATGAGCTGGTTGATGAAGCGCCAGCCTATGGTGGTGTCGTACACCGCGTTGGTGCGGCTGAAGGCACTTTCGGCTTTGGGCATGACAAACGGGGCGCGGCTCATGCTCTCCACGCCACCCGCAATCATCAGGCCCGCCTCACCGGCCTTGATGGCGCGCGCCGCGGTGCCAATGGCGTCCAGACCCGAGCCGCACAGGCGGTTGACGGTGCCACCGGGCACTTCCAGTGGCAGGCCAGCCAGCAGGCCGCTCATGTGGGCGACGTTGCGGTTGTCTTCCCCGGCCTGGTTGGCGCAGCCGTAGATGACGTCGGCCACGGCGGCCCAGTCCACCTGGGGGTTGCGGGTCATGAGGGCTTTGATGGGGATGGCCCCCAGGTCGTCGGTGCGCACGCTGCTCAAGGCACCGCCGTAGCGGCCAAAGGGGGTGCGGATGGCGTCGCAGATGAAGGC